>CAYVJT010000093.1:0-13935 GCA_964451855.1 uncultured Actinomycetota bacterium
GCTCCCCGTGCGACCCGTGCGATCGCGCACGACGGCTGGCGCGCCGACACGTCGCCGGTCGTCGCGAGGGAGGCACGGCCGCCTACCGTTGCGCGCATGGAGCGCAGCATCTGGAACGGGCTGGCCGTCTACCGCTGGGTCGCGTGGACCTGGATGGCGACGGTCCTGGTCCTCGCGCGCGGCGCGTTGACCCGCCCGATCATCGCCTTCGGGTTGGTGCTCGCGGCGCTGGTGGTGACGGTGTGGCTGACCCTCTTGGTCCGGCGCGACCACACGTTGCAGTCCCGGCCCCTCAGCGTCGGTGTCGAGGTGGGGGTCGGTCTGTCGCTGCAGCTCGCGGACGGTTTCGTCTACCGCTCGCCGCACGTCTTCGGCGCGGAGCAGCCGCTCGGCGTGGCGTGGCCGATCTCCGGGGCGCTGGCGGCCGGGATCGCCTTCGGTCCGATCGGTGGTATCACGACCGGCGTGCTCCTGGGAGCGGGACGTGCGGTCTCATCGATCCTCAACGCCCCACCCATCCCACCGGATGAGATCGAACTGTTCCTCGGTCTCACCCCAGCCTGGGTGCTGTCCATCACCACGAGCACGGTCATGTTGGCGATGGCCGGCGGGGTCGGCGGGTACGTCGTCGACCTCATCCGCCGCACGGAGTCACGGGCCATCGAGGCCGAGCGCGCCCTCGCCCATGCCAGCGCCCGTGAGGAGGTCGCCCGCGAACTGCACGACGGGGTGCTGCAGACGCTCGCCGTCGTCGAGCGCCGGACCGACGATCCGCAGCTGTCCCGCCTCGCCCGTGAACAGGAACAGGACCTGCGCCAGTACCTGTTCGGGGTCCCCGGCTCTCCGGCCATCGGCGCCGGCGCCTTCGGCGACGCCCTCCGCCACACCGCCCGACGATGCGAACGGACCTACGGCATCCGCGTCGAGGTACTGGTCCCCGACGATCTCCCGGAGCCCGATCGCCCCGTCATCGACGCGGTGGCTGGCGCGGTCGGTGAGGCCCTGACCAACGCCTGCAAGCACGGTCAGGCCCAGCACGCGGTCGTCTACGCCGAGCCAGCCGAGGACGCCGACGCTAGCCCCGCGCTGTTCGTCTCGATCCGCGACGACGGCGCCGGGTTCGATCCGGACGCGATCGTCGAGCGCGTCGGCCTGTCCCGCTCCATCCGCGGCCGGATCGCCGAGGTCGGCGGCGACGTCGAGGTGGCGTCGAGCCCGGGCCGCGGCACCGAGATCCGCCTCACCGTCCCGGCACGCTGATCACGGACCGACCGCGCCTCGCCAGGTCACCGCGACGGGACGAACGCTGCGGTCCGGCATGCGTGGTGGCGACCGACCGGCGTCCTCCCCGCACGGGAACGTCGGCAGGCAGATGCCCCGTGACGGTCCCTGCGTGTGGCTGCAAGGATCGACCGCGAAGGGCCCGACGGCGGATGCCGGGTGACGGTCCCTGCCTGTGGTCGCAAGGATCGTCCGCGAAGGGGACCGGTAGCCAACGTCGGGCGGGGAGAACGTGCCATCGGTTCGCGACGGGTGTCCACGGTCCACGGCGGAGCAACCGGGCAGAGAGCCACCCGAGGTCTACCCTCGGCGGCGTGAGGATCGGGTGACGGGACATCGGGTGACGGGACGAGGAGCGTGGACGTGGACAAGGCGACCCCAAGACGGCCGCCGATCCGGGTGGTGCTGGCCGACGATCATCCGATCTGGCGCGACGGGGTCGCGGCCGATCTCGGCGATCGCTTCGAGGTGGTGGGGATGGCCTCCACGGCCGACGAAGCGATCGACGTGATCAACGAGCAGCGGCCCGACCTGGTGGTGTGCGACCTGCAGATGCCGGGTGGTGGCGGCATCGCCGTGGTCAAGGCCTGCGGTCAGGACACCCGGATCGTGATCCTCACCGTCAGCGAGCAGGAGCGCGACCTGCTGGACGCCGTCGCCGCGGGCGCTGTCGGTTACCTCACCAAGTCCACCCCCGGCGATGAGCTCCGCGACTCGCTGCTGCGGGCAGCCGAGGGCGAGCCGGTGTTCAGCTCGTCGTTGGCGATGCTCGTGCTCGGCGAGTTCCGGCGGCTGTCCAAGCAGGCGTCGGGGACCAACCCGCTCAGCGACCGCGAACGCGAGGTGCTCCAGCACGTCGCGCGCGGGTACCCGTACAAGCAGATCGGCGAGGAACTGCACATCTCACCGAAGACCGTCGAGAACCACGTGCGCAACATCCTCGACAAGCTGCACCTCAACCGGAAGCAGGAGCTGATCCGCTACGCCGTCGAGCACGGGATCGAATAGATGACCGCCGTGCTCGACGACGTGACGTTCAGCTGATCGTGACCGGGGTGCCGAGGGGCAGGAAGGTCGCCATCTCGCTGATCACGTCGTTGTGCACGCGGATGCAGCCGTTGCTGACGGTGCTGCCGACCGAGTCGGGCTCGTTGGTGCCGTGGATGCCGATCACGCCCTCGCCGCCGGCGAAGCTGAGGTGGACGTCGCTGAAGCCCGACAGCCCGAAGGCGTAGGTGCCGTAGGGGCCGTCCGGCTCCGGGGGCTGGAGCAGTTCGGTGATGTAGTAGCGCCCACCCGGGGTCGGGGTGTCCTCGTCGCCGTACCCGATCGTGGCCTCGAGCACGAGCTCGTCCTCGCGGTGGATCGTGAGCTCGAAGTCCTCGAGGTTCACGTCGATCCGGTACGGGTTCCACGCCAGCTCGACGTCGTCCTCGCGGATCCAGCCGGTGGAGCCGTTGGGTCGGACCGGCAGCAGGACCTTCAGCCACCCGTCGCGCCGCTCCTCCACGAGGAAGACGCGCGGCACACCGCGTTCGGTCGGGTGCTCCAGGGAGTGGGTCACCTCGGCGTCTCCGTCGGGTGACGCGAAGGCCGCGATCTCCGGGACCAACGACGTCGCGACGAGCGTGCGGTCCTCGTTCCCGCCGTCGGTCTCGGACCCGTCGTCGCCGCCCTCGTCCTCCTCCGGTGGATCGGTCTCGGTGGCCGGAGCCTCCGGAGCCTGCCCCGCGGCTTCCTCGGCGGGTTCAGCCGCAGGGGCATCGGCATCGTCCTCGGTGGGCTCCTCGGCTCCGCCGCAGGCGACGAGGACCACCGCGGCGCAGGCCGCGGCCAGGTACCTCGAGCTGTTGCGGACCGAACCACGCACGTCGCACACCCCTTCCCGTTCGCTGACCGCAGTCGCGGTGGTCGCGGTTGCGTCGGGAGCTCCGGCCTCAGCGCTGTCCCGGCGCTGTCCCGGCGCTGCCCCGGCGCTGCCCCGGCGCACCGCCGGAAGGTAACCCGGCCGCGGCGGGTCGTCCAGCGAAGCCGCACGGCGTGGGGCAGGACCCGATGGCCTCGACCCCACCTTGCGGACCTGCGGTGTGCTCGAGAGGCACCTCCCAGGTGCTGTGGGGGGATCCCCACGTCGATGTGGGGGCTGCTCCGGGTACCGGGGGTCGCGATCCGGGCCGATGCTGGCAGCAACGAGATGGAGGTGTCCCGATGCTGAGCCAGACCGATCGACCAGGAGCGACCGGCGGAGGCCGGTCCAACCGCGGAGGCGGGTCCACCGGCGCAGGCGCGGCCGGTGACCGACACCGGTCGCAGGATCCCGGTCCGCGCGAGCGCCGTCGCCAGCGCTCGGAGACCCCACCGCCCCCCGCGCCGGAGACGAGGCTGGACCCCGAGGCGCCGTCCGCGGCTGCGCGGATCGATGCTCCGGCTCCGGGGAGCGCGGCACCGGGCGGCGCGCCGACCGACGATGCGACACCCGGCGGTGCAGTTCCGGTGAGCGTGAGCGCGTCGTCCGATGGGCCGCCACCCCCACCACGGCCCTCCCGGCTCCCCGCCGACGACCAGACCTCGCGATCGACCGCAGCCACCTGGGTGGCCGCGACCGGAGCGTTGCTCCTCCTGGTCGCGGCCGGCACCTTCCTCGCCGTGTCCTGGGACGTGCTCGGGATGACCGCACGCGTGGCGGTCGTCGCGTCGATCACTGCCGCGGCGATCATCGGCGGGCACCGCCTCCGGCAGGTGCTCCCCGCTGTCGGCGCGGTGCTGTTCCACCTCGGTGCGCTGCTCCTGCCCGTCGACGCGCTGGGCCTCGCGTTGCAGCTCGACCTCTCGGCCGAGGCCACCTGGATCCTGACCGGCGCGGTGACCCTGGTGGCGCTGCCGCCGCTGGCGATCACGGGCCGGTCCCGGGTGCTGGCGGCCGCGGCGATCGTGGGTGTTCCCGTCCTCGCCACCGGCCTCGGCCTGGCAGGGGTCGTGGCCCCGTCGCTGGTCGTGGCCGTCGCCGCTGCGCTGAGCCTCGCCACGCTCCGGCTGCGCGGTACGCGCGTCGCGAGGATCTGGCGCGGCGGCCCCGTGGCGCTGGCCGCCACCTCGGTGCTGCTGCCCCTGGTCGCGGCCGTGCTGGACACCACCCTCGCTCGTGGCCGCGTCGCTGCCGCCATCGGGTCGGCCGGCTGGGTGCCCACCTCGTGGGTGATGCCCGTCATCGTCGGCGCCGTCGCGGTCGCGACCGTCGCCACCGCCGCCCGCGTGCTGAGCTCACGGCGGTTGGCCGCCCTCGCGCCCGTGCTGGGCGGGGTCGCGGCCATCGTCGCGGTGCTGCCGGAGGGTTCGCCCCGGCTCGCCGTGCTGCTCGCCGCCCCGGTGTTCCTGCTCCTGGTCGAGGTCGTCGCCATCATCGCCCACGGCGACGACGCCTTCGCCGTGCCGATGCAGTGGACCGCCGCGGTCGTCGAGGTGGCGGCCTCGTTCGGCGCGGTCGTCGCGGCCCAGCTGGTGGTCGCCCCGGAGGTGCTCATCGGGACCGCCGCCGACCCGGAGCTCGCCGTCGCCCTGGCCGTCGCGACCGTCGCCCTCGCCACCGCCGTCGTCCGGTACCGGCTCCCCGGCGGGACCGTCGGCGCGGTCCCCGTCCTGCTCGCAGGCGCGGTCGCGCTGCACGGGGTGGCTGCGCTGACGGTGGCGCTACCCGGGGACCGGACCGCGCTCGCCGCGACGCTCCTCCTGGCGGTCGCCGGTGCCGGTCTGCTCCACGCCGTCCGACGTCTCCCGGCTGCAGGGACGTCGAGGTCGGCCGACCCGGCCAGGGCCGCGGTCGTCCTGACCTTGGTGGTGCTCGCCTGTGGCGCGGCCTGGAACACCCCCGCAGCGCTGCCGGTGGCCCTGCTGGCGGCACCGCTCGTCGGGCTCCACCTGCGCTCGCTGCTCGTGACCGGCCACGACCTGGCCACCCCGACGACCGCGATCGCCGCACCCGTCGCGGCCCTGGCGAGCCTGCTGCTGGCCGGTGTCGCCGGGGACGCCGGACCGACCAGCGACCTCCTCGCCGTCGGCCACCTCGAAGGGGTCGTGGTGCAGGTCGCGGTCGCCGTCGTGGCGCTGTTCGGGCTGGCCGTGACGATCGACCGGCTCGCGGCGGCTGCGGACGTGGTCCGAGGGCTGGGTGTCGTCGCGCTGCTCTTCGTCGCCGGTGTGCGAGAGGTCCCCATGGACCTGCTCGGCGGCGTGACGACCAGCGGACAGATGACGGCCCTCGAGCTCCTGCGCCCCGTCCCCGCGCTGCTCGTGGTCCTCGGCCCCGCCGCGGTGTGGCTCGTGCTCGACGCCGTGCGGCTGCGCCGCACCTCGGTCGCCGTCCTGGCCGCTCCGGTGGTCGTGCGGCTGACCGCGACGGTCGTCACCGGGTTCGGGTTCGGGCCGGTCGTGCTGGGTAGCGTGCTGATGGGGCTCGGGCTGCTCGCGCTCATCGGCGCGCTGACCACCCGGGAGCTGGCGCTGCGGGCAGCACTCGCCGTCGTGGCGGTCGTCGCCGTGTTGCCCGGCTGGGCGCTGATCGGGGTGACACCGGAGGCGCGGGCGATCGCGCTTGTCGCGGTCGGGCTCGCCGCGGTCGCGATCGGTGTCGCTCGCCGCAACCTCGTCGTCGGCCACGGTGGCGGGATCGTCGCCACGGTCGGGATCTGGCTGCTGCTGGACCTGCGCAGCATCGACGCCGTCGACGTGTGGACCCTGCCGGTGGCGGTCCAGTTGGTCGCGGCGGGGATGCGGGCCCGGCGTGCGGGCACGGTCAGCTCGTGGGCCGTTGACGTGCCCCCGCTGCTGCTGGTCGCGGTCCCTGCGATCGGGGAGCGGTTGGCGGGTGGCTCGGGCATCCACGCCCTCCTCGCCGGCGCGCTCGCCGTGGTCGCGGTGGTCTACGGCGGCGCCGCGGGTCGTGGTGGCCCTCTGACCAGCGGCATCCTGGTCCTGCTCACCGTGGTGGCCGTCGAGACGGTCGCCTACGCGGCACTGGTGCCGACCTGGGCCTGGCTCGCGGTCGCGGGCAGCGTGCTGCTCGGCGCGGCGGTGCTGATCGAGCGCAAGGGGTTGTCGCCGGCCCGTGCCGTCGGCAAGCTCAGGGACCTGGCTGGCGACGACACGCAGGCGGAGGGGCGCCAGGCTTGAGCGACCTCGCCGCTGTGCGGTGCTGCGGCCCCGGCGCGCGGTGAGGCGCGTCGGGCCCGCCGCTTCGTCCACAGGCCACCACCTCGACGTCGCCGTGTCGCAGCCCGCGCCTACGGTTGCGGTTGTGAGAGGACGGGTGTCTCGGGTACGTTCACCGGGTCAGCGCGCAGCTCACGTGGCTGCGCGCGCGTCGTGTCACCGCCGTAGGGATCGTCGACCTCGTCGTGCGTCCTCGCGGAGACACGGCACCGACCGCACCCCTGCTCCCAACGGCGGCAGCCGCGCGCTTCGCGTGTCGCAGCAGCCGCGCCCGCGGGGGCCACACCCCCGGATGTCGTCGACCTGTCGTCGTCGCCACCGGACCGCACCGCGCGACCGCGCGGGGCGGCGCGACCAGAGGAGTGCACATGCGCCGCTATGAGCTGATGGTGATCATCACCGACACCATCGAGGAAGAGGAAGCCAAGCAGGTCTTCGATCACGCCAAGGAGGTCCTCGCCAAGCAGGGCGGGACCCTCGTGGACGAGGCCTGGTGGGGCCGTCGCCGCTTCGCGTACGAGATCAACAAGCGCGACCACGGCTACTACGGCGTGCTCGACATGCAGGCGAGCACCGACGCCATCGCCGAGGTCGAGCGCCAGCTCAAGATCTCCGACCACGTCGTGCGGTTCAAGACCGTGCGGCCGGAGACCCGCGTCCGCTCCAACGCCTGACCCGACGCACCCGACCCGTACCTCTCACGACGGTCGTAACCGCGTCGTAACCGCGTCAAGGAGCCAACATGGCGTTCGAGAGCAACTTCATCACCTTCATCGGCAACCTCACCGACGACCCCGAGCTGCGCTTCACCGGCGGCGGCGCGGCGGTCGCAACACTGCGGGTCGCCTCCAACCGCCGCTGGACCGGTCGTGACGGTCAGCAGCAGGAGGAGACGACCTTCCTCAACGTCAACGCCTGGCGGGACCTCGCCGAGAACGCGGCCGAGTCGCTGTCCAAGGGCGACCGCGTCGTGGTGATCGGCCGCGTCAAGGTCCGCAACTACGAGAACCAGCAGGGCCAGACCGTCTGGGTCACCGAGATCGAGGCCGACGAGATCGCGCCCTCGCTGCGGTGGGCACAGGCCAAGCCCGCCAAGACCTCGGGCCCCTCGGCCGGTGCGTCGCAGGACGCCTCCAGCTCGGCTCCGCCACCCCCGACCGACGACGACGTGCCGTTCTAGCCACCACGTGCGGTCCCGCGCCCGCTGGGGACCGCCCCGCACCGCCCCGAGCCTCACCGCCCCGACCCGCACCGCCCCGACCCGACCAGCAACGGCGCCGGCGGCCCGATCGCCGGCCGCGCCCCACAGAGGAGCACGCCCATGCCGCCCCGTAAGCCCGACAAGGACGCCAAGGACCGCAGGCCCCGCAAGCCGCGGCCCTGTCCGATCTGTTCCCAGGGCATCGAGTACGTGGACTACAAGGACCTGTCGCTGATCAAGCCGTTCCTCAACGAGCGCGCGAAGATCAAGGCACGTCGGACGTCCAACGCTTGTGCCAAGTGCCAGGCCCAGCTCGCCGCTGCCGTGAAGAACGCGCGTGAGATGGCGCTGATCCCGTACACGACCCGCTGAGGAGGACACGATGAAGGTCATCCTGAAGAGCGAGGTCGACAACCTCGGGCTGGCCGGCGACGTCGTCGACGTCGCGGACGGCTTCGCCCGCAACTACCTGCTGCCCCGGGGGATGGCGATCAAGGCCACCCAGGGCGCGATGAAGGAAGCCGAGGCGCTGACCCGGTCACGCAAGGCGGCCGAGGCCAAGACCCTCGACTCCGCCCAGGCGGCCAAGGACGCGCTCGAGGCCCGCACGCTGGTGATCTCGGCCCGCGTCGACGATCACGGGTCACTCTACGGGTCGGTCAGCGCACAGGACATCGCGCGCGTGCTCAAGGAGCGCGGCCACGACATCCCGCGCAAGCGCATCGACCTCAAGGGCACGATCAAGGTCATCGGCACCTACGAGGTGCCGGTCCAGGTGCACCCGCAGGTCGACGCTACCGTCCTCGTCGACGTCATCGACGAGGAGGGCAAGGTCACCGTCCAGGAGGGTGGTGCGATCGTCAACGCGGACGACGTGCCCCCGCCACCGCTGACCACCGAGACCAGCGAGATCGACGAGCTCGCCGAGCAGGCGCTCGAAGCCGCTGAGGCCTACGAGTCCGAGCTGGCGGAGACCGAGGGGTCCAACGAGGACGCCGCCGAGGCGGGCGCCGACCCCGCGGAGGCAGCTGCGGACCCCAAGGCCGACGAGGCAGGCTCGCAGGGCGCCCAGGAGGACGCGACCACGGGATCGTGAGCCGCGGCCCGCGGGTCCGGCCGGAGGAGCAACCAGGGAACGGAAGGGGGCAGGACGTGGCCGGGGACGAGGTGATCGCCACATGAGCGATGCCGCGCCGCCGCCCCCTGCCCCGCCTCCGGACCCCGCGCCGGCCGAGGGCGGCTCGCCGGCGGGGCGAGCTCGCGCCTACGACCGGGTCCCGCCGCACTCCCTCGAAGCCGAGGTCTCGGTGCTGGGCGCGGCGTTGCTGTCCAAGAACGCGACGTCCGATGTCACCGAGATCCTCCGGCCGGAGGACTTCTACCGCAACGCCCACCGGCTGGTGTTCGAAGGGGTCCTCGCCCTCAACACCGCCGGGGACGTGGTCGACACCGTCACGATCACCGACTGGCTCGCGCGGCACGGCCGGATCGACGAGGTGGGTGGCGCGGCCGCGGTCTACGACCTCACGGTCGCGGTCCCGACGGCCGCGAACGCCGCCTACTACGCCAGGATCGTGCGCCAGAAGGCCCTGTTGCGGCGCCTGATCGATGTCGGCACGGAGGTCGTCAAGCTCGGCTACGACGGCTCCGACGATGCGGAGACGATCGTCGACCGGGCGGAGAGCCTCGTCTACGAGGTGGCGCAGACCGGCAGCGTGTCCGACTACGCCAAGCTCGGCGATCTGCTGTCGGACTCCTTCGAGCAGATCGAACGGCTCGCCGACCAGCGCTCCGAGGTCACCGGGCTGGCGACCGGCTACAACGACTTCGACCGTCTCACCGCCGGCCTGCAACCCCAGAACCTCATCATCGTCGCCGCGAGACCGGCCATGGGCAAGAGCTCCCTGGCCCTCGGGCTCGCGCACTACGTGACGGCCAAGATCGGGCGGCCGTCGATCATGTTCAGCCTCGAGATGTCCAAGATCGAGATCGTCAACCGGCTGCTATCGGCCGAGGCGCGCATCGACTCCGGCAAGCTGCGGACCGGCCGGCTCGACGACGCCGACTGGCTCAAGCTGGGCGACGCGCTCGGCACGCTGTCCGAGGCCCCGCTGTTCATCGACGACACGCCGTCGATCACCCTGAACGAGATCCGGGCCAAGTGCCGGCGGCTCAAGCAGAAGCACGGGCTCGACCTGGTGATCGTGGACTACCTGCAGCTGATGCAGTCCCCCCGCCGGGTCGACAACCGGCAGCAGGAGGTCGCTGAGATCTCCCGGGGCTTGAAGATGCTCGCCAAGGAGATGGACGCGCCGGTCATCGCCCTGTCCCAGCTGTCCCGCCAGCCGGAGTCCCGGACCGACAAGCGTCCGATGCTCGCCGACCTCAGAGAGAGCGGCTCGATCGAGCAGGATGCGGACATCGTCGGGTTCATCTACCGCGACGAGGTCTACGACGAGGAGAGCCCGGACAAGGGCATCGCCGAGCTGATCGTCGCCAAGCACCGCAACGGGGCCACCGGCGTCGTCAAGCTCGCGTTCCTGAACCACCTCACGACCTTCGCGAACCTCGCGCGCAACGCACCGCCCGGTCCCGGGGGCAACGGCGCCGGCGGCCCGTCCACCCCGGTGTGAGCCGGAGTGGCCCGCCAACTCGGCTGCGGGCGAGCACGCCCGACCGGTACCGTCGTCGGCGAGGAGGTCGCGATGGATGAGTGGCACACGGGCCGTCTGCTCGTCGCGAGCCCCGCGCTCGCTGACGGCAACTTCGACCGCGCCGTCGTGTTCGTCCTCGATCACGACGAGGAGGGCGCGCTCGGGGTCGTACTGAACCGTGCCTCAGCGGTCACCGTCGGTGAGACGCTGGATGGCTGGAACGACCTGGCCGCCGATCCGCCGGTGCTCTTCGGCGGCGGGCCGGTCGAGCCCACCGCGATCGTGGCGCTTGGCCGCGCGACGGCCTCGGTCGCGCCCGACGGCTGGACCCCCATCATCGACCGGATCCGGCTCGTCGATCTGGACACCGATCCGGTCCTGGCCGCCGCCGACCTCGAGCGGGTCCGCGTCTTCGCCGGCTACGCCGGTTGGGCCCCGGGGCAGCTCGAGGAGGAGATCGAGCAGGGCGCCTGGTTCCCCGTCGACGCGGAGCCGTCGGACGTCTTCACCGACGACCCCGAGGCGCTGTGGCACACGGTCCTCGCGCGCCAGCCCGGGGAGCTGCGGCTGTTGGCCACCTTCCCGGAGGACCCGTCGATGAACTGACGGGCACGGGCGCCGGTAGCCGTGCCCTGCGCGCGGTCAGCGGTCGACCGTGCCGCCGGAGTTCGACCCGCCCAACGGCTCCTGCGGGTCGGAGCAGTAGAAGGGCTCCTCGCCGTCGCGGCCGTGGTAGGCGCGCTCGTCACCGTCGACCGACAGGATGATGCGGTAGCCCTCCACGAGGGCCTGGGTGTACATCCCGCCGGGCTCGGGGCAGCCCATCGCCCCGTCTCTCCACGTGACCCGCTCGGCGAGCTCCACCTCGATGTCGGCCTCGGTGGCGCCGGTCTGCGCGACGGTGTCCTCGATCGCCATCTCGACCTTGTCCTGCAGGTCCGACGGGACGCTGGCGCGTGGTGGCGGACCCTCGTCGGTGTCCTCACCGTTGCGGTCATCGGCCACGGGGTCCTCCTCGACCGGCTGCTCGGTCGCCTCCTCGGCGTCGTCCTCGGGCGCGGGCTCGATCGCCTCCTCGGCGTCGTCTTCAGCGGGAGGCTGGGTCGCCACCGGGTCCTCGCCACAGGCTGCCAGGAGCAGCAGGGCGGCGAACGCGAACCCCAGGCTGGCGTGTCGGAAGCTGGTGCGTCGGAACATGTCCGGTCCGATCATCCTCACGTGGGGGACCGCCCTGGAGTTGGTCCCGGACGGGCGGGTCCCTCCGGGGCGGTCCAGGGACAGCGTGCCCAGTTAGACGTCGTGGCGACGTCGAGGTTGCGGACGACCGGCCGGGGACCGGACGGACGGTACCCATCGGCCGCTCCTGGGACCCGCGAGGAGCCTCCGGGGCGACGAGGGGGGCCCGCCACCCTCGTAGACTCGCGGTGGCCCGCATCCGAGATCGTCATCCGAGGAGGCGCTGGTGGGCGAGACGTCCTGGCTGTTCCTGATCGTCGGGTCGGTCGCTGCCCTCGGCGCGGCGATGATGGCTGGGACCCTGGCCGCACTGTGGCGCTACCGCAGGACCGGGCTGATGCCGGGCGCGGAGGAGCCGGCGGCGCTGTCCCGCGGCAAACTCGTCTCGTTGTGGCTGCGCATCGTCCTCGGCGCGATCGTCGCCGTCGCCGGCATCATCTGGATCCAGCGGACCGGCATCTTCTAGCCCCGCACGCGCGGCCCGGCTGGCTCCACCCACCCCCACCGTTCGCACGGTTCGCACGGTCTGGGCTGCCTCCGACACCCCTCGCGTCCGTAGTTTCCCGTTCCCGATGGGAGCGACCTCACGCGTCGCATCCTGTCGCGCAGCCCATCAACGGGGTCCGCTCGGCCCTGACGTTCGAGCTCCCACGCCTCCCGGAGGAACCGTCATGGCCGACCCAACCACCGAAGGTCCCGGCCAGCCCCACCGCATCCGCCTCGTCGTGCTCGGGGTGGCCGTGCTGGTCGCAGTGATCGGCGTGGCCGTCGTCATCTTCGGCGGTGACGAAGCCGCCGCCCACGAGGTCTGGTCGCTGGACCAAGGCACCGACCGCATCCACGTCTACGACGCCGACCACTCCCAGGTCGCCGTGATCGACGTCAGCCCTGCCGCGCTGCGCGAGGTCGACCCCCACTTCGATCCGGAGGCCGGCCGCACGGTCCCCCACATGGTCGACTTCGACTCGCAGGACCGCTACGCCTTCATCGCCGCCACCGCGGGTGCCGCGACCATCGTCATCGACGCCGTCGACCGCGAGGTCGTCGCCGTCCTGCAGACCGGCGGCGGCAGCCACATGGCCGCCGTCTCGCCCGACGACGCCGCCGTGTGGGTGGCCGCGATCGGTGCGCAGCAGATGGTCGAGATCCCCCTCGACCTCGACGCGGACGAGCCCTCCTTCGAGATCGGCCGCCGGATCGACGTCGAGCCCCTGCTCGCCGACACCGGTTACGACTACCCGTCCGTCTCGCCGGTGTGCCACGACTACGACGCCGACGGCCGCGCCTGGGTCACCCTGGGCCCGGGCACGGAGGACGGCGGACTGTTCGTCTTCGACCCCGTCGACGCCGAGGTGGTCCACGCCTACGACCCGACCGTGGTCCGCGCGAACTGCGGCATCGGTTTCACCGACGACGAGACCCGCGCGGTCGCCAACTGGTCCGGCATCTTCGGCGCCGACGTCGAGGACGGCGAGGGCGAGTGGTACGTGTTCGACACCGAGACCTTCGAGCTGCTCCAGACCGACACGTCCGACGGCGTCGACGCCCACGGCCTGCGCCTCACCCCCGATGGCGAGACCTTCTGGCAGGTCAACCGCGGCTCCGACGACGGGCAGATCATCGACGCCACGACCTTCGACGTGGTCGGTGACATCGACGTCGGCGACACCCCCGACATCCTCGACTTCTCCCCCGATGGTCAGTACGCCTACATCACCCAGCGCGGCCCGTCGCCACTTTCGGGCGACCCGCACGTCGCGGTTGGGTCCGAAGCGGGACTCCTCGTCGTCGATGTGGGGTCCGGCGAGCGCGTCACCTTCCTGGCCACGCCCGAGGTCACCGACGACGACGGCGAGGTGGTCAACGACGTGCAC
This sequence comes from uncultured Actinomycetota bacterium, assembly GCA_964451855.1. Taxonomy (GTDB): domain Bacteria; phylum Actinomycetota; class Nitriliruptoria; order Nitriliruptorales; family Nitriliruptoraceae; genus CSSed11-175R1. Next base: position 13,452 of record CAYVJT010000093.1, read on the forward strand.
GGCGTCGGGGTGCGCACCACGACTGGCGATGAGCGGGTCGTGTCGGCCGCTCCGCCCAGGGGCGTGATCGCGACCGCGTTCAGCTGCCACATCCCGGCGTAGTCGCGCCTCCTGAAGTCGAGGTGCGTCGCCGCCACCCGGCGCACCTCGACCCCAGGGTGCTGGCGCGGGACGCCGAACGGGCGGCGGTTCGTGGTCGTGGCTCGGCCGGTCCGCGCCCGGCGGGTCCCGTCAGGCTGCGACCGCGACGGTGAGCCCGCCCATCGTCACGACGGCGACCAGCACGGAGATGACGAGCACGCGCGTCTGGGTCGTGACCGCGTCCCGGAGGCCGCGCTCGAAGGTCGTGGTCAGCCGGTGCTCGGTCGCCTCCAGCTGCGACGCCCAGCGTTCGTTCATCGCCGACACACGCTCATCCCAACGGACTTCCATCGCCGACACACGCTCATCCCAACGGACTTCCATCGCCGACACACGCTCATCC
>CAYVJT010000094.1:0-6042 GCA_964451855.1 uncultured Actinomycetota bacterium
TCAGCCCGATCTCCGAGACCGCCTCCGGCCCCTCCAACCCCACCACGGGGCCTCCAGCGCCGCTCATGTCTGCGCCTGTCCACCGCCGCCGCGCGTCGCCTCGCGGACGCGCGGGTCCAGCCGGTCACGCAGCGCCTCGCCGAGCAGCGTGAACCCGAGGGTGGTCACCATCAGGCTCAGCCCCGCCCAGATCACCGGCCACGGTGCCTCGCGGACCCGGTCGAAACCATCACGCAGGATCACGCCCCACGACGGGATCGGTGGCGGCACCCCCACACCGAGGAAGGACAGGCCGGCCTCGATCGTGACGGCGACCGGCAGGTCGATCGCCATCAGGATCAGCATCGGCGCGAGCACGTTCGGCAGGATGTGCACGGTGATGATGCGGCCGGTCCTGGCACCGAGCGAACGCTCGGCCTGCACGAAGACGTCCTTCTTGATCGCCAGCACCGATGCGCGCACCACCCGCGCGTACCCGGGCGCGAAGCTGATCGCGATGACGATCACGACCGTGACGAGCGATCCGCCGATCAGCGCGAGCAGCAGCAGGGCCAGCACCACGGCGGTGAAGGACTGGAGCGTGTCGGTGATCACGATGACGACGTTGTCGGTCCGGCCGCCGAGGTACCCGGCGGCGAGGCCGAGGAGCAGGCCGACGACCATGGCCAGGACGACCGCTGGGATCGCCACCCCCATCGCGATGCGCGCTCCGACCACCAAGCGGGCCAGCAGATCCCGTCCGAGGTGGTCGGTGCCGAGCCAGTAGTCCGCGGACGGCCCTTCGAGGCGGCGATCGATGGCCTGCGCCGACGGATCGGCGACCAGCAACGGGCCGATCGTGACCGCGACGATCAGGCCTCCGATGATCACCAGGGCGACGAGCCCGGTGGGCCGACGAGCGATGTCACCGAGCAGTTCGCCGGCTGCAGCGAACCGGCTCGGCTTCTTGGGGGTTCGATCTGTGGCCGCCATCAGCTGGACTTCTCCTCGACACGGATGCGGGGATCGAGGAAGCGGTACGACAGGTCAGCGACGAGGTTCGCCGCGACGAACAGCAGCGCGACCATGAGGATCGCACCGCGCAGGACGGGGAAGTTGCGGGCGCTGATCGCGTCCAACGCCAGCTTGCCGAGCCCGGGGCGGTTGAAGATCAACTCGATGAACACCGCTCCTCCCAGCAGGTTGCCCAGGGCGACACCCATGATGGCCACGCTCGGGATCACCGCGTTCTTCAGCGCGTACTTGTAGTGGATCGCCCGCTCACGTAGCCCGTAAGCGCGCGCGACACGGATGTAGTTGGAGCCGACCACCTCGAGCATGCTGGCACGCACCAACCGGGCGAAGTAGCCCACCCAGGTGATCGCCAGCGCGGCCGCCGGCAGGATGAGGTGTCTCAGGTAGTTCGACGGCTCACCGAAGCTCCCGGTCCCCGTGGCCGGCAGGACCCCGAGCCAGATCGGGAACAGCAGGAGCAGGAACAACCCCATCACGTACGACGGCACGGTGATGAAGGACACCGACACCACGCTGGTGAAGCGATCGAGCAGGGAATCGGGCTTGGTCGCCGCGAGGACCCCGAAGGGGATGCCGAGCAGTACGGCCAGCCCGAGGGAGGCGAAGGCCAGGGCCATCGTGTGCGGCACGGCCTGCGCGAGCATGGTGGTGACGGGCCGGTTGGTCGCGAAGTCGCGTCCGAGGTCGCCCTGGAGGGCGTTCCAGATGAACGAGCCCGCCTGGACGAGGATGGGGTCGTCGATCCCCATCTCCACCCGTACCTGGGTGATGCGCGCCTCGGTCGCCCGCGGACCGAGGATGTTCTCGACGGGATCGCCGGGGATCAGGTGGGGCACCACGGCGAGGAACAGCAGGATCAGCAGCACGACAGCGAACGTCATGCCGAGCCGTTTCAGTAGGTACTGAGCCAAACCGTTCCTCGCCGCGGGCCGGTCACCGGATCAGGGACGAGAAGGTCACCGGCGGAAGTCGTACGCCAGGTACTTGCCGTACCGCTCCGGCACCAACGAGATCTCGAGCTCCGACGGGTGGGTGTACAGGTTGGTCCGGTACATCACCCAGGCCGCGATCGCGTCCTCGTCCATGATCTCCTGCATCCGGACGTACATGTCGTGCCGCTCGTCCGGATCGGTCTCGACGAGGGCGGCCTCGTGCAGCTCCTGGAACTCCTCGTTGCACCAGTGCTGGTAGTTCCAGTCTCCGACCTGCTCGCAGCCGAACCACACGGTGGCCCAGGACGGGTCGGCGGTGTTGCTGAACGAGATGTAGAACAGCTGCTGCTGCGCGTCCCGGGCAACCTCACGGTACTCGCCACCGTCGAGCAGATCGATCTGCAGGTCGATGCCGATCTCCGCCAGGTTGGCCTGGGCGATCTCGGCGATCTCCTGGGATCCGGTCTGGTCGTCGATGATCATGGTGAGCTCTAGTCCGTCCTCGTACCCGGCTTCCTCGAGGTAGGCGCGAGCCTGCTCGGGGTCGGGTTCGTAGACGGGCGCGTCCTCCCAGTAGCCGATCGGCATCTCGGGGGAGACCAGCGCGTGCGCCCGCTGCACCTGGCCGTCGAACCCGGCGACGATCATCGAGTCGATGTCCAGCGCCTGACGGACCGCCCGCCTGACGTTGACGTCCGAGAGGATCTCGTCCTGGACGTTCATGCCGATCCAGCCGTAGTCGAAGGTCGCGAGCGGGTTGACGACGAAGTTGTCGTCGGCTTCGAAGCGGTCCACGGAGCCCGTGGAGATCTGGCCCATGTCCACCTCGCCGGTCTCGATCGCGATGTCGGCTGCCGTGTCGTCCTCGATCGGCACCCAGACGATGCGCTCCCACTGCGGCTCGGCCAGGTACTCCCACATCGCGCCGTGGTAGTCGTCGTACCGCTCGACGGTGATCGACTGGCCCGGGTTCCAGTCGACCCACTGGTAGGGGCCGGTCCCGATCGGGTTGGTGCCGAAGTCCTCGCCGAGCTCCTCGACGGCCGCCTGCGGGACGATGAGCCCGGCGTTGCCCGGCAGCGTGTTGATCATCAGCGGCGCGAAGGGCTCCTCGAGGTGGATCGTCCCGGTGTAGTCGCCGGTGACCTCGACCTCCTCGAGGGTGGCCCAGTCGCTGGCGTAGCTGGTGTCGACGTCGCCCTCGATCAGGCCGGCGACGCGCTCGAAGGAGAACTTGACGTCCTCGGCCGTCAGCTCGCCGTAGCCGCCGTGGAACTGCACGCCTTCGCGCAGGGTGAAGTCCACCCGTAGGCCGTCGTCGGACAGCTCGATCTCCTCGGCCAGGACGTTGACGAGCTCACCGGACCCACCGGGCTCGTAGGCGACCAGACCCTCCAACACGGTCATGGCCACGGCGTCGTCGGTGGTCGATGGCATCACGTTGGGGTCGAGCGAGGTGATGTCCATGACCGTGCGGATCCGCAGCTCGGTGGCGTCGGGGTCGGGGGCGGGAGCGGCCTCCTCGGCCTCCTCCACGTCCTCGACGTCCTCATCGGTCGGCGTCTCGTCGACCGCGGGGTCGTCGGCACCACAGGCAGCGAGCACGAGCATGGCGGCCAGCATCAGCGCCAGGGTCCGTCCCCTGGGCAGCGCTCGCCATCGTCTCTTCGGGTTCCTCATGGTCGTCACGATGCCCATCCTCCGTTCGGCACAGCGGTGTGGCTGCGGATCCTGTCCACCGTGCGCTCTCCTCGACCCGCAGCGCGCGCCGGACCTCGCCCCCCTGCGCCGGCGCATGTAAGCGTCTGGAGCTCACATGCCGCTTACACTACGCTGCTAGTGTCTTCGAATCAAGACACTGGCTCGATCGGTGACGCAGCCGTCGTCGACGCCCTCATGGGCCACCGACCCTCGGCCGGCAAAAGGGACCACGTCATGAGCCCGGAGAGGACATGAGGCCGGAGACCTTCACCACGTGGGCGGTCGGGCGCGCCGTGGACCTGGTGAACCTCTACGCCGACCGTGGGGACAGCGTGACCCAGCACGACCTGCACACGCTGCTCCACGAGTACGACTTCCCCGAGGAGGACCTCGACGTCCGCGCGTTCGGACGCCTGGCCCGCGACCTTCGCGGCACCTTCCGCGATCCCGACCACGAGGTCCGGGTCCAACGGCTCAACCACCTGCTCGACCGTGCCCAGCCCCTCCCCAGGCTGGCCGAGCACGACGAGCACGGCCCCCACTTCCACTACGCCGCCGCCGGGTCGGCCATCGATCACATCAGCTCGGCGTTGCTGATGGCGGTCGCCACCGCCGTGGTCGATCGGGGCGTGGAACGCTTCGGGTGGTGCGCCGCGCCGGGCTGCGATCGGCTCTTCTACGACCGTTCACGCAACGGCTCACAGCGCTTCTGCTCACGAAGCTGCGCGACCCGCGTCAACGTCCGGGCCCACCGCGCCCGTCAGTGACGCGCGCGGCACACGGCCGATCACGAGCCGACGATCATCAGCTCCTCGGCCCGGTCGACCACCTTGGACGGTGACGTGAACGGGTAGCAGCGCGCCTCGACCGACCCACTGAGCTCGACCTGCGACATCTGCCAGGTCGTGGCTTCGAGCAGCAGCGGAGGCGCGTTGGGGTCCTCGACCATCCGACGGACGACCTGGCCCTCGGTGCCCTGGTTGACCTGCAGGCTCGACACGACGACGTCGGCACCGTCGACCGCCGGGCAGCTGCCGTGCACGAGGAGGGGGCAGCTCACCGAGCTCTCCCCCTGGGCCGCGGGACCGCCGCAGGTCAGCGTGTCGTAGCCACGTCGCCGGAACGCTTCGGCGAGCAGGTGCTGGCCCGCCGGATCGGGATGCTCGATCAGCACCCGCGGCTGGTCACCATCGTCGAACCACGGCCAGACCGGTGAGGGGTCGAGGTCGACCGCCTCCCGTCGTCGCATCCCCAGCATCGGGCATCCTCTCCCTCGGCGTCCCCCGCCACCCTCCTCCGTCGGGCAGCGGTCCGGTCGCGAGCTGTCTCGCAGGGCACGAGGCTGAGCGAAACGGGACACCGGCGGTAGGGCCCAAGGGCCCGGGCCTGCTGCTGCTGTCCCTGCCCTGCGCTCCCGGCACCTCGAGGCCGCGCCGACCGCGCGCCCGATGCGAGGGGCGCGCGCTCCCCTGCCACCCGACCGCCCAGGCGCTTGCCAGGAAACTGTCATAACCGCTAGTTTCCCGTCATGTTCGGGTCTCGGCTCCGTGAGCTGCGTCAGGGCCTCTCCCTCACGCAGGGACAGCTCGCAGCCCGGGCGGGGGTGAGCCGCCAGCTGATCAGCGCGGTCGAGGCCGGACGCCACCTCCCCCGCGTCGATGCCGCCGCCGCGCTCGCGGATGCCCTGAGCGTGAGCGTCGAGGACCTGCTCCGCGACGATCGCGAGACCGCCTTCGGGGTGTCCGAGCCCCCGGTCGAGGGAGCGTCCGTCCGTGTCGCACGCGTCGGCGACCGGCTCGTCTGCGTCCCCGCGCGGCCCGAGGGCGAGGCGTGGACGTCGGCCAACGGCGTCGTCCGCGACGGCGCGGTCGAGCTGTTCTCGCGGCCGGATCCGGCCGCGATCATCGCCGGCTGCGATCCGGCGATCGGCTTGGTCGCGCGTCTCGTCGAGGTGAGCGCCGGCCCCGCGCTGCTGCCCGCATCGACCACCAGCGCGGCAGCCGCCGCGGCGCTCCTCGATGGCCGGGTGCACGCCGCCGTCGTCCACGGTCCCGAGGAGCGCCTGCCGATCCCCGAGCCAGGCGTCCGCCGCATCGAGATGGCGCGTTGGCAGGTCGGGCTCTGCGCACCCCCGGAGCTGCCCGACACCTGGGCCGCCGAGGCCCTCGCGGGGCGGCTGGCGGTGATCCAGCGGGACCCGGGTGCCGCCAGCCAGGCCGCCTTCGAGCGCGCCGCCGACGCGGCCGCGCTCGAAGGGGCCTCCCGCGCAACGGGCCACCTCGACGCTGCTGCCTGGGCACGCCGCACCGGCTGTGCCGCGGTGACGATGGAGCCTGCGGCGGCCGCGTTCGGGCTCGCCTTCCATCCCCTCGAGGAGCACGTCGCGCAGCTGTGG
>CAYVJT010000094.1:6142-8331 GCA_964451855.1 uncultured Actinomycetota bacterium
GGGACCGACGATGGGGCGGAGCCGGGCGAGCCGCTCCGCGTCGCTGCCGCCTCCGACCTCATGCCGGCGTTCGCCGAGCTCGGCGAACACTTCGAGGACGAGACCGGTGAGACGGTGGTGTTCAGCTTCGGCTCCTCGGGACAGCTGGCACAGCAGCTGATCGAGGGTGCACCGATGGACCTCTACCTCGCCGCCAACGTCGCCTTCGTCGAGCGTGTGCTCGACCAAGGCGTCGGTGATCCCGCGACGCAGATGACCTACGCTCACGGTCGCCTCGCGTTGTGGGCCACGGAGGCCAGCTGGGGTGACTGGGACGATGGCGGCCGGGACGACCTCGTGGACCTGGCGGCCCAGGTCACCGCCGGAGGGATCGGCTCGGTCGCGATCGCCAACCCGGAGCACGCCCCCTACGGGCAGGCGGCGCGCCAGGCGATGGAGACCGCCGAGGTGTGGTCGACCCTGCAGCCCTCGTTGGTGTTCGGCGAGAACGTCGCGGATGCCTACCGCCTCGCGGCGACCGGCAACGCGGATGCCGCGATCATCGCCGTCTCTCTGGCCCGCGCGGCCGACCTCGACGCCGACGACGCGGGCGGCACCGGCCGGTGGGTCCTGGTCGACGGATCCCTCCACGAGCCGCTGCAACAGGACCTCGTGATCACGACGAGCGATCCACGACGAGCGCAGCTGGCGCAACGCTTCATCGACCACCTCACGGGACCACGCGGCCGCGACGTGCTCGAGCGGTTCGGCCTGCGTCCCGAGGGGGGCTGAGCTGTGGACTGGTTCCCACTGCTGCTGTCGCTGCGGGTCGCGCTGCTCGCGACCCTGATCACCACGGTCGTCGGCGTCGCCGGCGCCTACGCGCTCGCGCGGTTCCGGTTCCCCGGACGGGGGCTGGTCGAGGCGATCGCGAGCCTGCCGATCGTCCTCCCCCCGACGGTGCTCGGCTACTACCTGCTGGTATCGATCGGGCGGAACTCCCCGATCGGCCGGGCGTGGGAGGCGGTGTTCGGCTCCCCACTGGTGTTCACCTGGCAGGCCGCGGTGATCGCCGCGGCCATCGCGAGCCTGCCCTACTGCCTGCGCACCGCGACCGCCGCGATCTCCGCGCTCGATGCCGGCTACGAGGAGGCCGCGCGGGTGGCCGGCCTGCACGGCCCACGGCTCGCGTTCACGGTCACGCTGCCGCTGGCGCTGCGCGGCATCATCGCGGGTGTGTCGCTGGCCTTCGCGCGGGCGCTCGGCGACTTCGGGACGACCGTGATGGTGGCCGGCAACATCCCGGGGCGGACCCAGACCATGCCGATCGCCGTCTTCGATCGCGTGCAGGCCTTCGACTACACGACGGCGGGGGTCCTCGCCGGGGTGCTGTCGGTGGTCGCGATCGCGGTCCTGCTGGGTGTCCGCCGGCTGGAGCGGAGCGCACTGTGAGCCTGGCCGTCGATGTCCGCGCCAACGTGGGCACGTTCCACCTCGACGCCCGCTTCGAGGTGGGTGCGGGGCTCACGGTGCTGTTCGGGCCGTCCGGCTCCGGGAAGACGCGGCTCCTGCGGTTGATCGCGGGGCTCGATGCACCGACCGAGGGACGCATCACGCTGGATGGGGGGGTGTTCGTCGACCGCGCCGCCGGGATCGCGACGCCGGTCCACGAGCGCCGGGTCGGGATGGTGTTCCAGGAGCCGTGGTTGCTACCCCACCGCAGCGTGCTGAGCAACGTCGCCCTGGCGGTGCACGACGGCGTCCGGGGTGAACGTCGTGCCACCGCGCACCGCTGGCTCGAACGCGTCGACGCGGACACGCTCGCGTCACGGCGTCCCGGTGAGCTGTCCGGTGGCCAGCGTCAGCGCGTCGCCCTGGCGCGGGCCCTGGCGGGCGACCCGAGGCTGCTGCTCCTCGACGAGCCCTTCAGCGCGCTGGACCTGCCCGTCCGTCGACGGCTGCGGGCGCTGGTGCGCGAGCTGGTCGACGCCACACAGGTGCCGACGCTGTTCGTGACCCACGACGCCGATGAGCTCACCGCGCTCGCCGACCGGGTGCTGGTCGCCGACGATGGTCGCATCAGCACGGTGGCCGGCCCCGCGGAGGCACTGGCGGCGATCGATGAGGACGCCCCGCACGCGGACAGCCCCGGCACAGCCACATCGGACGAGAGGTGATGTCACCAGGCCGCGCCCGTCCCTCTTCCCCAG
>CAYVJT010000094.1:8431-13905 GCA_964451855.1 uncultured Actinomycetota bacterium
CCCTCTTCCCCAGGGTCTTTCGGCCCTCCCGCGCGACGACCTTCACCCCCTGCGCGGAGCACCCCCGGTGGCCGATGCTTCGCGTGATCACCGGGCGTCTCCGGGGTCTGCGTCCCTGTCCGCCGATCGGAGCGTTGCGATGCTGCGCACCACCCGCCTCACCATCCTGCTGCTCGTGGCCGCCGTCACCCTCGTCGCCTGTGGTGACAGCCTCGCTACCCCCACCCCCGACGTGGACGCACCTGAGGCCGCCGACAGCGTCGTGACCGACCTCGCAGCCGCCGAGGGCATCACCGTCACGGTCCACCGCACCGAGGCCTGCTCGTGTTGCGGGACCTACGAGGAGTACCTCGAGGCGGCGGGCTTCACCGTCGAGCAGGTGATCCACGACGACATGACCGAGGTGAAGCTCCGCTTCGGGATCCCCGACGACGAGCGTTCCTGCCACACCAACGAGCTCGCGGGATACGCCGCCGAGGGACACGTCCCGGCGGAGGCGCTACTGCGGTTGGTCGACGAGGCCCACGACGTGGACGGCATCAGCCTGGCCGGCATGCCCGCCGGCTCGCCCGGCATGCCCGGAGACCAGGAGGCGCCGTTCATCGTGAAGACCTTCGTCGACGGTGAGGTCGTCGGTGAGCTCGGTCGCTTCTGATCCCGGTCGGACGACCGCCCCGGGCCAGCCCACCGCACCGGGTGCGCGCGGTTGCCACGTCGTGCGGTCCGCGACGTAAGGTCCGTGTCCCTACCACGAGGTGCCACCGTCACGACCCGCATCGAAGCCAGCCGCCTGCTCCCCGGTCGGGGTCCCGTCGTGGACGACGCCGTCGTCGTGCTCGAGGGCTCGGCGATCGCGTACGCCGGCCCGGCCGCCGACGCACCGAGCGTTCCCGATGCCGAGGTGGTCACCGCCGACACCGTGATGCCCGGGATGTGGGACTGCCACGTGCACGTCGCCGGTCTCGTCCGCCTGTCGCTCGAGGACGTCTTCCGGGTTCCGGCCCCCCTCCGGGCCGCCCGGGCGACGGCGGACATCGACCGGGCCCTGCGCGCGGGCTTCACCTCGGTCCGCGATGCCGGTGGGATGGGCGTCGCGCTGGGTCGCGCGGTGGCTGAGGGCAGCATCCCCGGCCCACACGTCTACAGCGCCAACGCGCTGCTGTCCCCGACCGGCGGGCACGCGGACCTGCACGACATCCCCCTCGATTGGTTCCACGACATCGCTGCCCGCGACGGGATGCTGCGGGTCTGCGACGGCATCGCCGGATGCATGACGGCGGTCCGTGAGCAGCTCCGCGTCGGGGCCGACATCATCAAGGTCTGCGCGTCCGGTGGTGTGCTCACCGAACGGGACCACCCGATCCACCAGCAGTTCACCGACGACGAGCTGCGTGCCATCGTCGAGGTGGCGGGGATGGCGGAGCGCACCGTCATGGCCCACTGCCACGGCAAGCCGGGGATGATGGCGGCGATCGAGGCCGGGGTCGGCACGATCGAGCACGGCACCTACCTCGACGACGAGGTCTGCGACGCCATGCGTGAACGGGGCACGATCCTGGTCCCGACCCGCATGATCGTCACCGAGCTGACCGCAGCGGGCCAGGGCGAGCTCACCCCTGCCATGTGGTCGAAGCTGCTCGAGACCAACGAGCGGCACCGTGACGCGGTCGCGCTCGCGCACGAGCGTGGCGTGACGATCGCCCTGGGCACCGATGTCGCGATGTCGCGCCCGGAGCTGCCGGCGGCGTGGGGCAACCATGCCCGGGAGCTCCCGCTGCTCGTCGACGCGGGGATGACGCCGCTGGAGGCGCTCGCGGCCGCCACCGCGAACGCTCCGGCGACCCTGGGACCACGTGCCCCCCGGAGCGGACAGCTGGTCGAGGGCTTCGACGCGGACGTGATCACCGTCACGGGAGACCCTTCGAGCGACGTCACCGTCCTCACCGATGCCGCCAACATCACCGGGGTCTGGAAGCTGGGAGACGCGGTCCGGTGACGGCTCCGGACACCGGCAGCGCCACGCCGACCACCGACCCCGTCCCCACGCGGGACGCGCCCGCGCGACGCCGTGCCGGGGTAGGCCCGCTCGCACGGATCTTCCTGCTGGTCTCGGCGCTCGCGCTCGTCGCCATCGCCGCGATGAGCGTCGGGTCGGAGGACGGTCCCACCGGTGTCTCTCCGGACGGCGCCGAGCCGGCTGGTGACGGCCCGGCCGCATCCGACGCGACCCCCTCGGAGGGGGCCCCGTCGCCGACGACGGACCCCACGGAACCGGAGGCGGACCCCACCGAACCGGAGGCGGACCCCACCGAGCCGGAGGCGGACGACGGCACGGAGGCCGGGTCGGGACTGCACGCGGAGCTGTTCGCGACCCGGGACGCCAGCGATCCACGTGCCGTGGGGGACGTCGACGCTCCGGTCGTCATGATCGAGTGGGGCGACTTCCTCTGCGGGTACTGCGCCCGGTTCGCGCTCGAGACCGAGCCCGAGCTGATCGAACGCTACGTGGACACGGGGGTGCTGCGCATCGAGTGGCGCGACCTCCCCCTGCAGGGCGACGGTGCCTGGATCTCGGCGCTCGGCGGGCGGGCCGCCGCTGAGCAGGACGCCTTCTGGGCGTTCCACGGACACCTCTACGCCGATGCGTTGGCGGACAGGAGCGTGCGGTTCACCCGTGACGGCCTGCTCGAGGTCGCCGATGGGCTCGGGTTGGACGTCGCAGCCTTCGAGGCGACGCTCGACGATCCGGACGTCGCCGAGCACGTCGCAGCGGAGGCACGACAGGCACAGCAGCTGGGGATCAGCGGCACGCCGGCGTTCCTCATCAACGACCAGCCCGTCATGGGTGCCCAGCCCCTGCAGGTGTTCGCCGGGATCATCGAGTCGGCAGCGGCCGAACGCGGCGTGACGGTGCCCTGACCGACAGCGCGCGGGCCGCCCACCACCGCCCGCTGGCCGGTCCCGCCGGTTGCCCTGAAGTACTGAACCGTGGTTCACTGCTTGAGTGATGGCCTACCGCAGGACCGAACGGATCCAGGCCCGGCTCGACGCCACCCGGGACCGGATCGTCGATGCCGCGGTCCGCCGGATCGCGAAGGGTGGCTGGTCCACGGTCAGCGTGGCAGGGGTGGCCCGCGACGCGTCGGTCGCGACGGGCACCGTCTACCGCCACGTCGACGACAAGGATGCGCTGCTGGCTGCGGCCTTCCGTCGCGCGGCGTCACGGGAGCTCGAGGTCGTCACCGTCGCGGCATCCGATGACGGCGACCCGGCGGCTCGACTGGAGGCCGCCCTGCGCGTCTTCGCCGACCGTGCGCTCCGCGGCAGACGTCTCGCGTACGCCCTGCTCGCCGAACCGGCCGGTGCCGCCGTCGAGGCCGAACGACGCATCTACCGCGCCGGGTACCGGGCGCTGTTCCACGAGGTGCTCGCCGACGGCGTCGCCGACGGCAGCATCCTCGACCACGATGCCGAGGTGGTGGCAGCTGCGCTGGTCGGTGCGATGGGGGAAGCGCTGGTCGGGCCGGTCGCCCCCGTCGAGGTGACCACCGACGACAGCGCACGGCTCGACGAACTCGTCGCCACCTGCCTCCGCGCCGTGCCCTTCGCACACCACCCGGGATCACCACCCGCGACGCCACCGCCACCGACGATCAGGTCCGATAGGACCACCTCGGCGTCCCACCCCCCGTCAGCCGAGACCACCTCGGCATCTCACCTCGCCGCACGTCCCGGAGGCACGCCATGACCACCAGCACCCACGACGTCCTCAACCAACCACCACCCCGTACCGGCCACGACGCCTACGCGGAGGACGTCGCCCTCAGCGAGGCCGTGCACCGCCACGATGCCGGCTGGGCAGACGACGAGCTCCACGAGCTCGGCACGCTGGTCGGCGACGCCGCCTGGATCGAGCAGGGACGCGTCGCGAACGAGCACCCACCCGAGCTCGTGACCCACGACCGGTTCGGCCACCGCATCGACGAGGTGCGCTACCACCAGGCCTACCACGAGCTGTTGGACGCGGGCGTGCGCCACGGCCTGGCAGGCACGGCCTGGCGCGATGACCGTCCAGGCGCCCACGTCGCCCGCGCCGCCGCGTACGTGCTGTGGCCGCAGATCGACTCCGGGACCCTGTGCCCCCTGACGATGACCTACGCCGTCGTGCCCAGCCTGCGTCACCAGCCCGACGTCGCAGCACGGTGGGAGCCGAAGGTGATGAGCGGCGCGTACGACCCGCGGTTCCAGCCGGTCGACGACAAGCAGGGTGCGCTGTTCGGCATGGCGATGACCGAGAAGCAGGGCGGCAGCGACGTCCGCGCGAACACCACCTCGGCGCAGCCCCTCGCAGGTGGCGGTCCCGGGACGGCGTACGCGTTGACGGGCCACAAGTGGTTCACCTCGGCCCCGATGAACGACGCGTTCCTGGTGCTGGCCAAGATCGGTGACGCCGAGACCCCGTCGTGCTTCCTGGTCCCCCGCTGGCTGGACGACGGCACCCGCAACGTGTTCCGGCTCCAGCGGCTCAAGGACAAGCTCGGCGACCGGTCGAACGCCTCCAGCGAGGTCGAGTTCGACGGCACCGTCGGCTGGCTGATCGGCGAGCAGCACCGCGGCGTGCGGGTCATCATGGAGATGGTGGCCGCCACCCGGCTCGACTGTGTCTCCGGCGCCACCGGGTGGATGCGACATGGCACCACCCAGGCCGCCTGGCACGTCGCCCACCGTTCCGCCTTCGGCAGCCGGCTCGCTGAGCAGCCGCTGATGCGCAACGTCGTCGCCGACCTCGCCATCGAGACCGAGGCAGCGATCGCGCTGGCCCTGCGGCTCGCCGCCACGGTCGACCGTCCCGACGACGGACACGAGGCGGCGTTGCGGCGCGTGCTCACCCCGATCGCCAAGTACTGGGTGTGCAAGCGTGCGCCCACCCACGCTGCCGAGGCCCTCGAGTGCCTCGGCGGCAACGGCTACGTCGAGGAGTCCGGGATGCCGAGGCTGTACCGCCAGAGCCCGGTCAACGGGATCTGGGAGGGCTCCGGCAACGTGCAGTGCCTCGACGTGCTCCGCGCGATGCACCGCAACCCGGAGTCCGTCGAGGCACTGGTCGACGAGCTCGGTGCTGCGGCCGGGACGGACCGCCGCCTCGACGAGGCGCTGGAGCGGGTCCGCAAGCAGCTCGCCGAGCCGACCGAGGCCGGCGCTCGCGTGCTGGTCGAGCGGTTGGCGCTGGTGGTCCAGGCGACGCTGCTGACGCGGTACGGCGACGCGGCCGTGGCCGACGCGTTCGTCGCGTCGCGGCTGGACCCCGACGCCGGCGGGCTCGCGTTCGGGACGCTGCCCGACACCGCCGACCTCGGCCCGATCCTCGCGCGGGCGCTCCCGGCACTGGCCTGACCCGGTAGGTCAGGTACGGATGGGTGACGCTGCGACAACATGCCGTCGAAACCGCACCCATCACCCGACCCACGGGGCCC
>CAYVJT010000095.1:0-4392 GCA_964451855.1 uncultured Actinomycetota bacterium
TCGACGAGAACCCGAACACCGCCCGCGAGTACGGGATCATGTCGATCCCGACGCTCCTCGTGTTCAAGGGTGGCCAGCCCGACAAGCGCATCGTCGGTGCCAAGGGCAAGGCCGCCCTGCTCTCCGACCTGGCCGACTACATCAACTAGGCCCGGTCACACCGCTCACACCGTCTGCGCGCGAACGACCGAGGAGGACGCGTGGACGCGCTCACCCCGGTGGAGTTGATCGGCTACCTCGCGAGCGCGCTGATCGTCCTCAGCCTGCTCATGGCGTCGCTGCTCAAGCTGCGCATCATCAACCTCGTCGGCGCCACCGTCTTCACCGCGTACGGACTGCTGATCGGTTCCTGGCCGGTGATGCTGACGAACGCTGCCATCGTGGTGATCGACGTCTACTACCTCGTCGTGATACTGCGCGACCGCGCACGCCAGGGCTACTTCGAGGTGGTCGGTGTGCCGACCTCGTCGCCGATCCTGCGACGGTTCGTCGACTTCCACCACGACGACATGCGTCGCTTCCAGCCGAGCTTCGAGGGTGTCGACGACGACCAGCTCGCGTGGATGGTGCTGCGTGACGCGGTCCCCGTCGGGGCGGTCATCGGCCGGCGTGAGGATGATCGGCTGTTGCTCGACCTCGACTACGTCACCCCGGAACACCGGGATCTCACCGCAGGTGCCGTGCTCTTCGGCGACTCCGGCGCGTTCCACGACGCGGGGGTCACGACGGTGTCGAGCCTCGCCGAGACCGAGGCCCATCGCCGCTACCTGGACCGGATGGGCTTCGAGCCCGACGGCGAGCACTGGCGGCGCTCCGTCGAGGGTGTCGAAGGTTCAGGGGGCCGACACGCTCCACCTGGATCACGCGCGTAGGCTCGCACCGTGGAACTGATCCGGACCGGCCACGTCGGTTCCGCGGTGGAGGACGTGCAACGTCGCCTCGCGGACCTCGGTTTCCCCTGCGCTGAGGACGACGCCGGCGTCTTCGGCGAGCACACCCGGTCAGCGGTGCGGGCCTTCCAGCAGTACCGGGGACTGCCCGCGGACGGCGTCGTCGGTGAGGACACCTGGCGCTCTCTGGTCGCCGCCTCCTACCGCCTCGGCGACCGCATGCTCTACATCACCCGTCCCCTGCTGCACGGCGACGACGTCCGCGAGCTCCAGCGTCGACTCAACCGGCTCGGTTTCGACTGTGGCTACGACGATGGTCTCTACGGCACGCAGACCTTCGAGGCGGTGCGGGAGTTCCAGCTCAACGTTGGGCTCAACGTCGACGGCATCGCCGGTCCGCACAGCTTCGACGTGCTCACGCGACTGCACCGCCAGCACCAGGCCGCGCCGGCCTACGTCGCGCGCGAACGCGAGCACCTGCGGCGCCGGCAGCGGTCGAGCCTCGCGGGTGCGCGCATCATGATCGACCCGGCACACGGCCCCGATCACCAGGGCGCGGTCTCCCCTGACGGGGTGCCGGAACACGAGATCACGTGGTCGCTGGCGTCGCTGGTCGAGGGCCGGCTGGCGGCGCTCGGCGCCCACGTGGTCCTCGGACGGGGGCCGTCGACGACCCCGACCCCGTCCGAACGTGCCGCGCACGCCAACAACGAGGACGTGGAGGCGATCCTGTCGATCCACGTCGACAGCGCTCCCTCGGTCCACGCTCAAGGGGTGGCTGCCTACCACTTCGGCACCGACGGCTACGTCTCGGAACGTGGGCGATCGCTGGCCGAGCGAGCGGTCGACGGGATCGTCGCTGCCACGGGAACGGCGCACTGCCGGGTACACCCGGCGACCACGGCGCTGCTCCGCGAGTCACGACCCCCGGCGGTCATCGTCGAGGTCGGGTTCCTCAGCCATCCCGAGGAGGGCCGCGCCCTGACCACCCGCGAGTACCAACAGGTGATCGCCGGCGAGCTCGTCGATGCGATGGTCGCCTTCCTCCTGGGCGCGGAGACCTCGGCGGCCTGAACCCGCCGCCCGGCACTCACCGGCGTGAGCTGTCGCGCGGCTCGATGGGGCGCGTGCTCCGGACCGGTGGCGCGATCTGCACCGGTGGCGCGATCGCCTCCGGCTCGGGCGGCTCGGGCGGTGCAGCGACGTCGTCGGCCGGTGCCGGCTCGGGCCATCCGGGATGGTGCAGCCGTCCGCGACGTAGGTTGATCCACGCCGAGCCCAGCGCGACGAACACCGCACCGCCGAGGAAGCCGGCCGCCGGTCCCCGCAGATCGGTCGCGACCCCGGCGAGGGAGGCACCCAGGGCGACACCCAACAACACCGTGGCCTGGGTCCACTGCTGCGCCTCGGTCTGCGTGCCCCGTAGCGCGAGGTCGTCGATCAACTGGAACGCACAGATCAGCGTCGGGCCGAGGCAGAGCCCGCTGAGGAAGAGGGCGAACCCGAGCCACAGGATCGACCCGAGCGCCAGCGGCAACATGAACAACCCGGCCGCGAAGACCGCGGACAGCACGCACAGCTGGGAGACGAGCCCACCGGGCCAGCTCCTGCCGCCGTAGACGAGACCGCCGAGGGCGCTGCCCGCGCCGATCGCCGCGATCAGTGCCGCAGCGCGGGGCTCGCCGATGAGGTGGGCGTGGGCCGGGACCACGATGTCGTAGACGCCGAAGGCCACCGCGATCGAGCCGATCGCCACCACCATCACCCGGATCCCGGGCGAGCGCAGCGCACCCAGCACGTCGGAGGAACGCTCCCGACGCGGGACACCCGCCGCCGCCCCCGTCGCAGCGAACCCGAGGGCCCCGATCGCGGCGGCGATCCCGGCGCCGACCACGGCCCAGCTCGCACCGACCCCGCTCGCCAACGCCACCGCCGCGAGCGGCCCGACGACGAACCCCACCTCGACGAAGATGGTCGCCACGGCGAAGGCCGCGACGCGCAACTGCCCCGTGGGGAACAACCGCGACAGCACCACCCGTGAGCACGCCGTCGTCGGAGGGAACACCAGACCCACCGCGACGGCGATGAGGAGCAGGACCCACGTCTCCGGCGTCCGCGCGGCGACCACCACGAAGGCGACGGTGCCGACGAGGTAGAGCAGCCCGTCGGGAACGAGGACCCGCGGAGGCCCGAACCGGTCGGCGAGCTTGCCCTGCATCGGAGATGCGACCGCGACACCGACCTGGTGCGCACCGGTCACCACGCCGGCCACCGTGTAGCTGTACCCGAGGTCGATCAGCAGCAGCACGATCGCGAGGATGATCATCCCCGGGGTCAGCCGGTGGATCGCCGAGGCGAGCAGCGGCCACCGCGCCTCCGCGGAGGCGAACAGGGCCCGGTAAGCGCGCACGGACCGTCTCCTGACGTGCAGCGACGTCGAGGCAGCGGTCTCTCGACGTCGAGTGGCCTTCGAACGTACCGCCTCTGTGCCACACCACGTCCTGGCCCCAGGCGCGTCCTCGACCCGGGCGCGTCCCGGACCCGGTTACCTTCAGGGCCGGGGCGCGCTCAGCACCATGGCGTGCTCACGACCTGGTCGTGCTCCGGCCGACCGAGGGTTGGACCGGCTCGCGCGCGGGTGCGCGCTGCGGAAGCCGGCCGAGCACCTCCTCCCACGCCTGCTCGAGCCCGTCGCCCCAGCGCAGGGCGCGTCGCACCTCGAGGCGGAACAGCGGGGTACGTGGATGCTCGGCCTGCACCCGGAAACCGGCGTGGAGCAGCCACTGCGCCGGCAGGAGACACGCCCGGTCGTAGAAGCGGCGGTCCCCGTACGCCTCCACCGCGGGCAGGTTCAACCGGATCGCGTCCTTGATCGCGGACCGCACCAGCCGCTTGCCGATCCCCGCCTCTCGCTCCGTCGGACGCACCCACGTCGTCGCCAGGAGGAGCGCATCCCGTGATGCTCGAGGGACGGTCGTTCCGGGACGGGGGAAGGCGGTCGCTGGCGCGAACAGCGCGTAGGCGACCGCCTCGCCGTCGATCTCCACGACCCGCCCCGGTGGGCCGAACTCCTGCTCGCGTGCCGCGACCCACGCCGCCTTGTGGGCTGCCGGCTCTGGCGGCACCGGCACCCGGGTCCACCCGGTGATCGCCGTGGTGCGCGGCGACGGGCACCTGGCCCCGAACTCCCAGAACAGGCAGCCCCCGCACGCCCCCGGGAGGCGATCCACGTTGTCATGGGTGAGGGGCTGCGCCCGCTGCCCGGCCCTGCTAGTGATCCGAGGCATCGCCCTCACCCGGCTCCCGTGTGCGGTCTGCGGGCCTGCGCGGCAACACCAACGCCAGCACGGCACCGGCGACCAGACCGACCAGCAGTCCGAGGAGCACGCGGCGCCAGCCTCCGGGTGCGGGCTCCGGCGCGGGGTCGTCGGGCGCCGCGTCGGTGTCCGACGTCTCGACGGCTGGAGGTGCAGGTGACATCGTCGACCTCCTCGACCTGGCT
>CAYVJT010000095.1:4492-13744 GCA_964451855.1 uncultured Actinomycetota bacterium
ACCTGGCTACTCGACCTGGGCTCGGTAGACGCGGGATGGCCGCCCGCGGTCGCTACGCTCGATGCTACCGGCGGTTCACGCGACGTCGGCAGGCAACGAGGAAGATGGGAGGGCCGTGCGGCTCGATACCGACCCCTACCTCGGGCGGTACGCCGCGCGTGTCCAAGGTATGGCCGCGTCGGAGATCCGCGCGCTGTTCTCCGTCGCGTCACGGCCGGAGATCGTCTCCTTCGCCGGCGGCATGCCGGACACCTCGGCGCTGGACATGGAGGCGGTCGAGGGCGTGGTCTCCCACGTGATCCGGACCGCGGGCGCGACCGCGCTGCAGTACGGCGGCGGGCAGGGGCGGCCGGAGCTGCGCGAACTGCTCGTCGATGTCATGGCCTACCAGGGCGTCCCGTCCCATGCGGACGACCTCGTGATCACCGTCGGTGGACAGCAGGCCCTCGAGCTCATCGCGAAGTGCTTCATCGACCCCGGCGACGTCATCATCGCGGAGGGGCCCACCTACGTCGGTGGCATCGGGGCGATGAACAGCCACCAGGCCGACATCCGGCACATCCCGATGGACGCGGACGGGATGCAGGTCGACCTGCTCGCCGACACGCTGGCCGGTCTCGCCGCCGAGGGGCGCACGGTCAAGTACGTCTACACGATCCCCAACCACCAGAACCCCGCCGGCGTCTCCCTGGCGCTGGAGCGCCGGCACCAGCTCGCAGAGCTCGCCGTCGAGCACGACCTGATGATCCTCGAGGACGACCCCTACGGCCTGCTCGACTTCTCCGGTCGTACGCTGCCGTCGCTGCGGGAGCTGGTGCCGGACCGGGTGATCTACGTCGGCACGATGTCCAAGACCTTCGGGCCCGGTGTGCGCACGGGCTGGATCCTGGCCCCCCGCCCGGTCCGCGACAAGCTGATCCTGCTGCGCGAGGCCGCGGACCTCTGCCCGTCGAGCTTCACCCAGATGGTGGTCGAGGGCTGGCTGTCCACCCAGCCCTGGCGCGAGCAGATCAAGCGCTTCCGTGAGGTGTACCGCGAGAAGGCCGACGTCATGCTGACCGCGCTCGACACGGAGATGCCGGAGGGTGTCAGCTGGACCGTGCCGAGCGGCGCCTTCTACGTGTGGCTGACCGTGCCCCCGGGCATCGACACCTCGGACCTACTCGCCAAGGCGATCAACCACCGCGTCGCCTACGTCCCTGGACGGGGCTTCTACGCCGACGGTTCGGGTGGCGACCAGGCGCGCCTGTGCTTCAGCTACCCCGAGCTCCCGCGCATCCGCGAGGGCGTGACGCGCCTCGGTGAGCTGCTGCACCAGGAGCTCGAGCTGGTCCGGGCCGTGTTCGGCGACGCGCCTCCGCCGGTCCCGCCACGGCAGGATGGCCCCGCCTCGGGACCGGGCGGATGATCCGCGCCGACCTGCCGTCGCTCACCGACCTGTGCGCCTTCACCGATGAGGAGACACCGTGACGGGACCGATCGCTGTGCTGTGCGGAGGGATCTCCCTGGAACGGGAGGTCAGCCTGCGCTCAGGTGGTCGCGTCGCCGATGCCCTCGGTGACCTCGGCTACCAGGTCAGCCGGGTCGACGTCGACGCCGAGGTGGTGCACACCCTGGAGGAGGGCGGCTTCGAGGCCTGCTACCTCGCGTTGCACGGCTCGGCCGGTGAGGACGGCACGATCCAGTCCCTGCTCGAGCTCCTCGGGTTGCCCTACACCGGGCCGGACGTGCTCGCGAGCTCGATCGCGTGGAACAAGCCGATCGCACAGGGTCTCTACGCACGCAGCGGGATCGCCGTGCCCGACCGGGTGTCGCTCAGCCAACAGGCCTTCCGCGAGATGGGTGCGTCCGCCGCCGTGGACCGGATCGCCGAGGCGCTCGGGTCGCCGGTGGTGGTCAAGCCCGCGACGGGCGGCTCCTCGCTCGGGCTGACGATCGTGCCAGACGTCGCTCGTCTGCCACAGGCGATCGTCGGCGCGTTCAGTTACGCGGACACGGTGCTGCTCGAGCGGTTCATCCAGGGCACCGAGGTGGCGGTCACCGTGCTCGACGGCGAGGCGCTGCCTCCGGTGGAGATCCAGCCCAAGGAGGGCGCCTACGACTTCGCGGCCCGCTACACCGCCGGGGCCACGGAGTTCCACGCCCCCGCGCGGCTCGACCCGGCGATCCGGGAGGCGTGCGAGCGGGCGGCGGTCAGCGCCTACCACGCGATCGGCGCCCGCCACCTGTCCCGCGCCGACCTCATCGTCGATACCCAGGGGGTCCCGTGGCTGCTCGAGATCGACACCTGTCCCGGACTGACCGTGACCTCGCTGGTGCCGATCGCGGCATCCGCTGCCGGGATCGGGTTCGGTGAGCTGTGCGAACGCCTCGTGCAGCTGGCCCTGCGCGACGGGGCGAACCGGTGACCGACCCGGCATCGCCCACCGACCCCGGCGGCGACGGGGACGACGATCCGATCGGACCCGCCCCCAGCATCGTCACCTTCGACATCGGCGAGGTGCTGATCGACGAGTCCCGGTTGTGGGGCCTGTGGGCGGAGCTGTTCGGTGTCTCACCGGCGAGCCTCACCGCGGTGCTCGGCGCCGCGATCTCCCAGGGCGGCGATCATCGCGACGTCTTCGCACACATCGCCCCGAACGCCGAGCCCGGCGAGCTGGAGCCGGAGCACGAACGGCGGTACGGCGGGTTCCAGGAGCAGGATCTCTACGCGGACGTGCGGCCCTGCCTGCAGGAGCTGCACGACCTCGGCTTCGGCATCGTGCTCGCCGGCAACCAGCCGGCGCGCCGCACGGCGCAACTGCAGGCGCTCGATCTCCCCCACGACCACCTCGCGACCTCGGACGACCTCGGTGCGGAGAAGCCGGACGAGGCGTTCTTCGCGGCCGTGCTCGAGCTGGTGGGCACCGCCGACCCCGCCGAGGTGCTCTACGTCGGCGACCGCGTCGACAACGACGTGCTGCCGGCTGCCGCGTTCGGCATGCGGACCTGCTGGTTGCGTCGCGGACCGTGGGGCCAGCTCCAGGACCTGCCCGACGAGGTGGAGCCGGAGCTGTCGCTGGAGGGTCTCGGTGAACTGCCCACGCTGCTGTCCCAGTGGCGTGACGGAACGTGACGAACCTCGACATCGGTGGGTGCGACGATGGGTGACGCCGGCAAGCGTGCGGTAGGTGAGGCGGCAGCGGAGTTCGTCGAGGACGGGATGCGGCTCGGGCTCGGCACCGGGTCCACGGTCGCGTACTTCCTCGATGCCGTGGCCGCCGGCGGCCACCGCGTGATGGGTGTCCCCACCTCCGAGGCGACGGCACGGCGGTGCGGGGAGCTCGGCATCGAGCTGCTCGACGTCGGCGAGGTGCAAGGCCTCGACCTGTGCGTCGACGGCGCCGACGAGCTCGACCGGGCGCTCTCGCTCACGAAGGGGGGCGGTGGGGCCCTGCTCCGGGAGAAGGTGGTCGCCACCCTCGCGGAACGGTTCGTGGTGATCGCGACGGTCGACAAGCTCGTCCCGCGGCTCGGCGACACCTTCCCGCTGCCGATCGAGGTCGTTCCCTTCGCCGTGGGTCCGGTGACGCGCACCCTGCGGTCGATGGGTGCCGAGCCCGTCCCCCGCGCCGGCGGCGACTACCGCACGGACAACGGCAACGTCGTGGTCGACGCCCGCTTCCCCGGCGGGTTGGAGGACCCGGCCGTCACCGACGTCACGCTGTCGATGATCCCGGGGGTGGTCACGTCGGGGTTGTTCATCGACCTGGCCGACACGGCACTGCTCGGTGACGACGCGGGATCGGTCCGCGAGCTCCACGTCTCCGGGTGAGCCTCCCGGGGGTGGTCACTCCGGAGCATCACGCCAGGACGTCACTCGGAACGGACATCACTCGGGAGGTTGACCGACGGACCACCGGACTCGAGCCCACCGGCGATGACCGCCACGATGCGCTCGAGGTCGTCGACCGAGGCGAACTCGATGGACAGCTTGCCCTTGCGTGCGCCCATCGTGATCCGGACCCGGGCCTCGAGGGCGTCGGAGAGGTCCTCCTGGAGTTCGACGAGCCCGGGTGCCACAAGACGCCGCTGCCCCCCGGAGCTGCCGCGACGGGATCGTTCGGTGTCGTCGACGAGCCGGACGCGGACCGCTTCCTCCGTACCCCGGACCGACATACCCTCGGCGACGATGCGGTCAGCCAGGCGCTCCTGGTCCGCTGCATCCTCCAGTGCCAGCAGGGCCTTGGCGTGTCCGGCCGACACCACGCCCGCGGCGACACGGCGCTGGACCCCGGGCGGCAGGGAGAGGAGCCGCAGGGTGTTGCTGATCGCCGGGCGGGACTTGCCGATCCGTTCGGCGAGTTCCTCCTGGGTGAAGCTGAACTCGTCGAGCATCTGCTGGTAGGCGGCCGCCTCCTCCAGCGGGTTGAGCTGCACCCGCTGGATGTTCTCGACGAGCGCCTCCTTGAGCAGGTCGGTGTCCTCGGTGTGGCGCACCACCGCAGGCACGACCTCGAGGCCCGCGAGCTTCGCTGCGCGCAGACGGCGTTCGCCGGCGACGAGTTCGTAGTGCCCCTCGTCGAGGGGGCGCACGACGATCGGCTGCAACATCCCAACGTCGACGAGCGAGACGGCCAGCCCCTCGATCTCCTCCTCGTCGAAGACCTCACGAGGCTGGCGCGGGTTGGGAACCACCACCTCGGGAGCGATCTCGACCAGGGACGCGCGGATCCCCGCGACGTGCGGCGCCGGGGGTTCGGGGGTCCCGTGTGCCTCCGAGGGCCGGGCATCCTCGGACCCGGCCGGCGGGGGCTGCGTGGAGGCCTCCTCCTCCACCTCGGGCTCGCTCGGAGGGATCAGGGCGGCGAGGCCCCGGCCCAGGCCGCTTCGTCGGCTCACAGCAGTTCCTCCTCGTCGCCGTGACCACCGACCACCGCGTCGGTGACCTCAGGGTCGCGCCCGGACATCAGTCGATCGAGGGCGCTCTCCTCGGGAAGCTCGACCGCGAGTCCGAGACGCACCGAGACCTCGCGCGCGAGGCGCTGGTAGGCGCGCGCACCTCGGCTCTGCGGGTCGAAGACCGTGATCGGCTGGCCGAAGCTCGGCGCCTCCGAGAGCCGCACCGTCCGCGGGATGACGGTGGCGTAGGCATCGTCACCGAAGTAGCCCCGCACCTCGTCGACGACCGCTTGTGACAGGTTGGTCCGCCCGTCGTACATCGTCAGGATCACCCCGCCGAGGCTCAACTCCCGGTTCAGGTTCTGGCCGACGAGCTCGATCGTGCGTAGCAGCTGCCCCAGGCCCTCGAGGGCGTAGTACTCGCACTGGATCGGCACCACGATCTGATCCGCAGCCACCAGAGCGTTGATCGTGAGCAGGCCCAGGGAGGGGGGACAGTCGATGAAGATGACGTCGTAGTCGCCCGTCACGGACTCCAGCGCCCGCTTGAGGCGATGCTCTCGGGAGAAGGCCGGGACCAGCTCGACCTCGGCGCCGGCGAGGTCGAGGGACGAGCGCACCACATCGAGGCCCTCGATCCCGCTGGGCACCATGGCCTCGGAGACAGGCAGGTCGTCGACGAGCACGAGGTAGGTGCTCGGGTCCCCTTCCTCGGCTCGCAGGCCGACACCGGTGGTGGCGTTGCCCTGCGGGTCGAGGTCGACGAGCAGGACCCGCGCGCCGTACTCGGCGATCGCGGCAGCCAGGGACACGGTGGTCGTGGTCTTGCCGACACCACCCTTCTGGTTGGCGATGCACACGGTCGTGGCGCGACCGGCGGGAGCTGGCTCGTCCGCCAGATCCCCGGGTCCCGAACGTATGTTCGATACCACCTGGGCGAGGTCCGGGTCCGCCGACGCACCCGTCGGGAGTGGGACCCGCTCCTCGGAGGGCTCTTGGTTCACATGTGCTCCGACCACGAGGTCTGCCGACAGCCCGATCGACGTCGTCGGGCCGTGGGGACGGTCAGGATCCGCGGCCGATCATAACAACCCGCGGACGGAGCGGATCCGCGGGATCCTCCCCGAGCTGTGGATGCGTCGATGGGTCCCCGAGGACCGCCAGGTCGAACCGTGCCAGCACCGCCTTGGCGTCCTCGATCTCCTGCCGCCACCGCTCGCCCTTGATGGCGAAGAGGTGCCCGTCGCGGTGCAGGTAGGGGGCGGCCCAGGGGACGAGACGTTGGAGGGGCGCGACCGCTCGGGCGGTGACGATGCGGAAGCGGCGGAGGAGCTCGCCGCGCGCCAGCTCCTCCGCCCGCCCCCGATGGACGGTCACGGGCAACCGCAGGCGCGCGGCGGTCTCCTCGAGGAAGGCGGCCTTCTTGCCCGTCGCCTCGAGGAGGTGGACCTCGAGGTCGGGACGGACGATGGCGATCACCAGGCCGGGGAGTCCGCCACCGCTGCCGAGGTCGAGTAGCGGCCCGTCCGTCGGCAACTGCCGCGCGAAGGCACGACACTCGGGGATGTGCCGGGTCGTCAGTTCGGCGCGGGCGGTGCGCGAGACGAGGTTGTGCGGTGATGCGGCGATGGCCTGCGCGAGCACGCGCAGTCGATCCTCGGCCACGCCCTCGTCGCCGTCGCCCACCAGGCCCTCCTCTCGGCCGGCGTTCCACGTGGAACCCTCTGGGGCCCACGGCGGGCTAGCCTAGCCATGCGTCGCGACGATCCCGGCCGGTTCGCCCCCGTCACCGGTGCGATGTTCTCCTGGATCGGTCGTGCCATTCCAACCATCCCATATCATCTCATCACCTACCGTGCCCGGCCCGGTTCGTTCTGGCATCGTCCCGCGCACGTCACCAGCGCGGTCCAGGGTCGTCGGGGTCGGCTCCTTCCACCCGACCCCGTGCCGGGCAACCTCGGGTCGGCGGCCCGCAGCTCCCACCTGCGCTCAGGCGTGCCCAGGACCTCCGTCCCCGGACCCCAGCACCGCAGTCTGGTGTCCTCCTTCGGCTCGATGAGGGCGCGCTCACCGTCTCCTCCCAGGGTCAGCGCAGCACGGGAGGGTCGTCCTCCGGGCCCTTCGATCCCGGCGGGGCGTCTCCGGTGCCCCGGGTTCGGGGCGCGTGTCGGCCACGGGGCGGCGTGCGGATCCGGATCCCACCTGCGGATGGCCCCAGCCAAGGGGGTGTGGTCCGCATGGCGCCCTGTCCTGAGGCCGCGTCACAGGGTCGCACGTGGAGGGCCGGCCGCCGTCGGCCCCCTGCGGAGCCGTTCCACGTGGAACATCCCTCCTGTGGCATCCCGAGCCCTGTGGGCTCCTGTGGCGATGCGTCGGATCAGCAGCACGACATCCCTGGGCGTGTTCCACGTGGAACACGCCGTACGCGCCCGTGCTCGTGTCCGGCATCCAGGCTGTCGAGCCGCGGCGATCAGCCCTCTTGATCTCCGCGAGCGTTCCACGTGGAACACCCGTCGCCAACGGCAACGCGGTTTCTCCGCGTCGTGACGACCTCGCAGCGCGCCGCTGCTGACGCGCCGGCCCCTCGTCGGTCACCCGGGAAGGCGCTGTGTGTCTGGAGCGCCGGCCATCGCCGACCCCGCTTGGGTGTGCGTCGCAACGCATCCGTGACGGCGGTGGGCTCCGGCGGCGGGGGACGGTGGCCCCCCGGGGCGAGCACAGGGACCTCGCGAGTGGTCAGCTGCCTGCGCGCGGGCCCTCTGGCGGTTCGATCCACCTGGTCGTCACCAGGATCGCGGCGCCGAGGGACCCCAGCCACGGTGCCCGTGGCGCCGTGCCGTGGATCCCGTGCGGTCTCGTGGGGTACCCGCGACGGCTGCGGGCTCCGGTTGCCTCCCGAACCTCACCGCGGCCCGGGATCGTCGCCCCACGCTCGAGGCCAGGCACCGCGCGGCACTCCCTCTCCCGCGGTCGGCAGCTCGTGCGACCGCGGTTCGTGCGACCGATGCCGGACGGCGCTGCAGCGTCCAGTGTCCGACTTCATGGTCATCCGACCATCACGCGGCGGAGCGTTGCCGCGACGGCGCAGCGATGGCGCCCTGCCGTGAGCGCTCGTGACCCCGGTGATCCAGGCCGCCTCACGTCCGCACGTCGTGGGATGCGCCGTGTGTCGTCGCTGGACATCACCCGAGGCGCCCCGCGCCCCTCGGTCGAGCGACGGCGTGCGCGTCACCGCCCCCAGCTCCCAGGGGCTAGCCAGCCCTCGTGGAAGTCCGCCGTGACCAGCGAGAACGGCTCAGGATGAGCTGTGCTGGTGTTTCCTGGTCGGCCAGGATGGTCCGTATCCCCCAGGACCGTCCTGAAAGCGGCCAACGAGACCGCTGATCGCGGTTCCACGTGGAACCGCTGTGGGGCGGGCTCAGCTCGGCTCGATGACGACCCGACGCCCGGGCTCGCGACCCTGACTGCGGCTGGTCAACCCCTCCACCTCGGCGACCAACTGGTGCACCACCTTGCGCTCGAAGACATCCATCGGCTCGAGTCGCTCCGACTCGCCGCTCTCGAGGACCTGGTCGATCGCCTCTTCAGCCTTCTCGACGAGCTTCTCCAGACGGCGGGCGCGGTAGCCCTCCACGTCGACCTGCACGCGAGCACGGCGCTCGAAGCGGCGCTGGAGCGCGCACCGCACGAGCTCCTGCACCGACTCCAACGTCTGCCCGCGACGTCCGATCAGCGCTCCGCTCCCGACGTCGACGAGCTCGACCTCGGCGTGCTCGTCCTTGACGCGGATGCGCAGGTCACCGGGGAGATCCATCGCGTCGAGCAGCCCCTCCAGGAAGTCCGCCGCGGCGTCCGCCTCCTCGTCGAGCTCCTCCGGGCTGACGCGCACCGCTTCCTCGTCGTCCACACCGTCCTCAGCCTCCGGGCCCTCCGGCTGCGCCTCCTCAGCGGGCGCCTCCTCCGACACGACCGGGGCGGGCTCGACGACCTCGAGGTCGAAGCGGACACGTCCCGTGAGCTCGTCGAGCCCAGGAGCGCTGACCTCGAGCTCGACCTTGTCAGGGTCACACCCTGCGAGCTCCGCCACGGCGTCCGCGAGCGCAGCCTGGAAGGTGGAGCCCTGCGTGGTGATCTGGCGACTCATGTGTGGTGCCTTTCAGGGACGGGGGCGACGGGGGAGATGATCGCGCTTCTGGCGGCGTGCCGGACGCTGATCGGAGCCATCACCGTTGGCTGACCGGCCGGTACCGGGCCTCTGCCCGTTCGAGGAACCCTCGCTCGGCCCCTTGCCGGCGCTCTTGGCACCCCCCTTGTCCTGGGAGCGGTTCTTGTTCTTGTTCTTGCCCTGGGTCTTATCCTTGCCCTGGGTCT
>CAYVJT010000096.1:0-10527 GCA_964451855.1 uncultured Actinomycetota bacterium
GGCCGGCCTCGTGGTGCATGTCGACCAGCCCCCGCGACTCCGGCCGGACCTTCTCGAGGATGCGAGGGACGATCTCCTCGTTGAGGGCGATCAGGTCGGCCTGCTCGATGCCCTCGACGGCGTGCAGGATGCGGTCGCGCACCGCCTCGGAGCTCTCGTCGGTCGCGCCGAACAGCTTGAAGGACACCGCTTTGACCGCGTCGTTGACGAGGTCGCCGCTGGGGATGAGCTTGTTCCGCCACGCGGCGACGCCGAAGTGGAACGCGGACGAGCCGCTGATCAGCGTCCGATCGAGGTCGAAGAACGCGGCGGCGTTGGCGTTGCCCATCCTGCTCGCTCCTGGTCGATGGGCTCCGAGCGTAACCCTGCACGTGTGCGGGGTGGGCAGCCGTGCCCGGACGCCAGGCCACGACCGTGTCCTCGCAGCGTCGTCCTGGCCCACGACCCGGCCCACGACCTGGCCCACCACCTGGCCCAGGAACGCCAGATCCCCAGCTCGGTGCCGATGTCCCGCTCCCTTCCCCGTGGAGCGGTGCATCGACCCGTGGCTGGGGACCTCGCACCCGCACCGTAGGCCGGGACCACCCCCCCGTCGACCCGTCTATCCACAGGCCCTGGGGACGGGGGCGGGCTGCGGTGTGGACGACCTGTGGACAGCGCGTTCTGCCTCCTCGATGGTCGACGTAGGGTGTCGGGCATCCCTGCAGGTCGGGTGGGTCCTTGCGGGTCGGCTCCCATCCACAGCCTCTCCACACCGTGTGGACGGCACCGATCCGGGACCCGCGCTCATGGTCGTGCGAGCCTCGCACGACCGGCACGCCGGACCTGCGGGCCGGTCGGGGAGTGTGCTACGGCGCCCTCGGCCGGACGGGTCCAGCCCCGCTCCCGGCAGGGCGGATCCAGCCCGACGAACCGCCGAACCACCGAACCGCCGAACCGCCGAACCGCCGAACCCAGGAGGCCGCCGGTGACCACCCACCGCCCCGCCTACGAGATCCGTCCAGCGCAGGCCGACGTCCCCGCCCTCGAGATCCACCGCAGCCCTCGCCGGCGTCGTTCGGCGAGCGCGCGAGCGCAGGGGACCGGGGTGGTCCTACGGCTCCCCGCCGGCATCGAGGTCGCCGAGGAGGAGCTGCTGATCGAACGGCTGGTGGCCAAGGTCACCGGCCGGACGCGAGCCGAGCGGATGGGTGGTGACGCGGCTCTGGCGGCCCGCGCCGAGGTCCTCGCCGACCACTACCTCGACGGTGTGCGACCGACGGAGGTGCGCTGGAGCGGACGGATGGAACAGCGGGTCGGATCGTGCTCGTCCGGGTCGGGTCGGATCCGGATCAGCCGTCACCTGGCGTCGATGCCCCGCTACGTGCTCGACCACGTGCTGGTCCACGAGCTCGCACATCTCCTCGTGCCGGACCACTCGCCCGCGTTCCACGAGCTGGTTGCCCGCCACCCCGACACCGAGCGAGCCAAGGGGTTCCTCGAGGGCTTCACGGCCGGACAGCTCGCGGCCGGCATCCCGGAACCCGACGTCCCCGCCGTCGCGGCCTCGCCGGAACCCGCCGATGTGCGCGGTTCGGCGCCGGCCGACGTGGGCGGGGCGACCTAGCCGCGGGTGTCGGGCTCGTCGCCCGGATCATCCGCGTCGTCCGGATCATCCCCGCCATCCGGGCCGTCGGAGCCGTCCGGATCATCCCCGTCGTCCGGGCCGTCCGAGCCGCTCGGCTCGTCGTCATCCCCACCGGAGCTGTCGGCGTCCTCGCCCCGTTCGAGCGCCGCCCTGCGCTCCGCCGCACTGCCCTCGACCGGCGCGTCCTCGAGCTCCCCGAACAACGCCGAGGCATCGTCGGGCACCTCCACCTCGTCGGTCATGCGCTCGACCCAGCGGCCCGGGTCGGCGAGCTCGTCGGCGTCGGGGAGGTTCTCCGGGTGGGCCAGGGCGCGGTGCAGCCCCTCGGGGCCGAGCGCGCTCTCGACGGCCTCGACGAACCGCTCACCGACGGTCTCGTCCTCCGGCTTGAGGTCGAGCCCCAACAGCCCGGAGAGCAGCTCCTCGCCGTCACCGCGGGTGGCCCGGCGCCGTCGCAGCACCTCCTCGATCCGACCCAGGCTCGGCAGACGGTCCTGGACCGCGCGTGCCACCTCGTGACGTGCCCAGGCGCCGACGAGGCAGATGACCCCCTGCAGGCGTTCGAGGACCCGGCGCTGTGCCTCGGTGGGCTCGAGCTTGAACCGCGCGGCCTTGTGCATCGCGTCGCGCAGCTCCTCGGGGTCGTCGCGGTCCACCCCCGACATCAGCTCCTCGACCATCCGTTGGAGCCGCTCGGGGTCGACCTCGGTCCCGGCGGCGAACCGGGCCACGAGCGCTCGCACGTGGTCCTCCAGCCAGGGCACCGCGTGGTAGAGGCGGCGGTGTGCCCCCTCGGTCAGCGCCACGACGATCGCGACCTCGGTCTCGTCGAGGTCGTAGCCGTCGAAGGCTTCGGCGACGTTGACGGCGAGGTGGTGCGCCTCCGCGCGCGGTGCCGTCGGGATGCCGAGCTCGTACTGGCCGAGCAGCTGGTGGGAGAGCTTGCCGATCACCTGGCCGGCCTGGATGCCCGTCATCGCCGCGCTCGCGGGACGCAGCATCTGCCCGATGTCGCCCCCGAGCAGGTCGGTGAGCATGCGGCCGACCTCGGGTGGCAGCCCCATCCGCTCGAGGTCCTCCAGTGCGCCCTCGTCCTCGCCGAGCTGGCCGAGCTGCTGGTCGGCGAGCTCGACGAGCGCGTCGGCGGCCGCCTCCGCGACGGGTTCGACCAGGGGACGCAGCGCGGTGATCGCCGTGTTGACCCAGGCCTGCCGGCTGCCGACGACGAGCGCACCCGCATCCGGTGGCGCGGGCAGCGTCGTCGCGTCGAGCCAGTGCTCCGCGAGCTGGAGTGCCTCCGTGGCCCGCTCGTGCTCCTCGTCGGTCGGGGAGCGGTCACCCTCGGCGGCGACCTGCAGCGCCACCCGCGAGGCGAGGTCCCAGTCGACGGGGCCACTGGGGGCGCCGGACGCGCCAGCGAACCCGAGCCCGCCCATGGAACCCATCAGGGCGCCGAGCTGCTCCTGCATGGCAGCGAAGCCCTCCTGGCCACCGAGCTGCTCGAACATCGCCCGCAGCTCCGGCGGCAGGTCGCCGAAGGGGTCCTCGGGCTGCTCGGGGTGGTTCTCGTCGCCCACGTCTGACCTCGTCATCCGGCGTCGTGCGTCGGCCGGGCGGCCGACCGACGGCTTCGCCACTACGGTACGGGGTGGCGACCTCGCTTGGGTCGGACGTGAGGAGGGGGTACGCAGGGTGACCACCATCGCGATCACCGGAGCGTCCGGCCTGATCGGCCGCCGCCTCGCCGGTTCCCTCGAGCGCCGGCCCGACATCACCCGCATCGTGGGCCTGGACCGGCGGATGCCAGCTGGGGTCACCTCGTCGCGCTTCGTGCATCGTCCCACCGACATCACCGATCCGTCCCTGGCCGACGCGCTCCGAGGGGTCGATGTCGTGGTGCACCTCGCGACACGGTTCGATCCCATGCACGACGAGGCGGCGATGCGCGCCGTCAACGTCGACGGCACGCGCAACGTGGTCGAGTCCGCCGAGCGCGCGGGGGTCAAGCGACTGGTCCACCTGTCCTCGGCAGCGGCCTACGGGGCCTACCCGGACAACGACCTTCCCCTGACCGAGTCCAGCCCCCTGCGTGGCACCCCGGGCTTGCCGCTGGCGGAGCAGCAGCGCGACGTGGAACTCTGGCTCGCGGAACGCGCGCGCGAACCCCACGACCTCGAGGTGGCTGTGCTGCGAACGGCGCTCGTGCTCGGTCCCGGGGTGGACAACCTCGCGACGCGCCTGCTGGAGGCCCCGCGCTTCACGATGATCCGCGGTCACGAGCCGCCGCTGCAGTTCGTCCACATCGACGACCTCATCGCGGCGATCGAGCACGTGATCGACCGGGGGCTCTCGGGCCCCTACAACGTCGCTGCTGAGGGGTGGTTGGCCTTCGATCAGGTCGCGAAGCTGGTGGGGAGGGGGACGATCGCGATCCCCGAGGAACTCGCGTACACCACCGCGGAACGCCTGTGGGAACTGGGGATCGGCGAGTACCCCCCGGGGCTGATCGCCCACTTGATGCATCCGTGGGTGATGTCGCCGGCCAAGCTGATCGCGACAGGCTGGCAGCCCCACATCACCAACCGCGCCGCCCTCGCGGAGACGGCCGCTGAGCACGCCGGCCACGTCACCGCGATGGGGGTCAGGGCGCGATGGTCGACCCTGGGCTGGATCGGGGCCGGTCTGGCCGCCGGTTCGTTGCTCGCCGCGACCCTGCTGTTGCGTGCCTGGCGGCGACGCCGTCGGGTGCGCGCTGAGGCCCGTGAGCGCGACCGCCGCTGACGCCCGACCCTGGGCCGGTGGCTGGAGCACCCTGCCGTGACCACTGCGCGTCATGTGCGCACTGGTGCGCATCCGGGCTCAGGTTGCGTCCCTCGGCGTCCGATACCCCGGACAGACCCTCGGGGAACCCCCGGGGAGGCCCCTGGGCGAAGGGAACCCGCGATGAAGCACGTGGTCCTCTCCACGGACGCAACGGGACAACCGAAGGTCGACGACGTCGACTCACTGGACGAGGCGCTCCAGTTGGTCGAACGGCTCCGCAACGACGACGGCGTCGGTGACGTCCGCGTCCTGCGTGAGGTGCCGATCGAGGTCAAGACCTACTACAAGGTCGTGGCGCTCGAGAGCGAAGCGTCGGCGGCGGGCGAGGCAGCGCCGGCGCCCGCACCGGACGTCGACGCTGCGCCGAGCACCGACGCCGGCACGTCGCCCGCACCGGACGTGGCGGCCGCACCGTCGGACGACGCCCCGACGCCGCTCGACCAACCGGCGGCGCAGGACGCCGGGCCAGGCACCGACGCGCCCGGGAACGACGGGTTCTTCACCCCGCCGCCCGTGCGCTCGCACCCGATCGACGAGGACGAGGAGCCGGCGCCGGAGCCCTCGCCGTCGGAACGGCGCACCTCGCTGTTCGGCCGGGGATAGCACCACCCGCGTCCAGGTAGCCTTGCCTCAGCGCCCCGACCCGGGGCGCTGGCGCGTTGCGCGCTCCCCACGCACCCGGTGGTGTCCCATTGCGACGTTGGGTCGGCATCCTCACGGTGCTGTTGCTCGTCGTCGGCGGCGTCGTGCTGTCGCGCGGTGACGTGCCGTGCGAGGTGTTCGAGTCCCAGCCGACGTGCTACGTCGCCCTGTCGCCGGGGCCGACCTCCGACACGCTGGAGATCGTCGACGTCGAGGGCGCCGACACCTACCCCTCCCTCGGGGAGATGCTGCTGACCACGATCTCGGTGCAGGATCGGTTGTCGCTGACGAGCTGGGCCCGCGCGGTGACCTCCGCCGCGGTCGACACGGTCCCGCGTGAGCAGGTCTACCCGACCGGGATCGATCGCGAGGAGATCCGGGAGCGCAACGCCGCGGCGATGGCGGACAGTCAACTCACCGCGACGATCGCCGCGCTGACCGCGGCGGGCTACGAGCTCGAGGGCGAGGGCGCGCGGGTCGTCATGATCGCCGAGGACGCGGTCACCGACGCCCTGTCCGAGGACGACCTCATCGTCGCCGTGGAGGACGACCAGCCCGTCAGCGACAGCACCGACGTCGTCGAGGCGGTCCAGGCCAAGGAGCCGGGCGATCCCTTCCGTCTGCACCTGGTGCGCGAGGGGGAGGAGCTCACCGTCGAGGTGGAGCTCGGCTCCTCACCGGACGATCCGGACCGTGCCTACATCGGCATCCTGCTCACCACCGAGATCGACATGCCCGTCGAGATCGTCATCGACGCCGGCAGCATCGGTGGCCCCTCCGGTGGGTTGATCTTCGCCCTCAGCATCATCGATGCGCTGGACCAGGAGGACCTCACCGGTGGCGAGGTGATCGCGGCGACCGGGACCGTCCACCGCGACGGCTCCGTCGGCTCGGTCGGCGGGGTCCGCCAGAAGGTCGTCGGTGCGACCGAGCGCCGGGACGGTGAGCCGCCCGCGACGCTGTTCCTGGTGCCCCGAGACAACCTCGGCGAGGCCCTCGACTCGCCCGTCCAGCGCGACGTGACGATCGTGCCGGTCGACGATCTCGACGGGGCCCTTGAGGCGCTGAGCGACCTGCGCGCGGGACGCGAGCCCGCGGAGGCGATGGTGCTCTCCGCCGGGTGACGACCGGCGGCGCCGCAGGATGGTCGCCGGGCGCACCGCGACGTCGGTGTCGCGTGGCGGTCTGCGCGCAGCACGCCGAGGAGGTGCGCGCCGTCCGCTGTCGAGGTGGGCGTTCGGGGCCGTTGGTAGGTAGTCTCGTTGCCCCTGCGATGGGTGCCACTACCGCGCTCGTAGGGGCCATGTACACCAGCAGCTCGCGTGCACGATCCCCCTCTTGAGAGGCAGTTCCTTGGGCGGTCTCGTCCGGCGTCGACTCGGCACCGTGGTCATCATCGCCGCGTTGCTGGTCCTGTTCAGCGCGAACCGTGTCGCGGTCCTCCTCACGGACCTGTGGTGGTTCACCGAGATCGGGTTCCGTGAGGTCTTCACGACCGTGCTCTCGACCCGCATCGTGCTCGGGCTGGTGTTCGGGTTCATCCTCGCCGCCCTCATCGCGGGCAACCTGCTGCTCGTCCGCAAGCTGCGGCCCTTCACGATCCCCTCGTCGCCGCAGCAGGCGCAGATCCAGCGCTACCGCGACATGGCTGACCCCTACCTGCCGTGGATCATCATCGCGATCGCGATCGTCTTCGGGTTCACGTCAGGTCTGGCGATCAGCGCGCAGTGGGAGACGGTGCTGCTGTGGCTGAACTCCACCGAGGTCGGCATCGCCGATCCGCAGTTCGGCGCGGATATCGGCTTCTACCTGTTCGAGCTGCCCTTCTGGCTGCTCCTGCAGACCTGGCTGTTCACCTCGCTGATCCTCACCGGCCTGTTGAGCGCCGGGGCGCACTACCTGCTCGGTGGGATCCGTCCGGAGGCCGAGGGCGAGAAGATCCTGCCCGGCGTCAAGGCGCACCTCGCGATCGTGCTCTCCGCGATCCTCGCGGTCTGGGCATGGGGACACTGGCTCGGCCGTTTCGAGCTCAACTACTCGCAGCGCGGGACCGTGACCGGCGCCTCCTACACCGACGTCAACGCCGAGTTGCCGGCGCTCTACCTGCTCATCGGTGTGTCGGTCATCGCGATCGGGCTGGTCCTCTACTCGATCCGCCGCCAGGGTTTCCTGCTGCCGGGTGCCGCCCTCGGTCTGCTGGTGGTCGCCTCGATCATCCTCCAGGGCGCCTACCCCGCGGCGATCCAGCGCCTGCAGGTCGACCCGCAGGAGCTCGCCCGCGAGCAGATGTTCATCGAACGCAACCTCGAGGCCACCCGTGCGGCCTACGGGCTGGACGAGGTGGGACTGCAGCCGTTCACCATCAGCGACGACCTCACCGAGGACGAGGTCATCGAGAACGAGGTCACGATCCGCAACATCCGGCTGTGGGACCCAGAGGTGCTCGAGACCACCTACGCCGAGCTGCAGGCGCTGCGGCCCTACTACCAGTTCGGCACGGTCTCGATCGACCGGTACACGATCGACGGCGAACTGCGGCAGGTCATGCTCTCCACCCGCGAGCTGTCCCAGCTGCCGTCCGAAGCGGACTCGTGGCAGAACCGTCACACCTTCTTCACCCACGGGTTCGGGGTGGTGGCCTCGCAGGTCAACACCGCGAACCCCGAGGGGCAGCCGGTCTTCATCAGCCGCAACATCCCGCCCGAAGGCGATGCACCGGAGGTCGTCCCCGAGGACCAGCCGGGCGTCTACTTCGGGGAGTCGCCGAACCCGCAGTACGCGCTGGTGCGTACCGAGGCCCCGGAGCTCGACTTCGAGGACCCGGACACCCGCGAGCAGGTGCTGACCCAGTACGCCGGTGACGGTGGTGTGCCGATCGACAACTTCGCCCGGCGCACGGCGTTCGCGCTGCGGTTCAACGACTACAACATCCTGCTGACCAACTTCCTGACCGACGAGTCCCGGATCATCTTCAACCGGCAGATCCAGGAGCGCGTCCAGCAGGTCGCGCCCTTCCTCGAGCTCGACGCCTCCCCGTACCCGGCGGTGATCAACGGGCGGGTCACCTGGATCCAGGACGCCTACACCACCTCGAACGCCTACCCCTACTCGGAGCGTCAGGCGCTCAACCTCGCTGGACAGCGCGCGCTCGAGGTCAACTACGTGCGCAACTCGGTGAAGGTCGCGGTGGACGCCTACGACGGCGGCGTGACCCTGTACCGCGTCGAGGACGACGACCCGATCCTGGACGCGTGGGAGGGCGTCTTCCCCGACCTGATCACCCCGATGGACGAGGCGCCCGAGGAGGTCGTCCGCCACTTCCGGTACCCGCAGGACCTGTTCCGGCTGCAGTCGGACCTCTACCAGAGCTACCACATCCCCGGAGCGGCGGCCTTCTACAACCGTGCCGATGCGTGGGAGCTGCCCAACGACCCGGCCTTCGCCGCCAACCAGGGTGCCGGTGGCGACCTGGCCGCGGGATCGCAGCGACGCCTGGACCCCTACTACCTGCTGATGCGCCTGCCGGGTGAGACCACCGAGGAGTTCGTGCTGATCCAGCCCTACCTGGCGCGTGAGCGGCCGAACATGGTCGCCTGGCTGGCGGGACGCAGCGACGGCGAGCACATCAACCAGCTGTTCGGCGTGCGCTTCCCGTCGGGGACGGAGGTGCTGGGACCGCAGCAGGCCCAGGCCAGGATCGAGCAGGACGACGACATCTCCGCCTACATCACGCTGCGTGACCGTGAGGGATCGAGCGTGATCCGCGGCAACCTGCAGGTCCTGCCGATCGAGAACTCGATCCTGTACGTCCAGCCCCTGTTCCTGGAGAACCCGCAGGCGCGGATCCCCGAGCTGGCACGGGTCGTGCTGGTGATGGGGGGACGCACGGCCTTCGACCGGACCCTGACCGGTGCGCTGGCCCAGCTGCTCGACATCGAGGTTCCCGAGGAGCTCCTGGAGGAGGAGGCGCGCGAGGCCGTCGTGGATCCGGTGACCGGCGAGGAGGACGACGCGCCGCCGGACGACGACGCACCTGACGACGACGAGCCGACGGATCAGACCTCCACGGATCTGATCATCGACGCGCTCCGCGCCTTCAACCGCGCCGAGCAGGCGCTCAGCGAGGGCAGCCTCGGCCGCTACCAGACCGAGGTCGCCCGAGCCCAGGACCTGCTCGAGCGAGCCGCGGAGATCGAGGGCATCAGCGTCCAGGAGTTGTTCGGCGTCGAACCGGACGAGACCGACGATCAGGACCTGCTCGACGAGTTCGAGGAGGCGGACGAGGACGAGGACGGCTAGCCGGTCGCCACGTCCCCCGTCGGGCGGGTCCGTGCCGTGAGGCCACCATGGCTTCAGGCGGGGTCCGCCCATCCGCTGATGACCTCGTCCAGCTCGGTCGATCCCGGCGCCGGTGCCCGGCCGGGGGCCGTCGAGGTGGAACGGGACAGTCGCGGCGCTGGTGCCGCCTGGACCACCTCGTCGACCTCGGTGATCGTGCCCCGGGCCGCCAGGTGGGGGTGCGCGCCCGCTTCCTCGAAGGTCAGCACCGGGGTGACGCACGCGTCGGTGTCGGCGAAGACCTCGGCCCACTCGTCCCGGGCGCGGGTCGCGAAGGCCCGGGTGAACGTCTCGCGCAGGGTCGGCCAGCCGCTGGGGTCGTACTGCTGCGGCAGCTCGTCGGGGACCAGGTCGAGGCCGTCCAGCAGCTGCGCGTAGAACTGCGGCTCCAGCGCGCCGACGGCGACGTACCCGCCGTCGGCGCACGCGTAGGTGTCGTAGAAGGGGGCGCCGGTGTCCAGCAGGTTCGACGCGGGACGGTCGGTCCACACCCCCTGGCCCCGCATGGACCAGACCAGCTGGGCGAGGCTGGCCACGCCGTCGACGATGGCGGCGTCGACCTCCTGACCGCGGCCGGAGCGCTCCCGCTCGTGCAGGGCCGCCAGGATCCCGACGACGAGGTAGAGCGAGCCGCCGCCGTAGTCGCCGACGAGGTTGAGCGGGGCGGTCGGGCGCGCGCCCTCCGTGCGGATCGCGTGGAGCACGCCGGTGATCGACAGGTAGTTGATGTCGTGCCCCGCGCGCCCGCTCAGGGGACCGTCGGCGCCCCAGCCGGTCATCCGGCCGTAGATCAGGCGGGGGTTGCGCTCCGCGAGCGTGTCAGGACCGAGCCCCAGCCGGTCGGTCACCCCGGGCCGGAACCCGTCGATCAGGACGTCGGCGTGGTCGAGCAGGGTCAGGACCCGCTGGAGGTCGTCGGGGTCGCGCAGGTCGGCGGCGACCGACCGGCGGCCGCGCATCACCGCGTCCTTGGACGGATCGGGGAGGGCCTGCAGCCCACCGCCCGGCCGTTCGACGCGGACCACGTCGGCGCCGAGGTCGGCCAGCAGCATCGCGGCGTGCGGTCCAGGGCCGATCCCACCGAGCTCGACCACACG
>CAYVJT010000096.1:10627-13554 GCA_964451855.1 uncultured Actinomycetota bacterium
GTCGCTCGTCTCGACCTTGTCTATCTATCGCTCGCTAGGCTAGCGTGGTGGCCCCGACCGGGAGGCTCCCCCATGCACGAAGCCGTCATCGTCGACGCCGTCCGCACCCCCACCGGGAGGGGCAAGCCCGGCGGACAGCTCTCGGGTGTGCATCCGACCCGTCTGCTGTCGCTGACGCTGCGCTCGCTCGTGGAGCGCAACGACCTCGACCCGGCCGAGGTCGACGACGTGATCACCGGGTGCGTCAGCCAGGCGGGGGAGCAGACCTTCAACATCGGACGCAACGCGGTGCTCGGCGCCGGGTTCCCCGAGTCGGTCCCGGCGACCACGATCGACAGGCAGTGCGGCTCCAGTCAGCAGGCCGCCCACTTCGCGGCGCAGGGGGTGATCTCCGGCGCGTACGACGTCGCGATCGCCTGCGGTGTCGAGTCGATGAGTCGCGTCACGATGGGCTCGTCGATGATGGGCCAGAACCCGTTCGGTCCCGACGTCTCCGAGCGGTACGCGCCGGGGCTCGTCCCCCAGGGCATCAGCGCCGAGCTGATCACCGCCAAGTGGGGCTTCAGCCGCGACGACCTCGACACCTTCGCCGCACGGTCCCACCAGCTGGCGGCCAAGGCCGCGGCCGACGGCGCCTTCGACGACGAGCTGCTCCCGGTCAAGACCACCGACGTCGACGGCAACCCGGTCGAGGCGACGATCGACGAGACGGTCCGTCCCGGGACC
Organism: uncultured Actinomycetota bacterium; assembly: GCA_964451855.1. Lineage (GTDB taxonomy): Bacteria > Actinomycetota > Nitriliruptoria > Nitriliruptorales > Nitriliruptoraceae > CSSed11-175R1. Next base: position 11,354 of record CAYVJT010000096.1, read on the forward strand.
GACGCCGAGGGGCTGGGCCAGCTCAAGCCGGCCTTCCAGAACGACGAGGTCGCCGCGCGGTTCCCGCAGATCGGCTGGCACATCACGCCGGGCAACTCCTCGCCGCTGACCGACGGTGCTTCCGCGGTGCTGATCATGACGCCGGAGCGAGCCGAGCAGCTCGGCCTGACCCCACGTGCCCGCTTCCACGCCTTCGCGGTGGTGGGCGACGATCCGCTGTACATGCTGACCGGCCCGATCCCCGCGACCCAGCGCATCCTCGAGCGCAGCGGGCTGGCGATCGATGACATCGACGCCTTCGAGGTCAACGAGGCCTTCGCCCCCGTACCGCTGGCGTGGCAGAAGGAGGTCGGCGCCGATCCCGACCGCCTCAACGTGCGAGGCGGGGCGATCGCGCTCGGCCACCCCCTCGGTGCTTCCGGGACCAAGCTGCTCACGACCCTGGTCAACACGCTGGAGGACCACGGCTGGCGCTACGGCCTGCAGACGATGTGCGAGGGTGGCGGACTGGCCAACGCGACCATCATCGAACGGATCTGACCCGACGCGTGCGGACTGGAGGTCGTCGTGGACATCGCTCGGACCGTGGCACTGGTGACCGGAGGCGCATCCGGGCTCGGGCTGGCCACCGTGAAGCGCCTGGCCGCCGCTGGCGGCAAGGTCGCGATCCTTGACCTGCCCGCCTCGGACGGCGCAGCGGTCGCCGACGAGCTCGGCGACGATGTGGTGTTCGTCCCCGCCGACGTCACCGACGGCGACGCCGTCGAGGAGGCTGTCGGCACCGCCGCCGAGCTCGGCAAGCTCAACGTCGCGGTGAACTGCGCCGGCATCGGCCCGCCCGCCCGCGTCGTGGGCAAGGACGGCTCGCCCGCCGACCTCGATGGCTTCCGCAAGGTCGTCGAGGTGAACCTGATCGGCACCTTCAACGTGACCCGGTTGGCGGCCGCCGAGATGGTGCGCCACGACCCGCAGGGCGAGGAGCGGGGCGTGATCGTCAACACCGCGTCGGCCGCCGCGTTCGACGGGCAGATCGGCCAGGCCGCCTACTCGGCGTCCAAGGGCGGCATCGTCGGGATGACCCTGCCGATCGCCCGCGACCTCGCCGACAAGCTGATCCGCGTGGTGACGATCGCGCCGGGGTTGTTCCGCACACCGCTGCTGATGGGACTGCCCCAGGAGGCGCTCGACTCCCTCGGCAGCCAGGTCCCGCACCCTTCGCGGCTGGGCGAACCGGAGGAGTACGCCAAGCTCGTGACCGCGATCGTCGACAACCCGATGCTCAACGGCGAGACGATCCGCCTCGACGGTGCGATCCGGATGGCTCCGCGGTGACCGGTCCCGTCGCCGCCACCTCGACGTCTGAGCGGTCCTGGGAGCGCTTCGCTCCGCTGCCGCTGGACCCGATCATGGTCGCGGCGGCGCAGGCCTTCACCCACCAGGGCTACCACGGGGCGTCGGTCCGTGACATCGCCGAGCTCGCCGGGGTCACGGTGCCGACCCTGTACTACCACCACGGCAACAAGCAGGGCCTGCTGATCGACCTGGTGAACACCTCGATGACCGACCTCGTCGAGCGGTCGGCCCGGGCCGTCGAGGAGGCGGGGGAGGACCCGCTGCACCGCTTCGTCGACGTGGTCGACTGCACCGTGCGGTTCATGTGCCACCGGCAGCGGATCGCCCGGCTGGACTCGGAGGTGCGCTACCTCGACGAGGACCGTCGCGCCTCCTACGCGGCGCTGCGCAAGCGCTTCGAGCTGCAGGTGCTCGGGCTGCTGGAGGCCGGCGTGGTGAGCGGCATCTTCGAGGTCGAGCATCCCGTCGACGTCAACCGGGCGCTGCTCGGCGCCTACCAGTCGATCGCGATCTGGTACCGCGAGGACGGCGAGCTCACCCCGGCCGAGATCGCCCACCGCCACGTCGCGTTCTCCCTCGATGCGGTGCGGACCGATCGGCGCCGTCGGGCGGCGGGCCTGCGGCGCGTCGAGGCCCGGCTCGGGGAGCCAGCGACCGCGAGGTAGCTCGGAGCCCCTCGGTCGACGGTGTTCTCCCGGCTGTCAGCAACGGCGAGGTGGTGCGGATGCGGACGGCGCACACCCGTCGGACCTTCGGTTTGCCGGGACGGTGAGGGCACCGGTACGTTGTTGGCTCAACGGCGCGGGGTGGAGCAGTTCGGTCAGCTCGCCGGGCTCATAACCCGGAGG
>CAYVJT010000097.1:0-13395 GCA_964451855.1 uncultured Actinomycetota bacterium
GGGAGGTGAGCGTCAGCGGTAGAGGGTGACGGTGACCTCGGTGCCGGCGTCCAGACCGGTCTCGGGCTCGGGGACCACCACGTAGCCGTCCGCCGAGGTCAGCAGGCTCAGCAGCGCCGACGCACCGAGCAGCGGCTCGGCGACCCCGCCGTCCAGGCGCACCTGCACGACGTCCAACCTCCCGCCCGCGGAGGCGATCGGCCGGCCCAACCGCGCCGAGGTGGTGGGCTCCGGCGGCGGGTCATCGCAGCCGGCCAGACGCCACACGAGCGGCACCCCGATCAGCCGGAACACCACCAGCGCCGACAGCGGGTTGCCGGGCAACCCCACGATCGGGACGCCGTCGCACTCCGCCAGCAGGGTCGGCTTGCCCGGCTTCACCGACAGCCCGTGGACCACGATCCCCGGCGACCCCAGGCCGGCGATCACGCCCGCGGTCTCGTCGCGGGCGCCCACCGACGACCCGGCCGACACGACCACGAGGTCGCACGCCTCCATGGCGCTGCGCATCGCGGCCTCCAGCGCCGCAGCGTCATCGGCAACGATCCCGCGCGGTTCGGCGACGCCCCCGGCCGAGGTCACCAGCCCCGCCAACGCCGAGGCGGTCGCATCACGGACCTGACCCGGAGCGAGCACGGCCGTGTCCGGCGGCACCACCTCGTCGCCGGTGGACAGGATCGCGACCCGCGGTCGCGCGTACGCCTCGACCGTGGTCACGCCAGCCGTGGCCAGCACCCCGAGGTCCTGCGGACGTAACGGCCGACCCGCCGGCACCAGCACCGCTCCCACAGCGACGTCCTCGTCGGCCCGCACGATGCCGTCACCCGCGGCGACCGGCCGGACGACCTCGATCGTGCCGGGCATCGTGGACTGGGTGTGCTCGACCATCACCACCGCGTCCGCCCCGCTCGGCAACGCCCCACCGGTCGGCATGGTGACCGCCCGGCCGGGAGCCACCTCGATGTCGGGGATCTCGCCCATCCGCACCTCGCCGGTGACGTCGAGGTAGCTCGGCAGGCCCTCCGATGCACCGAAGGTGTCCGCCGCCCGGACCGCGTACCCATCGACGGTCGACCGGGCGAAGCCGGGTAGGTCGTGGGGCGCGGTCACCTCGGCGGCGGGTACCCGCCCGAGCGCCTCCGCGGAGGCGATCCGTTCGACCGTCGTACGGCGCACCGCGCGCAAGCGCGCCAGCGCATCGGTCACGGTCACGGCCGTGAAGAACTCCCGACCGGGGACCGTCGGGGACCCGCCCTCAGGCACGTGGGAGGTCCAGGACGCTGGTGACCGGACCGAGCGCGACCTGGCCCAGACCGCAGATCGAGGTGCGGCGCAGGACCTCCTCGAGCTCGATGATGCGGTCCTGGCGTGGTCCCTCCAACCGGGCGCCGTCGTCAAGGACCTCACGGAGCAGCGTGTAGGCCTTGTCCGAGCCGACCCGGCAGGGCACGCACTTGCCGCAGGACTCGTTGCGGAAGAAGCGCAGGACGTTGGTCGCCGCCGCGAGCAGGTCGTTGCCCTCGGCGATCGCGACCACCGCGCCGGAGCCGAGCGCCGTGCCGGCCTCGGTGAGCGGTCCGAAGTCCAAGGGCAGGTCGAGCTGGTCCGGGCCGATGAAGTTGGTGGACGCACCACCCGGCTGCACGGCCGCGAGCCTCCGGCCGTCGCGGACCCCACCGCAGCGGTCCAGGAGCTCGCCGACGGGCGTGCCCATCGGCACGCAATGCACCCCCGGCTCCGCGACATCGCCGGAGACCGAGAAGAACTTCACACCGACCGCGTCGCCGACACCCTGCTCCTGCCACCAGTCGGCACCACGCTCGATGATGATCGGGACGTGCGCGAAGGTCTCGACCGAGTTCATGACGGTCGGCTTGCCCCACAGGCCGTACTCACCGGGGAAGGGTGGCTTGTTCCGCGGCTCGCCGCGATGCCCTTCGAGGCACTCGATCAGCGCGGTCTCCTCGCCGAGGATGTAGCCACCCGGCGAGGTGAAGATCGAGACGTCCAGCCGCCGTCCGGAGCCGAGCACGTCGTCGCCCAGGAGACCGTCCTCGTGCAGACGCGCCAGCTCGGCGCGCAGCACGTCCTCCTCCGGGCCGTACTCGTGGCGGATGAAGACGATGCCCTCCTCCGCGCCGACGACCACCATCGCGAGGAGCATGCCCTCGAGCACCAGGTGGGCCTGCTCGGCGAGCACCTGACGATCCTTGAAGGTGCCGGGCTCGGACTCGTCGGCGTTGCAGATGACGTAACGGGTCGGATCGGGCTGTCCGGCGACGATGCCCCACTTCACCCCCGTCGGGAACCCGGCACCCCCCATGCCGCGCAACCCGGAGTCCTTCAGTGTCGGGACGATCGACGCCGGATCGACCTCGCCAGCCAGCACCGCCCGCAGGACGCCGTAGTGGGCCTCCCGCTGCGCGTAGGGATCGTTGGGCCAGGGCGCCTCGCCGCCGTAGCGGGTGGCTCCGGCGAGCGGCACCTCGCCGCTCTTCGCTGCCGCCACCAGTCCGTCGGTCTCGGCCACCGGCGCGGGGTGTTCGTTGACCGCGACCGCCGCTGCGACGTCGCAGCGGCCGAGGCAGGACACCTCGCCGACCTCGACGTCGACGTCGCCGGCGTAGCGTTCCCGCAGTGCGGCGAGCTCGTCGTCGCTGCCGCGCAGCCAGCACGGCAGGTCGTGACACACGTCGATGCGGACCGTCGTGGGTGGCTCGGTCCGGAAGAAGGGGTAGAAGGAGACGAGCCCCTGGACCTCGTAGAGCGGGCGCTTGGTGCGCCGGGCCAGGGCCTCGAGCTCCTCGCGCGGGAGCCAACCGTGCTCGTCCTGGATCGCGTGGAGCTCCGGGATCAGGCTCGGACCCTGGAACCGCCCGGCGCGTGCTTCGACGCCGGGGACCCTGCGGGTGGGGGTGGTGGCCTCGGTCACGTCGTCACCTCCACGTCGGCCGCGGCGATCGCGCGGACGGGTTCGAGCCGCACCGAGCAGAACTTGAACTCCGGGATCTTGCCGTGGGGATCGATCTCGTCGATGGTGAGCAGGTTCGCTGCGGCCTCGCGGAAGTGGAACGGGATGAAGCAGTTCCCGGTCTGCTCGCGGTGCGAGACCTTGACGTGCAGCACGATGCTGCCGCGCCGCGAGGTGACCCGGGCCAGTCCGCCGTCCTCCAACCCGAGCATGAGCGCGTCGTCGGGGTGGACGTACACCTCGGCTCGGGGGGCGATGGTGTCCAGCGCGTAGGAGCGGCGCGTCATCGATCCGGTGTGCCAGTGCTCCAGCAGGCGACCGGTGTTGAGCACGAAGGGGAAGTCCTCGTCGGGCAGCTCCTTGGCGGGCAGCCACTCGGCTGGGACCAGGTGCGCCAACCCGTCGTCGGTGTTGAACGACTCGCTGAACATCACGACCGTGCCGTCGGTGCGCGCAGGGTCCGGGTTCGGGTAGAGCTTGCCGGTGCTGCCGAGGTTGTCGTAGGAGAGGTTCGCGTACGAGGGCATGACCTCGACCATCTCGTCGAACACGTCCCGCGGCGAGTCGTAGTCCCAGTCCAGGCCGACCCGTTGGGCGATGGCCTGGACGATCTCCCAGTCGAGCCGCGCCTGCCCCGGTGGGTCCAGGACCGTGCGGCCGAGCTGTACCCGCCGGTCGGTGTTGGTGTAGGTCCCGTCCTTCTCGAGGTAGGACGAGGCGGGCAGGATCACGTCCGCGAACTCGGCGGTCTCGGTCAGGAAGATGTCCTGCACGACGAGGAAGTCGAGCTGCGACAGGGCCTTGCGCACCTTGTTGATGTTGGGGTCGGACAGGAAGGGGTTCTCGCCCATCATGTACATGCCCCGGACCCCGTCGGGCTCCAGCACGGAGCCGATGATCTCGGTCACGGTCAGCCCGGGCTGCGGGTTCAGGGTCACCCCCCAGGCCTCCTCGAAACGTTCGCGCACCGGGTCGGCCGCGGCACGCTGGTAGTCCGGGTAGAACATCGGGATCAGGCCGACGTCGGAGGCACCCTGCACGTTGTTCTGTCCGCGCAGCGGGTGGAGTCCGCTGCCCGGCTTGCCGATGTTGCCGGTGATCGCGCACATCGCGATCAGGCAGCGGGAGTTGTCGGTGCCCGTGGTGTGCTGGGAGATGCCCATGCCCCAGAAGATGATGCCCGCGTCGGCCTCGCCCCAGACACGCGCCACCTCGCGGATCGTCTCCTCCGGGACCCCCGAGATCTGTGCGGCACGTTCGGGCGGGTAGGCGGCCACGGTCTCCTTGAGCGCTTCGAAGTTGCTGGTCCGGTCCGCGACGTACGCCTCGTCGACCAGCCCGAGCCGGATGATCTCGTGCATCAGGCCGTTGTAGAAGGCGACGTCGGTCCCGGGCTTGAGCTGGCAGAAGATGTCCGCGTGGTCGGCGACGGTGCCGGCCCGCGGGTCGATGTAGATGATCGTCGTGCCCCTGCGGCGGGCCTGCTTGAAGAACGACGAGGCGACGGGGTGGTTGGCCGTGGCGTTGCTCCCGGTGATGATCGCCACGTCGGCGTTGATGACATCGCCGTAGGTGGTGGACACGGCGCCGGAGCCGATGCCCTCGAACAGCGCCGCGACGCTGGAGGCGTGGCACAGGCGGGTGCAGTGGTCGACGTTGTTGGTACCGAAGGCCGACCGGATCAGCTTCTGGAACAGGTAGGCCTCCTCGTTGGAGCACTTGGCCGACCCGAACCCGGCGATCGCCTCTGCCCCCTGCTCGCGGTGGATCTCGGTCAGGCGTTGGGCGACGAGGTCGAGCGCTTCGTCCCAGGTCGCCTCCCGGAAGTAGGGCAGCACCTCGTCGGGGTCGACCAGCCCGCCGGGCTTGCGTCGCTTGTCGCCGCGCTTGCCGCCCGGGCCGTGGTCGCCCTCCGGCAGCTCGGTCTCGCCGCGGACGTCGGCGGTGATCGGGCCCTTGGGGTAGCCGGAGTCACGCCGGATCAGCGGCGTCGTCAGCCGTTGCGGGGAGGCGGCGTAGTCCCAGCCGTAGCGGCCCTTGACGCACAGCCGGCCCTGCGAGCCCGGCTGGTCGCGACCTTCCGCGTAGGCGATCGCGTCGCGCTCGGGGTCCTTGTAGAAGGTGAGCGCGCAACCGACCCCGCAGTACGGGCACACGCTGTCGATCGCGATCAGCTCGTCGCGTGGCCGGATCGGCACCCCGTTGATGGGCTTGTTGGTCAGCGCGCCCGTCGGGCAGGCGGCGACACACTCACCACAGGTGACGCACGACGAGTCGCCCATGGGGTCGTCGAGGTCGAACGCGATGCGGGCGTCGTGGCCCTTGCCGGTACGGCCGATGACGTCGTTGTTCTGGATGTCGTCGCAGGCGCGCACGCACCGATCGCACATGATGCAGGCATCGTGATCGACGGCGATGACCGGGTTGGAGCTGTCCGTGCCCCGTCCCGAACCGCACGGCAGCCCGCCGTCGTCGGTGTCCCCGCGGCCGTCGAGTCCGTAGCGGTCGGCGAGGGCGAGCAGTTCGTTGTCCCCGGTGGTGGTCTGCTTGGGATCCTCGTCACGCGGTGGCTGATCGGCGAGCAGCAGCTCGGTCAACACCCGACGGCTGCGCTCGACCTCCTCGGTGTCGGTGCTGACCTCCATGCCGTCGTCGCAGGGGCGCAGGCACGCGGCCGCCAGCGCACGGCCACCGGTGTCGACCACGCAGACGCGGCACACCCCGACCGGGTCGTAGCGATCGTCGTGGCAGAGCACCGGGATCTCGATCCCGGCCTCGCGAGCCGCATCGAGGATCGTCGTGCCCTCGGGCACCTCGATGCGTCGTCCGTCGATGGTCACGGAGATCGGCGTCGTGGCCGGGGTCCCCGCGTCGCTGTCGGTCAGCGAGGTGGACGTCATCGGTGAACTCCTTCGTCGCGACGGTCAGCGTGCAGCGGTGGTCCGCGGGAGCGGTGGCGTCCCCGAGAGGTGCAGGTCGTCCCAGGCCGACGCGGTCGGCACGCCGTCGGCGTCCAGCCCGCGGGCCCGGTGGTAGGTGGCGATCATGGTCTCCAGCCGGTCACGCGCCAAGGTCGCGGTGCGGCCGGAGGACAGCTCGACGGGCGTGTCGAGCAACCGGTCGGGGAGGCCGTCGTCGTCGGGGGTCCACCCGGCCCTGAGGTTGAACATCCGCTTGGCGAGCACGATCCGGCGGGCGGTGTCGGTGAGTTCGTCGCCGTCCATGTGCCATCCCGTCACGAGGCTGAGCAGCTCCGCCCACTCGTCGAAGGGATCATCGAAGACCCCACGCAGGAACTTGCACAGGATCATGGAGTCCATGATCGCCGCGCGGTCCTCGGTACCGATCGCTGCGGCGACGTGGGCGTCGGACGGGTCGAAGCGATCCAGTTCGCCGCCGAGGTCGGCCTCGTAGGCACCCGAGCGGTTGTGGTCGGCGCCGCGCGCGTTGACCGCGAGGCCGAGTGCCATCGCCGGCAGCGTGCGCGGGTCGTACCCGGGCAACTCGAGCCCCTTCACGGTCACCAGGTGCTCGAGTGCCTCGCCGCCGATCCGCTCGGCCGCACGCTGGGACCCTTCCGCCAGCAGGGGTCCGATCCCCGTCTGGGTCGCCACCTCGTCGAGGGCGCGGAGCATCGCCGCCCCGTCGCCGAAGCGCAGCCACGGGGCATCGAGCAGGCCGGCCTCGACGCACGACATGGCCCAGGCGATCGTCCCACCGGCCGAGATCGTGTCGATCCCCAGCTCGTCGCACCGCGCGCTCGCGGACAGGACGTCGTCGGGATCCGACACCCCGCACAGCGGTCCCAGCGCGTACACGTTCTCGTACTCCACCCGTGCCCCACCGCCACCCTTCGTGGCGTAGATGTGCTCGCAGCCGATCGAACACGAGGCGCAGCTGTTGCGCGCGACGTGGCGCAGGTCGTGGAGCTCCTCGGCGGCGAGCAGCGGCGCTTCGTCGAACCGCCCGGAGGAGAAGTTGCGGGTCGGCAGGGTGTTGATCGCGTTGAACGCGAGCAGGTTGCTGAGGGTCCCGAGCTCGCGGTACTTGGCGGTGGCAGGACCGAAGGAGCGCGCCCGCAGATCCCGAGCTGCGGCCACGACGCCTTCGGGGTCGGCCGGGGCGACCTTGGTCGCGGCGTGCACGGCCACCGCCTTGAGCCCCTTCGCGCCGAGCACCGCGCCGAGGCCGCCGCGACCGGCATGACGTCCGTCGTGCGAGATCGTGGCGTAGCGCACCTGCGCCTCGCCAGCGGGGCCGATCGCCGCGATCCGCCATCCGCCCCCGAGACGCGCCGAGAGCGCTGCCTCGGCACCTGCGGCCGACATGCCCCAGACGTCGTCGGCGGGGACGAGCCGGGCGCCGTCGCCGTCCACCAGCAGCACCGATGGTCGATCGCACCGTCCGGTCACGGCGATCGCGTCGTGCCCGGTGAGCTTGCCGGCGATCGCGAAGTGGCTCGATGCCAGTGCGTCGGTGAGCATCCCGGTCAGGGGCGAGCGGGCGACGACGGCGAACTTGGCGCTGGTCGTGAGCGGGGTGCCGACCAGGGGGGAGAACACGAACGCCAGGACCGAGTCGGGGTCGAGGGCGTCGACCGCCGGATCCGACAGCTCGTGGAGCAGCCACGTGCCCAGCCCGACGCCGCCGAGGTAGGCGCGCAGGACCTGGTCGGACAGTGGGACCGTGCGACCGGTCCCGGTGCCGAGGTCCACCAGGAGGGCCTGGTTGAAGTAGCCGCCGGCCATGGTCAGCCTCCCGCGTCCGCGGATAGGAAGGCGAGCTGGTCGCCCCGGACGAGGGGCACCTGTGTATCACGGGTGATGCGTTCGCCGTTGAGCGCGGCGACGACGTGCTGGTCGAGCACGAGGTCGACGGCTTGCGCCGCCTGCCCGAGGGTCGCGGCCTCGATCGTCCTGGCCCCCCGCTGGCCGTTGCGCGCGAGGGTGCCGAACCGCTCCACGGTCACCTGTGGGGGTGGTTCGGCGCGTGCGAGCTCGTAGTCCTCGGGGACGTTGATGTTGCGGACCGACTCGAGCTGAGGGTCGACCGCAGCTAGCCGGGGATCGGCGAGCAGGGTCGCCTCGTCGAGCCAGTGCGTGTGGCAGGCGTCCAGGATCATGGCCGGCTTGCGTGCTCCGGCGGCGAGCAGCTCCGCCACGGTCGGCGCCAGCGCCGTGCGGTAGCCGGCAGCGAGGGGCTGGCGATGGCCACGGGCGTGAGGGACCACCGCGTCGACCTCGCTGGTGAACCCGTCGAGCACGCGCTCGACGAAGGCCGGGTGGAGGAAGGGCAGGTCGGTCGAGCACACGAAGGCGAGCTCGGCGTCGTCCTGGGCGGTCGCCAGACCCACAGCCACCCCCTGCATCGGCCCGAGCCCCTCCTCCTCGTCGTCGACCACCTCGACGTCTGCAGGGAGCTCGGGGAGCTGTTGGCCGGGAGCGCGCACGACCATCACCCGCTGCCCCACGGCGCGTTGCAGGATGCGAGCGGTGCGGGCGAGCAGGGTCGAGCCATGCCACTCGAGGCACGCCTTGGGTGCGCCCATCCGCGAGGATCGGCCGCCGCTCAGCACGATGCCCACAGCTCCCATCCCGTCAGCCTACCGGTATGCGCAGTGCGTGCCGCAGGAGACGCAACGGTTGCGTACTGCGCGCTGCAGCCACGTCGCCCCGGCTCCATCACCTCGCGGTGATCGCCATGCGGGTCGTGACGCGAAGGCGCGCATGACCATGAGGCGGCCAACGCCCGGCTGAGCGCTGGGGAGTCTCGCGGCATCCGGACGCGGTTCCGGTCAGCTCGTCGGCACGCGGTAGTGGTGGACCAGTGAGCCGTCCACCTCCGCATGGCCCACGAGCTCACCACCGCAACGCTCGATGGTGGCCACCGACGCGACGTTGTCCTCGTCGCAGGTCACGAGCGCGGTGACAAGCCCCTCGGCCGCCAGGATCTCGAGCGAGCGACGCAGGATCTGCGCCGCGTAGCCGCGTCGGCGATGCTCGGGGAGCACACCGAACCCGATGTGCCCGCCTTCGCGTTCGAGGCGCTCGTTGAGTTCGTGACGTATCGACACCCGTCCGACGATCTCGCCATCCACCTCTGCGACCAAGAACGACGCTCGGACCCGCCCCGGACGTGGGTCCCGCCCGGCTCGTTGGCGCTCGAGCAGCTCGACGTACTCACCGAACGATGCGACACAGTCGCGGTGCAGCAGGAAGGGGAACCCTTCTCCGGCCATCTGCGCGTGGGCGGCCTCGACCGCAGCCTCATCCTCGGCCCGCAACCTCCGCAGCACCAGCACGTTCCCATCCCGCTCATCACGCAACGCGCACAGTAGCCGCGTCGTTGCAGCTACATCACCGACTACGTGCGCCGGGTTGGCAGATCGCTGCCGCCCATGACAACACCGGTTGTGCACAGGTGCTGATCCCCGTGATCCGAGCGTATGGCGGTGCGTGATGCGCTCGGATCAGGGGCGAGATGATCTCCGTGCGGCTCGATGACCACGCACGTCGCGCGCTCGCCGAACCCGGAGCCGCCGGCCTCTCGCAGTCGGATGCCGTCCGGTGGGGCCTGGGGGCCGCGGCCCAGCGCCTCCGTGACCGCCAGCGACTACTCGACGAGGTGACCGAGCTGGCAGCCGACGAGGCCGACCGCGCCGAAGCCGCAATGGTGGCCGCCATGATGGAGGGCCTGCATGCGCCGTGGTGACATCTTCCAGCTTCGCCTGGCGCGCCGCCGAAGACATGTGCAGTCAGGGGTGCGCACGGCGTGATCGTGCAGTCCGATGCGCTGTTGCGGCTGCCGACGGTGCTCATCGCTCCCACCTCGACGACTGCTCGCCCAGCCTCGTCCTGACTGGAGATCGAGGTCGATGGCGGCGTGACGCGGGTACTGGTCGAGCACACCGGCGCCATCGACGTGACCAGGCTCGGCGATCACCTCGGTCACTTCTCGATCGAGGAGCAGTGGGGTGTCGAGCTCGCTCTCGAGACGGTCTTGCACCTGCAGCAGGAGACGCCCGACGAACCACCCCTCTGTGGCGGGTTCCCTCGGGTCGCCGGGGGCTAGGGTGCCCGCACCTCGACCCGCAGGGGCCAGGCTCATGGCGGACCCCGACCCGAAGGCGCAGCTGCACCGCTACCTCCAGCGCGCCAGGGATGCCATCCTGTGGAAGCTCGAGGGGTTGACCCCCTACGACGCCAGACGTCCCATGACCGCTACGGGGACCAACCTGCTCGGTCTGGTCAAACACCTGGCTGGCGTGGAGGCCGGCTACTTCGGTCTGGTCTTCGACCGACCGTTCCCCGAGCGGATGGCTTGGATGGAGGAAGAGGCCGAGCCGAACTCCGACATGTGGGCGATGCCCGACGAGTCGCAGGAGGACATCGTCGCGCTCTACCGCCGCGTGTGGGCCCATACCGACGCCACGATCGAGGCGCTCGACCTGGCGGCGACCGGTCAGGTGCCCTGGTGGCCACCAACACAGAACCCGGTGACGCTGCACCGCATCCTCGTGCACGTCGCGACCGAGACGTACCGCCATGCGGGGCACGCGGACCTGCTCAGGGAGCTGATCGACGGCGAGGTCGGCATGATGGCCGGCAACGACAACCTCCCGCCGGTCGATGAGGCGTGGTGGACCGCCTACCGGGAGCGGCTCGAGGAGGCCGCTCGCAACGCCGACGACGCAGCGCACTGATCAGCGCGAGATGGCCATCTTGAAGGCTTGGGTCTCGGCCGCGCGACCGAAGGTGTCGTATGCCTCCATCATCGCGTCCAGGTCGTAGCGGTGGCTGACGAACCGTCCGGGGGCGAGCTTGTGCTGCGCCACCAGCTTGAGCAGCATCGGAGTGGTCGTGGCGCTCACGAGCCCTGTGGTGATCGTCACGTCCTTGATCCACAGGTCCTGCAGCTTGAGTTCGACCGACGTGCCGTGGACTCCGACGTTGGCCACCGTCCCGCCAGGCCGGATGAGCTCAGTGCACGCATCGAAGGTCGCTGGGATCCCGACAGCCTCGACGGCGACGTCCACGCCGTAGCCGTCAGTCATGGCGTACACGTCGTCCTGCCATCCGGCCTCGCCGCTGTTGACGGTGTCGGTGGCGCCGAGCGAGCGCGCGAGCTCCAGCCGGTTGTCGTCGAGGTCGATGGCGACGATCCGCGAAGCGCCGTACAGGCCCGTGGTCGCGATCACCGAGAGACCGACGGGGCCCGCACCGATCACGGCGACGACGTCACCGGGCTTGACACGACCGTTACGAACGCCGATCTCGAAGCCCGTGGGCAGGATGTCGGACAGCATCAAGGCGGACTCGTCATCGACGCCCTCGGGCAGCTTGTGCAGCGAGTTGTCCGCGTGCGGGATCCGGACGTACTCCGCCTGTGTGCCGTCGATGAGGTGACCCAGGATCCAGCCGATGCCGGCGGTTCCCTCGTCGTCGAGGCAGTGGGACGGAAGCTGCTGCCGACAGTACGAGCACGACCCGCAAGAGGTGATGCAGGAGATGATGACGCGATCCCCCACGACGAGAGTCTTGACCCCATCGCCGACCTCGGTGATCGTGCCGACCCCCTCATGGCCGAGAACGCGTCCGTCGGTGACCGCGGGAACGTCTCCCTTCATGATGTGCAGGTCCGTGCCGCAGATCGTGGTGGTATCGACCTGCACGATGACGTCGGTCGGCTGCTGGAGTTGCGGCTCGGGAACGTCCTCCCAAGCTCGCTCTCCCGGCCCGTGGTAGACCAATGCCTTCATTCTGGCTCCTGTCAGAGGCTCGTGCGACATCCTGTGCCGGGGGGATCAGACCGACCGCGTCGCTCGGACGTCCTTCGCCGAGACGTGCGTCCTGCGAGATCGCCTCACCGACCCTACGGACCGTGTTGAGCACAGCGACAGGGCCGGAGGTCCCCGACGGGCTATGGACGTTGGGTAGGGGCTGAGTGGTCCACTCGACCGCGGAGCCGGATGGCTCAGTGACGTGCGCTTCGGCACCACTCTCGCACCACATCCTCGCAGTATCCGAGCCCGTTCGTGAGCGTGCTGTACCCGGCGTCCTCGATCCCCGTCTGGGATCAGGTCGCAACGCCCGTGTCATCTACCCGGCTGCGGCGGTTGTGGACCGGTTCCTCGTTCGCCAGCCGAGCACCTGGCGGACGCCGACCCGGTTGAGGATCCGTTCTCCTCACCTGCCGACGATGTGTCCGCCCTCGCCCGCACGATCAACCGGCAGCGACAGGCGGACCGGCTGGCGCAGCTGCGGGAAACGAGCCTGACCACCGGGCAGGTCGTTGAGCTCGTGGCGACGATCTCGGACCGCAAGGGCGTGGATCGGCGGCGTGCCCGCGGCGCGCTGCTCGGCATCCGCGCCGGCAACCAGATGCTGCATCCGGCGTGGCAGTTCGACCTTCGACGCCGCGACACCCTCCCTGGGCTGTCTGTTGTCCTGGCCGCGCTGTCCGAGGTCGCGGCTGACGGACCCGACGCTGACGCGATCGCCACGACGCCTCGCGTCGACGCCGACGGCTTATCCGTCGCGGATCTGCTGGCCGCTGGCCACCTCGAGGCCGCGGTTGCACTCGTACGACTCGCCGGCGACCAGTCCTGATCCGCTTCCCCGAACAGCGGCCAGCGGGGCTGCGCACCGCCGCGACCGCACGCACCTGGTGGCGCATCGACACCGACCCTCCCGGTCGCTGGGACTGGTCGGGGTTCGACCACCCACGCCACCGCTTCGACCCACCCTCCGGACGCTTCCGCGTCCGCTACGCCGCCAACGACCCCGTCGCCGCGGCACGCGAACGGTTCCCCGCCAGGCGCATCACCCCCGCCGCATCAGACCTGCACCTGGTCCGCCTCGAGGGTCCACCAGCGGCGCTGCACCTGACCCACCAGTCCAACCTCGACGCGCTCGGCCTCGACGATCGGGTCTACACGGCACGTCTCGATCAGCCGATGTCTGGCAGCGGCGACCCGCTGTTGGCGGTCAGCCAGCAGCTCGCCGATGCGGTCTACGACTGGTGGGCAGCGACACCACCGCCGATCGTCTACCGGACCCGCAGCGTGCCGGCCGCGCGCAGCATCGCCTTCACCCGATCGGTCACGTGGGCCCACGTGACCGCCGGCCACCTGCGAGACGCCACAGCGCTGCTCGTCGCGCTCGTCACCCACCACGGGTTCGACGTCCCCGAGACATGGTTCGAACGCCCGTGATCGCTGCCCGTTCGGGACCGAGGACGATACCCGCAGAGGTAGTACCATGGTAGCACCGGTGCTGGTAGGGTGAGGTCATGGCCGTCAAGAAGATCTCCGTTGCTCTCGATCCTGATGTGGCCGAAGCGGCTGCTAAGGCGGCTGAGGCTCATGGGCAGAGCCTCAGCGCGTGGCTCAACGACGCTGCGCGCAGTCGCCTGGTCATCGAGCG
>CAYVJT010000098.1:0-4145 GCA_964451855.1 uncultured Actinomycetota bacterium
GAGGGCGTCCACCACGGCTGCGGGCACGACGGCCACACCACGATGCTGGTCGGCGCCGCGACCGCCCTGGCTGACATGGGCGATCTCGACGGCACCGTCCACTTCGTCTTCCAGCCCTCCGAGGAGGACGGGCGCGGCGCACAGGCGATGATCGACGACGGCCTGTTCGACCGCTTCCCGATGGATGCGGTGTTCGGCCTGCACAACCTGCCGGGCCTGCCGGTCGGACACCTCGCCACCCGTCCGGACGTCTTCACCACGTTCGAGGAGGTCTTCGCCGTCGAGCTCGTCGGCAGCGGTGGACACGCCTCGGCGCCCGAGCGCACGGTCGATCCGCTGGTGGCCGGCGCCGAGCTGGTCATGGCACTGCAGTCGATCGTGTCGCGCGCGCTGGCGCCCGGTGACCACGGCGTCGTGTCGGTGACCGAGTTCGTCACCGACGGAGCCCGCAACATCATCCCGAGCAACGTCACGATCCGTGGTGACATCCGCGGCTACGACGATCGGGTCAGTGCGACCATCCGTACCCGGATGCAGCAGATCGCCGACGGTGTGGCGGCGGCCCACGGGGCGACGGCGAGGGTCGACCACACCCGCGACTTCGCGTCGGTCGTCAACACCCCGGCCGAGACCGAGGAGGCCGCGCGGGCGGCCCGCCGCGTCGAGGGGACGAGTGTCGATGCCGCCGCGGACCGCGTGGGGTTCTCCGAGGACTTCGCCCAGTACCTGCATCACCGTCCGGGTTGCCTCGTGCTGCTGGGCAACGGCACCGACGGGGCCAACGGACGGTCGCTGCACCATCCCGGGTACGACTTCAACGACGACGCGTTGCCGTTCGGTATCGAGTACTGGTGCCAGCTGGTCCGCGGACGGCTCGTACGGTGAGCGACCCGGCCCCGCCGCGCGGCTTCGCCCTCGAGGAGTTCGAGGGCCGGGTCGACCGGATCCAGGCCGGCATGTCCCAGGCACGGATCGACGTGCTCCTGCTGACCACCGAACCGGACGTCCGCTACGTCAGCGGGTTCGACACCCGCTTCTGGCTCAGCCCGACGCGACCGTGGTTCCTGCTGGTGCCCGCGCAGGGCCCGCCGACCGCGGTCATCCCGGAGATCGGGGCCGCCGCCATGGCGGCGACCTGGGTCGGCGACATCCGGACCTGGCCCGCCCCGATGCCGGCCGACGACGGGGTCTCGCTCCTGGCCGACGCGGTCCGGGACCTCGCGGGGACCCACGGCTGCCTCGGCGTCCCCATGGGACCGGAGACGCACCTCCGCATGCCGTTGGCGGACTGGCACCGCCTACGGGCGCTCCTGCCGGGTACCCGGATCGTCGACGCCGCGGAGGTCGTCACCAGGGTGCGCATGGTCAAGTCAGCGGCCGAGATCGCCAAGATCCACCACGTCTGCCAGCTCGCCTGTGACATGTTCGATGCGCTTCCCGGCCTGGCAGCTCCAGGCAGGCCGCTGTCCCGCGTGTTCCGTGACGTCCGCATCGACCTGCTGCGGCGGGGGGCGGACGACGTCCCCTACCTCGTCGGCGGCGCCGGACCCGGCGGCTACCAGGACGTCATCTCGCCTCCGACGGACACCCCGCTGCGGATGGGTGACGTCCTGATGCTCGACACCGGCGCCGTGTACGACGGCTACTTCTGCGACTTCGACCGCAACGTGGCGATCGGACGCGCCGACGACGACGCGTTCCGCGCCTACGACACCCTGCACCGTGCGGTCGACGTCGGGATCGCGGCGACACGTCCGGGGGCGCGCTGCTCCGACGTCTTCGTCGCCATGCTGCAGGTGATCGAGGAGGCGGGCTGGGGCCGTGGGGACGTGGGCCGGTTCGGCCACGGCCTGGGATCCCAGCTCACCGAGCGGCCGTCCCACACGGCGACCGACACCACGGTGCTCCGCCCGGGCATGGTGCTCACGATCGAACCGAGCCTGTCGATCGACGCCGACCGCTGCATGGTCCACGAGGAGAACCTCGTGGTCACGTCGGACGGCGCCGAGCTGCTGACCCGGCGCGCTCCGGGCGACCTCCCGATCGTCTCGGTCGAGCACGCGTGATGCCGCTCCGCCCGACGCCTCCACCGCGGGCAGGGTGCGGCGCCCCTGCTGGAGATCGCCGACAAGCCCGACGTGGTGCTGCTCGACGTCCGTGAGGAGCACGAGTGGGAGATCAACCGCATCCCGGTGCGGTGCTGATCCCCGAGGACACGCTCCCGGGCAAGCTCAGCGAGCTGGACCCGACCGTGGCCTCCATCATCGATCTGCCGCGACCAGTCCAAGTAGCTGCACGATGCGCGTCGTGACCTCTACCCTCCGCGTATGAGCAGCCAACGCTTGAACATCACCCTCGACGGCGAGCACGCCGCCAAGCTGGAACGGCTCGCTGCGCGGGTCCACGTCAACGAGGGCACGCTGGCCAGGTCGCTGCTCAGTAGCGCCATCGATGATCTCGATCCCCACCCGGCGAACGTCGCCGTGCTGCTCGACGGGATCGATGGCGCTTGGGGACGCGCTCAGCTCGGTGCTCGGCAAGCCGCAGCGGGAGACACCATCTCGCTCGGCGAGCTGTAGGACGTGGCGCAGGTCGAGCCGGCTCGCGCAGCCATCGCTGACCTGGACGAGCACCGTGACCGGGTGGTCGTCGTCACGGTTCAGCACGCGAGAACATCGACCGCTGCGACGGGCCAGTGACGAAGGCTCAGCTGGAACCGCAGTGAGTGTGCGCTGCCGCGGCAGCAGAACCACCCACATGGCCAGCGGAAGCGGTTGCGCAGGTTCGGTTCTCAGGTAGCGCCCGGTGGACGCGGTCTTGGACGTTCTGTCGCCGCGTTGCCGTCGGTCGCCGGCTGCGTCCCTTGCTGCGGATGTGGCGACACCTCGGCCTGCGCTACGACGAGGCCCGCACACGGCTGGCCATCGCGGGCTGCCTGAGGCAGCTGGGCGACGAGGCCACCGCCACGCTCGAGCTCGACGCCGCAGGCCGGATCCTGACCGCGCTGGGGGCGCAACCCGACAGGGCCGTCGCCTGCGTCATCGACCACTTCCAGCACCGCCCCTGTCAGGGGACATACGACGGGTTGCCTGTCGAGCGAGAGCCGGATGGAAGGTCGACCGTGGGGCCGGCCTCGTCGGTGGATGTGCTCGCTGCTACGACCGAGGGCCGCGTCCCGGTAGCACAGTCACAGGTCATGGGTCGCCGGACGTTGTGCGTGACCGGCCACACCATGACCGACGAGGCTTCAGGTCAACGTCTCCTCGAAGAAGCGCGTGAGCTCGGCGGCGACGGGCTCGGGTGCGAGGATCGGCGCGATGTGACCCACGCCCTCGAGTTCGCGCAGGCGCGCGTCGGACAGGTGCTTGGCGAGGTACCGCGTGGAGTCGGCGTGCGCGGTGGTCGTGCGTGAGCCGTACAGCAGCAGGCAGGGCACGGTGATCTTGGCGAGTTCGGCGGGGTCGTTGGGGCTCGGGGCCTCCGTGTCCTCAGCTTGTTCGAGCACGCGCAGCAGGTCGGGGACGGACCGCCCGCAGCGCTCGAAGGTGCCGGCCTGTTCCATCGCGGCCATCTCCTCGTCGTTGGCGAAGGCCCGCAGGATGGCGCGCGCCCCGTCGGCGAGCTGACTCTGTGCGACTGCCTCGTGCATCTTGACGACGCCGCCCTGGAAGCGCTCGGCGTCCTCGCCCTCCTCCCAGTACTCGAACACCGCCGACTCGACCAGGGCGAGCGCGGAGGCCGCTGCGCCGCGCGCCGCGGCGCCGCAGGCGGAGAACCCGCCCGTCGAGTACCCGACGAGCCCGACGGGCTCGCCGATGCTGTCGACGAACGCCGCGAGATCCTCGGCGTGGCGCTCAGGCCGGTGGTCGGCGTGGTCTGCGGAGTGTCCCCGGCCGCGCATGCTCGGCACGAAGCAGGTGAACCGATCGGTGAGCAGGGGCAGCAGCGTCTCCCAGGACAGGGTGCCGTCGTCCAGGCCGCCGTGGGCGAGCACGAGCGGCGGGCCCTGCCCGTAGACGGGCCCGGCGATCTCGGTCTCGTCTGCGGAGGTTGCGCGGTGGATGCGGTCGGCGGTCATCGTGGGTCCTCCTCGTCAGCACGGTGGTCCGGGACACCCGCGACGATGACGGCCCGACGTTGTGGGT
>CAYVJT010000098.1:4245-13371 GCA_964451855.1 uncultured Actinomycetota bacterium
GCGCGTCGCCTGAAGGACGTCAGCCGCCGAGCAGCCCGTCGAGCGAACCGAGGGCCTCGTCGGCGGCCTCGTCGACGGTCAGGTGCCCACCGCGCTCGGCGGCGGCCTGCGCGCACTCGGTGCCCATCCGCTCGCACAGTTGCCCCCAGGCCGCGGCGAGCCGCTCAGCCTCGACGCCGACACTCGGGGCACCCGCGATGACCGCGCCGTGCAGTCGCGCGGCAGCCTCGTCGTCCCCTGCGTGCACGAGCGCCTCGACGAGGTTGCGCAGGGCCGTGCGCACGTGCCGGTCGCTGGCGAACCGCCGCCAGTGACCGACCGCGTCGCGGAACAGCGCCAGCGCCCGGTCGACCTGCCCCTGCCGGGTGCACAGCGACGCGAGCGAGACGAGCGCCGCGCCCTCCGTGAGGTGGCTGCCGACGCTGCGGGCCAGTTGCCTCGCCGTCTCCAGGTGGCGGGCCGCCTCGGTGGGGTCGGTGTCCATCAGCGTCTCGCCGTGGCAGTAGCGGACGTGGGCTCGCACGGTGGGGTTGCCGGATGCCTCGGCGATCGCCTCGAGCCTCGCGGCCTCGGCGCGCGCCTCCGCTCGGCGGCCGCTGTAGGCATGCGCGAGGACGCTCTGCCAGCCGAGGGACGCCCGGCGGTAGTCGTCGAGGGCGGCGGCGACCGCTGCGGCCCGCTCGTCGAGGGCGAGCGCCTCCTCGAAGCGGCCCTGCTGGATGGCGCTGATGCGCAGCACGCCGAGTGCGAGGTACGCGGCGTCGCTGTCGGTGTCCTCGTCGTCGAGGACGGCTTCGGCCCGTGCTCTGGCGGAGTCGAGGTCGCCGCGCAGGTACACGCCCCACGCCGCGGTCGCGAGCGCGGCGGCGTACGCGGGGTGCGCACGCGCGTCGGGGAGCTCCAGCGCCCGCTCGGTCCAGGTGGCGATCTCGTCCCGCAGCCGGTGGACGATGTAGTCGCCTAGCGCGGCCGGCAGCCGCAGCGCTCCGTCGGCGTCGCCGGCGGCCAGTAGCCACTCGTGAGCGGCCCGCAGGTCATCGACGGTCGCGTCGATCTGCGCCGAGGCGGCC
Source organism: uncultured Actinomycetota bacterium (assembly GCA_964451855.1). Lineage (GTDB taxonomy): Bacteria > Actinomycetota > Nitriliruptoria > Nitriliruptorales > Nitriliruptoraceae > CSSed11-175R1. The sequence continues at coordinate 5,316 of CAYVJT010000098.1, forward strand.
CGCTCGTCGGGGCCACGCACCTGCGGGCCGAGCGCCTCGGCCAGCGCGACGTGGTGGTCGGCGTGGGCCCGGCGGTAGGCGTCCGCCCCGCCCGACGCCGTGAGCTGCTCGGTGCCGAAGGCCCGCAGCGTGTCGAGCAGCCGGTAGCGCACGGCACCGCCGGTGCGCTCGACGGTCACCATCGACTTGTCCGCGAGCTCGGCGAGCACGCCCGCCACGTCGGCGGCCACGAGCGGGGTGCCGGCGCACACCTGCTCGGCCGCCTCGAGGGTGAACGAGCCGGCGAACACCGACAGCCGGTCGAACAGGCGCGCCTCGGCCTCCTCGAGCAGGCTGTAGGACCAGGCGACCACCGACTCGAGCGTGCGGTGACGGCCCGCCTCGTGCGGCGGTCCGCCGGTCAACACCGCGAAGCGGTCGGAGAGGCGGGCGAGCAGGTCGGCGGGGGCCATGACCCGCACCCGCGCCGCGGCGAGCTCGATCGCCAGCGGCATGCCATCGAGGCGCCGGCACAGCTCAGCGACCGCGGGCGCGTTGTCGTCGGTGAGCGCGAAGCCGGGTGCGGCAGCGGCAGCCCGGGTGGCGAACAGTGCGCCCGCCGGTGACTCGACGACCTGGGTGGCGCTCGCGTCTGGCTGCGGCACCACCAGCGGCGCGACCTGCCACACTCGCTCGCCGGGCAGGCGCAGCGGTTCGCGGGAGGTGGCGAGCACCGCGGCGTTGGGGCACCGGCGCAGGACGGACACCACGAGCTGCGAGGCCGAGGCGAGCACGTGCTCGCAGTTGTCGAGCACGAGCAGCAGCCGGCGGATGCCGATGCCCGCCACCAGCGTCTCCTCGACCGACTGGCCGGCCTGCGGGACCAACTCCAGCGCGCCGACGAGCACGGCACCCACACGGTCCGGGTCATCGACCGCGTCCAGGGCCACCCGGGCGATCCCGTCGCTGCAGCGCTCCGCGACCTCGGCGGCCACCCGCTCGGCCAGCCGTGTCTTGCCCACCCCGCCCGGCCCCGTCAACGTCACCAGGTGTGCTGGCTCGACCAGCGCGGCAACCGCCCGGATGTCGTCGTCACGTCCGAACAGTGGTGGGTGGTGCACGCGCACCGCTGCCTCGCCGTGGCCTAGTGGGCGCGGCGGGCGGCGCTGAGCGGCAGGGGCCGCAAGATCGGGGTCCTGGCGGAGGATGCGCTCGTACAGCTCCTGCAGCGCCGATGACGGATCCACCCCGAGCTCGTCGCGAAGCCGCTCCTGCAACGCCCGGTACGCCGCCAGCGACTCAGCCTGCCGGCCACTGCGGTAGCGCGCGAGCATCAGCTGGCCGTGTGCAGGCTCGTCGAGGGGATCGCCGGCCACCCGCGCCTCAAGCTCGCCGATCACCTCGTCATCGAGGCCGAGCACCAGCTGCGCCTCGATGCGCTCGCCGATGGCCCTCGTCCGCAGCTCCTCCAGGCGCACCGCCTCGAGCCGCACCATCTCGTGCTCGACCAGCTCACCGAACGCCGTCCCCCGCCACAGATCCTCGGCTTCACTGAACAGGTCGACGGCTGCCGCCGGATCCGTCTCCCTCAGAGCTCGCGCCCGCGCCACGAGGCCCTCGAACGAGGCCGCGTCCAGATCGTCGTCGCGCAGCGCCATCCGGTAGCCGTCGGGCTCGGTCACCAGCACGTCCGCAGCGTCGGAAGCAACCGCAGCGAGCTCGCCCCGCAGCCGCGAGACGTGGCTACGTAGGGATCTGTGTGCGCTCGGCGGCGGCTCGGACCTCCACACCGCATCGACGAGCCGGTCGATCGACACGACCTCACCCCGTACCGCGAGCAGCACCGCGAGGATCGCCCGACGACGTTCACTCACGAGGCGCGCGCGGCGTTCTGCTGCCACCACCTCGAGCGGCCCAAGCACCCGAAACTGCATCATCGCCAGTCTAGGCAGCCGCCACGCCCCGTCCACCGTCCTACCGGCATCCCGGTCACAGCCCCGGTGCCCCGCCACAGACGGGAGAGGATGCGACCGGTCTCCGCCACCCACGCGCCCACCCATGCCGACGAGCTCTCGTCGCTGCGCGCGACGGTAGGGTCCCCGGGGAACGCTGACGGAGGACCCCGGCATGATCACCGCATTCGTGCTCCTCGACGTGGAGGTCTCGGCGATCCCCGAGGCGGCCCAGGCGATCTGTGAGATCGACGGCGTCACGGAGGTCTACTCCGTGACCGGGCGCTACGACCTGATCGCGAAGGTCTCGGTGTCGCAGAACGAGGGGCTGGCCGATGTCGTCACCGGCGGGATCGGCAAGGTGCCGGGGATCATCGGGTCGGAGACCGTCATCGCGTTCCGCAGCTACTCCGACGCCCTGCTCGACGCCGGGTTCTCCCTCGGACCGCAGTGACCTCGGTCGGCCACCTCACCCTCGTGGCGTGAAGCCGAGGTGATCGAGGGGGCCGTGGCCCCGTCCGAGCTCCCAGGCAGCCGACCCGGCGATGCACCCGGTCACGTAGCGCTTCGCCTCCTGCAGCGCGGTGACCGGATCGTGTCCGGTGGCCAGTCCCGCCGCGGTCGCCGAGGCGAAGGTGCAACCGGTGCCGTGGTCGTTGCCTGTGGCGATGCGATCGGCGGTGAGCTCGTGCTCGCCCTCGGCGGTGACGACCACGTCGACCGCATGGGACCCGTCGCCGTGACCGCCCTTGACGACCACCACGGCGGGACCGAGCCCGGCCAGCTCACGCGCCGCCGCCCGCGCGTCGTCGGTGGTGGCCAGCTCGCGCCCCACGAGGACCCCGGCCTCGCGCAGGTTCGGTGTCACGATCATCGCGTGGGGGAACAGCTCCTCGCGGTAGACCGCCACCGCCTCGTCCTCGAGCAGACGGTGCCCGGTCGCCGACACCAGCACCGGATCGACCACGAGGTTGCTGAGCTCACCCGCGGCTGCGCGTTCGGCCACCAGCGAGACCAGCTCTGCGGTGGCGAGCATCCCCGTCTTCACCGCGGCGACGGGCAGATCGATCAGCACCGCCGTCAACTGTGCGTCGACGCTGGCCGCCGGAACGACGTGGACGTCGGTGACGCCGGTGGTGTTCTGGGCCGTCACCGCCGTCACCACGCTGGTGCCGAAGACGCCTCGTGCCGCGAAGGTCTTGAGATCGGCCTGCAACCCCGCGCCGCCCCCGGAGTCGGAGCCGGCGATCGTGAGCGCGACGGGTGGGGTCATCGGGGTGCCTCCTCCAGGTGGTCGAGCAGTTGGCGCGTCGCCATCCCGGGGTCGTCTGCCCCCATCACCGCGCTCATGACCGCGACACCCGCCGCACCGGCGCGCAGGACGTCCGGGATCCGCTCCGCCGTGATCCCCGAGATCGCGATGACCGGGACGTCGACGGCGGAGCTGATCGCTGTCAGGCGATCGAGCCCGAGCGGATCCGGGAGCCCCTCCTTGGTGCTCGTCGGGTGGATCGGGCCGACGCCGAGGTAGTCCGCGCCGGCCGCGGCGAGCCGCCTTGCGGTGTCCGGGTCCCGTGCCGTCCCCCCGACCAACAGCCGCTCGCCGACCAGTTCGCGCACCACCTCGACGGGGAGGTCCTCCGCGCCGAGGTGGACGCCATCGGCGCCGCACGCCAGGGCGATGTCGGGGCGATCGTTGACGATGCAGCGGGCCCCCGCGTCGTGGCAGCGTCGGGTGATCGCAGCCGCGACCTCGAGGTGGTCGCGATCGGTGCGCTCCTTCACACGGACCTGGATCGCCGGGGCGCCCGCCGCGAGGGCGGCATCGACCGCTCGCAGGTCATCGACGCGCTGCGTCTCCGGCGTGAGGACGTGCAACCTCGGCACCGAGGTCGTTGCGACGGTCACGACGCGCTCCCTCCGCCGGCATGATCCGGATCAGGTTCCGAGGTCCGCACCTTGCCCGGTGCGTTCTCAGCCCGCGGTCGACAGGGCTCCCTCGGCGTCCTTCGGCACGGTAGCAGCGCGTGGTCAGTCGGTCCGTGGGACCACCGTCACGGGGAGGTCAGCGTGCCGGACCAACGACGCGGCGACGCTGCCCAGCAGGAGCTTGGCGACCGCGCCGCGGCCCCGTGTCCCGACGACCAAGAGGTCGGCGTTGTGGTCCTGCACGGCCTCGAGCAGCGCGGTGCGTGCGTCGCCCTCGACGATGGCGAGGTCGTAGTCGACACCGGCGTCGCGCAGGGGTGCACACCAGCCGTCGACGGTCTCGCGCATCCCGTGCGGCGTCACGCTGTCCTCGACGTCGCCCGGCTCGATGGCCACGCTGGCCCCGGTGGCGTAGGCGACGATCAGCTTCGCCTCGCACCGCGTCGCGAGCTCCCCGGCGAAGGTCAGGGCCTGGGCGGCGTGGGCCGAGCCGTCGTGCCCGGCGACGATCCGCTCCGGGGTCGGCTCGATCGTGACGGACCCGCGTCCGACGACGGTGACCGGGCACGGGGCGTGCTCGCACAGCTGTTGGCTGACGGAACCGAGGAGCAGCCCTCGGAACCCGCCGAGCCCGCGGGAGCCGACCACGATCACCGTGACGTCGCTCGCCTTGGCCCGGTGTCGCAGGGCGGTCACCGCCGGTCCTCGGGCCACCTCGGTGGTGACCTCCGAGGCCTCCTCGCCCAGCTCCTCGTGGACCACCTTGTCCAGTTGTTCGCCGAAGAGGGCGTCCGCGGCGCTCGGCTCAGGGAGCTCGATCCGCCCGATCGTCGCGACCGTGTCCGAGGGGTACTGCCACGCCCAGAGCGCGCGCAGCGACGCTCCGAGGGAGTGCGCCAGGGCGGCGCCGTAGCGCAGCGCGGCGCGGGAATCCTCCGACCCATCGATGCCGACCAACACGGTTGCCATAGCAGCTCCTCGGCTCCTCGGGGCGCTGTCGATGATGCGGCGTCCTCATCCGGCCGTCCAGAGCCCGAGGTCCTCTCCATGGGTGTCCTCCTGCCGTGCGTCCTGGGCGACGGACGAGGCACTACACTTAGTGAGGTGCTAAGTGTTCCTGAGGTCCGAGGTGCTGGACGGACGTTCCTGGAGCCCGACAGGGAGGCAGTTGCGGTGACCGAACCTCGTGTGGCCGTCGTGGGTGGTGGGGTCACCGGGCTGCTCGCGGCGGCCCACCTCGCCGACGCCGACGCCGAGGTCACCGTCCTCGAGGCCAGCGATCGGGTCGGCGGCCAGCTGTGCACGGGACTGGTCGGTGGCCAGCCCGTCGACCTCGGCGCGGAGGCCCTGCACCTCGGTGCACCCGGGGTGGCGGAGCTCATCGAGCGGGCCGGGCTCACCGCCGACCTCGTCGATGCCCGCCCGGGGCCGACCATGGTCGCGACCCGTCGCGGGCTGCGGCAGCTTCCGGGTGGGATGGGGCCGAGCGGACCTTCACGACTGTGGCCGGTGGCGACCTCACGCATCCTCTCGCTCCGGGGACTGGTCCGTGCCGCCGCGGAGCCGGCGGTCCGGAGCAGCGACCTCGATGGGGACGTCGCGGTCGGCGAGTACCTGGCACGGCGGTTCGGCCGTGAGCTCGTCGATCGGCTCCTGGATCCGCTGCTGGGCAACCTCCACGCCGGCGATGTCGACCGCCTGAGCCTCGCTGCGGCCACCCCGCAGCTCGATCGCCTCGCCCGGCAACATCGCTCGCTCGTGCTCGCGCGCCGCGGGGGAGGGCGCGCCGCACCACCTCGGTTCGCCACGGTGGTTGGTGGTCTCAGCCGCATCGCCACGGCCCTCGCAGCTGACCCGCGGATCGTGGTGCGGACATCGACGCCGGTGCAGGCGGTCCGCCGGACCGCAGCGGGCTACCTCGTCGATGTCGGTGTCCCCTTGGAGGTGGATGCGGTCGTGTTCGCGCTTCCCGCCCGCAGCTGCGCCACGCTCCTCGAGCCGCTCGCGCCACGGGCCGCGGAACCCCTCCGCGAGCTGCGTGCCAACTCGGTGGCGACGGTCGCCGCGGCCTATCCGCGCGGGGCGTTGCGCGGCCTGCCTGCCGCCGACGCCAACGGCATCCTCGTGCCGCGGTCTCTGGGACGACCGCTCAACGCCGCGACGTTGCTCACCAACAAGTGGCCACACCTCGACGACGGTGGGTCCTTCCTCGTGCGCCTGTCCGTCGCCGATGACGCGGAGCGGCCACTCGGGCAGCGGTCCGACGCGCAGGTCCTCGACCTGGCCCATGCCGGGTTCGCGCGGATCACCGGGATCGCGTCGCCACCGCTGGACGCCACGGTGCAGCGGTGGCAGCGGGGGATGCCCCAGCTGGAGGTCGGGCATCGCGACCGCCTGGGCGAAGCCCGTCGGCAGCTGGAGGGTGAGGCGCTCGTGCTCGCGGGTGCTTCCTGCGACGGCGTCGGGATCATCAACTGCATCAGGTCCGCCGAGGCCTCCGCGGCACGGACCCTCGAACAGCTGGAGCGAAGGCGGGTGGCGGCATGACGGGCACTGAGACGGGGATCCGCACGCTGCGTCACGACCCGGGCGATCGGCCGTTCATCGTCATCTGGGAGGTGACGCGTGCCTGTGGCCTCGTCTGTGCGCACTGTCGCGCGGACGCGATCCCGGACCGACATCCGGCCGAGCTCACCACCGCGGAGGGGCGACGCCTGCTCGATGACCTCGCCGCGCTCGGGACCCCACGGCCGCTGGTCGTGCTCACCGGAGGGGACCCGTTCGAGCGCGACGACCTCGAGGAACTCGTCGCCTACGGCACCTCGCTCGGCCTCCACATGTCGCTCGCACCGTCGGTCACCCCCCGCTTCACCCGCGACCGGCTGCAGCCGTTGCGCGATGCGGGCGCCAGGGCCGTGTCGTTGTCCCTCGATGGTGCCACCGCCACGACCCACGACCGCTTCCGTGGGATCGACGGCGTGTTCGCCGCGACCATCGATGGTGCTGCGCTCGTCCGCGAGCTCGGTCTGCGGCTGCAGATCAACACGACCGTCACCGCGGGGTCGGTGGTCGAGCTGCCCGAGGTCCTCCGGCTGGTGGTCGGGTGGGGGGCGGCCCTCTGGAGCGTGTTCGTGCTGGTCCCGACCGGACGGGGTGACGCGCTGGCCGGGCTCGACGCCCATGAGATCGAGGACGTGCTCCGGTGGCTGCACGACGTGGCCCGGCTCGTCGCGATCAAGACGACCGAGGCGCCGCACTTCCGTCGCGTCGTCCTCGAGTCGACCCGGACGGGAGGTGCGACCACCCCGCCGTCGGCCCCCGGGCCGCTCTACGAGGAGCTCCACGCCGCCTCGCGCGACCTGTTCGATGGTGGCGTCCCCGCTCGGCGCACCCGCCGCCCGCCCCTGGACGTCAACGCGGGGAAGGGGTTCGTGTTCGTCGACCACCTCGGCGCGGCCTACCCGAGCGGCTTCCTGCCCATCCCGATCGGCTCGATCCGGGACCGCCCGCTGAGCCAGCTGTACCGCGAGTCGCCCCTGTTGCGCCAGCTGCGCGACCCGGACCAGCTCCGGGGGCGGTGCGGGCGATGCGAGTTCCGTGGGGTGTGTGGCGGATCGCGCTCACGTGCCTACGCGGTCACAGGGGATCCGCTCGCGGAGGACCCGTCCTGTGCGTACGTCCCTGCGGGCGGCGCCCTCGTCACGGGCGCCGTACCGTGACCCTCGGGCCGGCCTTCGCCGTCGGGCCGGCCTGCCGCTGAGGGACACCCATGGACCATCCACCACCTCGATCGCGCATCACCCCGCTAGCGCGCGGGTTCCGGGGTTCGTGTCCGCACTGCGGCGGTCGCGGCGTCTTCGCCGGCATCGCCGAGCTGAAGGAGGCCTGCCCCACCTGCGGGTTCTCGTTCGTGCGTGAGGAGGGCTACTGGGTCGGTGCGATGACCGTGATCATGGCCCTGATCCTGCTCATCTTCGGCACCTGGTTCGTCGGCGGGATGCTGATCACCTGGCCGGACGTGCCCTGGACGCTGCTGCTGATCGGGGGGCTCGCGCTCAACGGCCTCGTCCCGATCCTGCTCTACGGGTGGTCCAAGACGATCTGGGTCGGGCTCGACATGGCCTTCAACCCGGCACGGGCCGAGGAGTTCCGCGACGGGCCGGCGTCGTAGCTGCCCTCGCAGCCGAGCAGCGCGC
>CAYVJT010000099.1:0-1779 GCA_964451855.1 uncultured Actinomycetota bacterium
GTCACCGACCTGGGCGACGCCGAGGCATTCGATCAGGCGAACGGCAGTCACGGGTAGGTGTGACCCGGCCAGCCGCCTTCGCGCGTGTGCCCCCGTCTCTCGCTCGGGTCCGGTGCTGTTCATGGTGGTCGAGAGCTTCCGGGCGGAGCCGATGTGGCTGCGCGCCAGAGCACCCTCCCCTCGTCAACGCCGGTGGTGCGGTTGCGGCCTCGCGCTCGTGATGACGGGTCAGCTCGTCAGCTTGAGCTTGGAGGGTGGCACGCCCCTCTGGGTGATGGCCTTCGCGCTCTGCGGTCTCGGCATCGTGGCCATCGTGATCGGTCTCGTCCGCGGTCCGACCCTCGGGGATGCTTCGAGTAGCCGACAACCGCCGGTCTTGCTCGGCGTGGACGGTCGAGACGACCACCCCCCATCTGACAGGAGGTCCTCATCCACGGCCATGCCTCAGCTGCCGGCCGGAGGACGTGAACGACGAGGTAACCCGGATCGCGGGTGTATCCTGCCGGTCGCAGCGACGGTGTCCGCACATGGATGGAACGATGGACAACGACGAGGTCGTCACCAGGTCTGCGACCCCACGGGTACGCCGCAGTGCCAGGTGGATCGCTGCCACCGCCATCGTGCTCGCGGCTGTGGGCTGGTGGCTCATGCGTTCGAACGCCCTCGAGCCGGTGGCCGATGCGGTCGGGTTCGAGGCGTTCGATGAACAACCCCGGCTGACCAGCTACGTGGTGACGAACCGGCGACCGATCGAGCTCGTGTCGGTCCGCCCTGCCAACCAGCCGCCCGAGGGTGTGAACGTGTCCTTCGTCGCCTGCCGCTGGCCGGATCCGCTGCAGGCGTTCGCAACCGGGTCCGGGTCACCGGCCGAGCACTGCGCCGAGACGCGCGATGTTGAGGGGCTGGTGCTCGAGCCGAACGTCAGGCGGCCGGTCGGTGAGGGCACCTTCTCCGCTACGCGCGAGTGGGACGTGCTGGCTGTGATCGACCTCGGCGACGAACCGTCCTACGTGACTGAAGGGTTCGTCGTCCACCATCGGGAGGGCCTGCGCCGGGGACGCCAAGCGACCGGGGCCCGAGTTGCGGTGTACCGACCCGGGCACGAGCCCGACTGGTAGCTCCTGGATCACGAGGCATCAGCCTGACGGGTTCTCCTGTCGGGTCGTGGTGGTGTTGCCCACCTGGCCGGGATCCAGGCGGCCCCGTCGTCGGGGGCCGCGGGCTCGTCGCCGACGGCGACGCCCATGCCGCTCCAGACGAGCAGCTGGCTCGAGCTCCATCTCGGTGACCAGCGGCACTGCGTGCGCCACGGTCGGTCTGGGCTTGGCGGTCATGGTCGACTCCTGTCTCTCACAGGTCGTGTCTGCACCGGCCCGTTGGCACAGGAAAGGTGCCGTAGTGGCCGTCGTAGCGGCGGTACACGACCCGTCCGCGGCCGGTGTTGCTGTCGACGAAGAGAACCAGCGGGGTGCCGAGTTCCGCGAGCAGGTCCAACGCCGTGGCCAGATCCATGCGCTGCACGCCGACCTGGACCTCGAGCCGCCCGTCGAGGTCGACGGACGGGGGCGCTGCCACGGTGGCAAGGGTGAGGCGGTACCCATCGTTGGTGTCCTCGAGCAGCGCATCCGCCCCGGTGGTCTGCTCGGTGAACAGCCCCAGTCCCGATCGAGCAGTGAAGGTCGCCAGCGGCCTCGACGAGCGTCCACTCGTCGAGCAGGCAAGGCTCGTGAGCGACGAGTTCTCGTTCCTCGACCGGACGTTGGCACCATGCCGGCCGTG
>CAYVJT010000099.1:1879-13282 GCA_964451855.1 uncultured Actinomycetota bacterium
TCGTGAGCGACGAGTTCTCGTTCCTCGACCGGACGTTGGCACCATGCCGGCCGTGGCCTGCGCCGGCTCATGACGGCGTGATCGCCGATGCTCGGTCATGATCTCCAGACCGTGGCGAAGCTTCGCCTCGAGCGGATCGATCGCCTCGACCGAGGTGGTAGCGGTCACGTGGGCGTGTACCGGTTGGCCGTTGCCATCCAGTGTCGCCTGATGTGGATGTCGGGTGCGACCTCGTGCGCGAGCGTGACGCGGGCGGAGAGCACCGGGGCTGACGCCAGCCGGAGGATCCCGCCCACCTTCTCGCGGGTGTGCTCCAGGGCGGCCCGGGACACCTCACCCTTGACCACGGCTACCTGCACGACGGTGATCGGTTCATCGGCACATCGGATCATCCGCACCTCGGCTCGATACCTCGGCTCGAGCCCCGACCTGCGAACGTCCTCCCGATCAGGGCGGAACGTAAGGGCCGAACGGTCGAGGTCGTCGGGCCGTGCAGCTCGGCCGCCTGGCCCGTCACGTTCACCTCTCGATGGTGACCGTGCAGCGCCACCGGCCTGCTTCCTGCTGACGGAACCCCACCACCCGCCAGGGGCACCGTCGTACGGGGGCGACGTGAGACGTCGCAGGGGATACGGTGGGGCCACGGCTATCGGCCGGTCGGTCTGTCACGTGGGCCGGCCCCCCGCACCCGGAGTTCGACCACGCCGCGGGCGACGCACCATCCGTCGGCCGCCTATCGACGAGGTGCACCGTGGGTGGCTCGACGACGTCGACGACCGTTCCGATCGTGATCGACGAGATCATGACCGATCGTGGTACGGATGGCAGCGATGTCCGCGGGGACCTCACCGCGGCGCCGTCACTGGCATCCGTGAGCACCTTCCCTCCGACGGTCTGTGGGATCGCGACCTACACGGCGGCACTCCTCGGTGCGCTCGCGGGCCACCGTCGCTCCGCTGATCGGTTGACGGTCGTGAGCCTGGTCGATCACGCGACCGGCACCGGCAGGAGCGGTGCTCCCGACCTGCCAGGACCGGCGCCAGCCACCGCGGAACACGAGCGGGGTGTCGGCGCGTCGTTCGACCGGACGACCGCCCTGCTCGATGATCACGATGTCGTCTCGATCCAACACGAGTTCGGCATCTACGGCGGACCCGACGGCAGCGAGGTCACCGCCCTGCTCGATGCGGTGTCGGTGCCGACACTCGTGACGTTCCACACCGTGCTGCAGGAGCCGACCGCTCGGCAACGGGCCATCGTGGCGCACCTCGCCAGGCGCAGCGATCGATCGATCGTGATGAGCCGCGCTGCTGCCCGACGCCTGGCGACCTACTACGCCGTCCCTCCCGACCGCATCCAGGTCATCCCGCACGGCTTCGACGCACGCCTCTCCGGACCGTCACTGGCCGAAGGTGCTCGACCGCTCGCGCTGACCTGGGGGCTGATCGGTCCGGGGAAGGGCCTCGAGGTCGCCATCGAGGCGTTCGCGCTGCTCACCGACCTCGACCCCCTGCCTCGGTACCGCATCACGGGTGCGACCCACCCCGGGGTCGTGGCCGCGTCCGGAGAGACCTACCGCCAGCAGCTGGAGGACCTCGTCGCGGCACGCTGTCCCGAGGGCATGGTCGAGTTCGACGATCGCTACCTCGACCTCGACTCGCTGCATCACCAGGTCCGGGCTGCGAACCTGATCGTGCTCCCGTACCTGTCGACCGAACAGGTGACCTCAGGTGTGCTCGTCGAGGCCATCGGCGCCGGGAAGCCGGTCGTCTCGACGCGGTTCCCCCACGCCGTGGAGGTGCTCGCGTCGGGGGCAGGGATCGTCGTCCCCCAGGACGACCCGGTCGCGTTGGCCGCAGCGATCAGGACGGTCGTGTCCGATCCTCGAGCGGCCGGAACGATGGGGCAGGTCGCCCGCCGCGTCGCACGCGATTGGACCTGGCCGGTGGTCAGCGCTCGCTTCGACGGCCTGGTCCGGGCCGTGGCTTCCGGCCGCACGCGGGGAAGCCGTCCCCGCCACACCGTCAGGAGCGGGCAACGTGGCTGATCGTTGGCGCCAGGGCGCCACGCTCGAACCTGCTCCCGTCGCGGGTCGACGAGCCAGGCTGCCGACCGCGAGTCTGGGTCACCTCCGTCGCCTCACGAACCAGGTCGGCGTCTGGGAGCATGCCGAGTTCGACCGTCCACGACCGGAGCACGGCTTCTGCACCGACGACAACGCGCGGGCGCTCGTCGTGGCGTGCCGACACGGGACCGGGCCGGGCGTGACCGCGATCGCCACGACCACGCTGCGCTTCGTGCTGGACGCTCGCGATCGACAGGGGCGGCTGCGCAACCGTCGGCGCGCTGACGGCGTGTGGCTCGAGCAACACCGTTCCGACGACGCCGAAGGGCGCGCGGTGTGGGCCCTCGGAACCGCTGCGAGGCTCGCTCCCGAAGCAGCGCAGCGACGTGACGCAGGCGACGCCTTCGCCCGGCTCGCCCCGCTCGGTTCCACACATCTGCGGCCGCATGCGACGGCCGCCCTGGGCGCGGCAGAGGTGCTCGCGCTCGAACCGAACCACGCCGTCGCTCGACGGCTGATCACCGACGCCGCAGCACGCATCGCCGTTGCGGCGCAGCAGGCAAGCCCCTGGATCGAACCGCGGCTGACCTACGACGACGCACGACTGCCCGAGGCCTTGCTGGCTGCCGGAGCGACGCTCCACGACCGTGACCTGCTCGACCTCGGCCTCGAACGGCTCTGGTGGCTCGCCGAGGAACAGACCTGCGAGGAACGGTTCAGCTTCACCCCGGTGGGTGGCCGCGCACCGGGAGGGGCACGGCCGGCGTTCGACCAGCAGCCGCTCGACGCAGCTGCCATGGCCGAGGCCTGCGCGCGTGCGTGGTCGCTGACCGGAGATCCCCTGTGGCGTGGTCTCGCCGAACGCGCCGCTCGTTGGCTCCTCGGCTGCAACGACACCCGAGCGGTGCTCTACGATCGAGCGACGGGCGGCACCTTCGACGGGCTGACCGCCGACGGGGCGAACCTCAACCGCGGTGCGGAGTCGACCATCGCCGGCGTCGCCGCGCTCCAGGCAGCGGCGTCGTGCCGGGTCCCGGCAGGACGCTGATGGAGCCGCTCGAGGTCACGCGCTCGAAGGTGGAGCTCACTCCCGACCCTCGCCGGGTCGTGACACGTCCCTACCTCCCGGCCGAGGTCCGCCCGGGTATGGGCGGATCGCGGGTGCAGCGGTTGGTGGACCGCGTGCTCGCCCTGCCAACCGATGCGATCGCGCCGACGCTCGCCGACGTCCGTGCGCGCTTCGCCCACCGTCACGAGGACCTCGACGCCGCGCTGGAGGACTCGTTCGCCCAGATACACGCGATCGCCGAGATCCCGCGTGGCCTCCCGCGCGAGACACGGATGCTGCTCGCCGCCTACTTCGTCCACGAGTACTCGATCGAAGCTGCTGCGCTCACCAACCCTTCCATCGTGGCCGCCCCTTATCAGGCTGGCGTCCCGGCCGGCTGGGTGCGGGTGATCGTGAGTCTCCGCGGGGTCGGGGAGGGCCACATCTCCTCGATCCAGCTCCGCACCGGCCTCGTCGGGCCCGGCGGCGAGGTACGCATCGACGAACCCGGTCCCCCGTTGCTCGGCAGGCGGTACCCGCCGCTGTTCGACAAGCGCGTCTTCGTTGCCGAGCTCAACGAGCTGATCGCGAGCAGCCAGGATGTCGAGCAGGCCATCGACAGCCACCACGCCACCGAGGAGCGGCGGCGCAGCCCGGTCGAGGTCGCGATGGCGTCCCTGCCGGAACGGTTCACGATGTCGGATCTGGACGAGATGCTCCGAGGGTTCGACCTGCCGGGAGTGCCACCAGATGCGACCGCCCTGGCGAGGAGCACGATCCACTGGCTCGCCGACTCCAACTACGAACTCGCGTACCCGGCCGGATCTCAGCTGTCGCAGCGCGTGCTGTTCCCCGTCGGTCCGGCCGAGAGCCACGGCATGGAGGACGCCCGGTTCGTCCGCTTCACGCGGGACGACGGTTCGGCGGTGTACTACGGCACCTACACCGCGTACGACGGGTTCCACGTCCTTCCTCAGCTGATCGAGACACAGGACTTCTCCACGTTCCGCATCGCGACGCTGAGCGGCTCGGCTGCACGCAACAAGGGGATCGCGATCTTCCCGCGCCGCATCGACGGCCGTTTCGTGGCGCTGGCGCGCTACGACGCCGAGAACAACCACCTGATGTGGTCCGACCACGTCCGCGTCTGGGAGGAGACCCAACGGGTCCAGGTGCCGTCTCGCCCGTGGGAGTTGATGCAGATCGGCAACGCCGGCGCGCCGATCGAGACCGAGGCCGGCTGGCTGGTCATCACGCACGCGGTCGGGCCGATGCGGACCTACGCCCTCGGGGCGATCCTGCTCGACCTGCACGAGCCACACCGGGTGCTCGGCCACCTCCCCGAACCGCTGCTCATCCCGGACGACGATGAACGCGACGGGTACGTGCCCAACGTCGTGTACTCCTGCGGGCAGATCGTGCACGACGGGGTGCTCGTGATCGCTTACGGCGCGTCGGACACCGTGACCCGGTTCGCCAGCCTGCCCGTCGACGCCTTGCTCACCGCGCTGACGTCCCCGACCGCGGCGCCACCACCGCGCTGAGGCGACGATCGCTGGTCACCGGTCGAGCAGCCGGTGGTACAGGGCCAGGTACTCGTCGACCATCCGATCGACGCTGAACCGCGGCTCGATCGACCGACGTACCCCGACGCGCTCCAGGGACCGCACGGCGTCCACCGCTGCCACGGCGTCTGCCAGGCTGGTCACCAGGAAGCCGTTGTCGCCGTCCACGATCAACTCGGGCATCGATCCGCGCGGGTGGGCGATCACGGGGGTGCCACAGGCCATGGCCTCGACCACGCTGAACCCGAAGGGCTCGTCGAAGTCGATCAGGTGGAGCAGCGCCAGTGCACCACCGAGGACCTGCTGACGCTCCTCCGGCCCGACGCTGCCGAGGTAGGTGACCCGCGCTCCGTCGACCCGCGGTTGGACCTCGCGGCGGAAGTACTCCTCGTCCTGCACGATCCCCGCGATGACGAGCGGGACCCCGGCTGCCCGTGCGACCTCGATCGCCTCGGCGGTGCCCTTGTCCGGGTGGATGCGTCCGAAGAAGGCGAGGTGGCGACCCGGATCGACCTGCAACGTGAAGGCCGACAGGTCGATGCCGTGGCGGATCGTCGCGGCGTACTCGAGCGCCGGATGGCGATCGGCATCGCTGATCGCCACGTAGGCGGAACGGTCCGCGTAGGCCTGGTAGACGGGCAGCGTGGCATCGGATGCGAACCCGTGGATGGTGGTGACCACCGGCGTGTCCACCAGCCGGGTGTAGGTAAGCGGGACGAAGTCCGCGCTGTTGTGGATCAGGTCGAACCCGCTGGCGCGTTCGAACGCCGCGGCGACATGCAGTGACTCCCACACCTTCGCGTCGAGCGTCGGATCCTCGGAGTACCCGGTCGGAGCCAGCCCCACGAGCCGAGCCGACGTGATCGAATCCGCGGTCGCGAACAGCGTGACGTCGACGCCGCGCGCCACGAGACCCTCCGTGAGCAGCGACACGAACAGCTCCCACGGTCCGTAGTGCCGGGGCGGTGTCCGCCAGGAGATCGGGCCGAGCACGGCGACGCGGAGCGGTCGATCACCACCCCAGGCGTCGGCGCGACCGACCGGACGGGCCGGCTGGACAGCGTCATCGGTAGGTTCCACGCCACGCCTGTGTCTTCGGAGTGACACCTTCACCGCCCGGCCTCGCCGTGACAAGCGGCGTGCGCATGCGACCGGCCGCACGGCTCCTGAGCCTCGCCGGACACGAGGAGAAGGCTCGCCGAGCGTCCACCCTCGAGGTCGGTCCGAGAGCCACCACCCACGAGGCTCCGGTGTCCGTCACGCTCGCCCGGCTGGAGGGCACACCCTCCGCGAGCATGCCTGGGGACCGCGCTGCTGGCCGCACTCGCGGGGGGCGTGGCGCTCCTGGCCAACGGTAGCCTCCGTCGCCTGGCGGGCGGATCAGCGGGGCCCGCTCCTACCTGCCCACACCGCTGGCGTGAGCGGTGGTCGACCTGCTGATCGGTGCGGACCGGGACGGCTCCCTCGATGATCGACACAGCATCCAGCAGCGCGCCCGGCAGGATTCGAACCTGCGGCCTGAGGATTAGAAGTCCCCTGCTCTGTCCAGCTGAGCTACGGGCGCCAGAACGTCGACGCTGCCGTGCGGCCTGTTGCACCTCGCCTCAACCGTCGAGTCAGCGCGACGCGCACAGCCTATAGCCCGGCCCACGGAGCTCGATGGGCGGCCACACACGTGCCTGTCTGTCGATCTCCGTCAGCGATGTGAGGCCCGGTACGCCTGCCAGATCTCTGCCGCGAGCCGACCCCGGGAACCCACGTCGTAGCCGGAGGCCCGAGCCCAGGCTCGTACCTGCGTCGCGGTCGGCTCGTCGGGACCATCTGCCGGCTTCTGGCTCTGGTCCGTCGCACCCACCGCCCCTTCCTCGTGGTTTGCTCCTGCTGGTCCTCGTCGGTCGCCGTCCGCAGCCCGGGCTCGTGGCCGCGATGGTCCGGGTCGCTTGATGTCGAAGCCCAGACGGGTGTAGCCGGCCCGCCGCTTCCTGAACTTCTCGGCAGCGACCGCTACCTCGACGTCGAGGTAGTCGTGCACCTCGACGTCGTCCTTGCCGGGATGCTCGCGGAGGATGCGCCCGACGTACTGCACGATCAGATGTGGCGATGCGACGGGGAAGGCGAGGAACAGCGTGTCCAGCCGCGGGCAGTCGAACCCCTCGCCGATGTAGCGGTCGGTTGCGACCAGCAGCGTCTGTCCTCCCTCGCTCAGCAGGTCGTGGACCGCCTTGCGCTGCTTCGGCGTGAGGCTGCCGTAGAGCACCTGCGGGGCCAGCCCGTGATGTCGCAGCATGTCCGCGAGCGTCTCGACGTGCTCCGTCCGGCCGGTCAGAACGACGACGTTGCGGCCCCGCTCCACGGCATCCGCGACGTCGCGGCACACCTGGATGTTGCGTACCTCGTCGGCCACCAGCTCGGTATTGACCAAGGCCTCGAGCTCCGGGCGGCTCAGCCCGTCGGTCGGTGCGTCGACCCGCAGCTCCGTCGGATGCACGTGCACCGTGCGGACCAGACCCTCCGTGCGCAGCGGCACGCGGTGCCGGATCGGCCCGCACTGCATCAGCATGATCTCCGTCAGGCCGTCCGATCGCTGCGGTGTCGCGGTCAGCCCGACCCATCGGCGGGCGTCGAGGGTCCGCACCGTGCGCTCGACGGTGGGAGCGCCCGCGTGATGGCACTCGTCGACGATCGCCAGCCCGTAGCCGGCCAGCAGCTCGCTCGGCCGCTCGCTGCGGGTCACGGTCTGGACCATGGCGATGTCGACGATGCCCGTCGCTCGCTTCTTGCCCCCGCCGATCTGGCCCGGTTCCACGCCCAGCAGGTTCCGCAGGTGCTCACGCCACTGGTCGAGCAGGTGCGTGCGATCCACCAGCACCAGCGTCGGCGTGCGATACCGATGGATAAGCGCGCAGCCCATCACGGTCTTACCGGCACCCGGCGGCGCCTCCAGCACGCCGAGGTCGTGGCGCGCCAACGCGGCGACGGCGGCCTCCTGCGCTTCACTCAGCTCCCCGTCGAAGCGCACCTCGATCGGAGCCGGGTCGGCACGTTCGTCGACGACCTCCAGGTGACTCCCGGCCTCGGCGACGAGGGTCGTGGCGCGCTCGGCCGATCCCCGAGGGAGGTAGAGGTGCTCGAGGTCCTCGAGGTAGCCCTTCACGAAACGCGGGGTCTCGTGGTTGGACAGCCGCAGCCGCTCGTTCTTGTGGAATGCGGGGTTGTGCAGGGTGGCCAGGTGCTTGAGGCTCGCGTAGAGGCTCGGTGGGATGCCGGCGCGGCGTACAGCGAGCATGGCCCCGAACCGCGCCTCGATCGTCTCGGGTGGTGGCGGTTCGGGCCGCAGCGACGAGCGACGCACCACCGTGTCCGGCCCGACGACCACAGGTGCCAGCTCGGTGACTGCGCGCTGAACCTGCTTCGGAGTCATCCTGGTCACGGTGCTCAGGAACGCGAACTGGTCCGGCCACGGGTCGAACGTGCTCACGTCGACGAAGACCGTGGTGTGGTGCTCGCGCCGGCGTTCGCCCTGCAGGGGCAGTGCGATCAGGTTCCCGAAACCACGACGAGGCAGGTGGTCCTGGGACGGGAACAACCGATCGTAACTGCCGAGGTCGAGCTCCCCGCGCAACGCCATCGCCTCGCGAAGCAGCGCCGCGCCCATCGCCCGTGCCTCGGAGGCGGCGACCGGTGCGGTGAAGAAGGTCCAGACGTGGGCGCCGTCACCAGAGCGGGACACCTCGACGGCGGTGGGTACGCTGGCGGCTTCGGCGGCCTCGACGTAGGCGCGTGCATCCAACCGCCAGCTCGTCCCGTCGAAGTCGACAGCGAGCAGCCAGCACGTGTCGTCGTCCAGCAGCGGGTACAGACCGATCGTTTGCCCGCCCTCGAGATGCGTGCGGAGCACGTCGTCGGTCAGGGGCAGGTACTCGCGCTCATGGCGCGGCGTGTGCTTCGTGCCTCGATGTACCGGCCACCAGCCGCTCGACGCCTCTGCCGTGTTCTCCCACCGTCGCGCGTAGACGTCGTCACGTCCGATGACCAGCGAGCGGTAGACGGCGATCTTCTCGCGGCCCGACGACCGGTGGTCGGCGAAGGTGCGGCCGGAGACAGGGACCAGGCGAGGTTGCGAGGCCTTCGATGGATCGGCAGGTCCATCGGCGTCGGGCGGGTCGAGGTCCAACTGTGCACGCAGCTGCGTGTTCTCGCGACGTAGAGCGTCGACCGTCGATCCGAGCTCGTCGAGCTGTGTCTAGAGCGCAGCGATCGTCGCCGCAGGATCGTCGATCGGCGGCCGTTGCGCGCTGGGCGCCACGTGCATCCTCCTCGTTACCTCGTCACGGGTCGGCGGGCCACCGGCGACGGCTTGGCGCGCGCAGAGACGTGGGCGATCCAAGGGATGGTAACGGCGAGGGCATGCAGAGCTTCTCACCGACGAGGACCTGCTCGACGACCCGCCCGCGCAACCTCACGTCCGGTCCGCTCGCTCCTCCGCCGCCGCGCGGCGCATGTCGACCGGGAGCTCGAGCGGCGGCTCGTCGAGCAGACTCATGGGATCGCGGCGGCTCGGCCTGATGAGACCAGATCGGATCAGCGCCTGCCGGTGTTCATGATCCGCTCCAGCCGGCGTTGGCGCGATCCCCGTGGTCGAGCGACAGGCCGACCATGGTCGAGGATCTGGACCTCACCGCCACGGCGCACCATCCGCAGGTACTTCGACAGGTGTGCCTTCAACTCCGACACCGATGCAGTTTCCATCTGACCAGCATGGTCGCTCGCCGATGCGTGTCAAGTCCTCGCCGGCATCCCGGCATCCCTCCGCTCAGAGTTCGCCCTCGCACGCCTCGCGGCAGATCCGGAGGTTCTCGGTGGCCAGTGCGTCGCCCGGGTCCATGCAGACCGCCTGCTGGAGGTAGGACAGCGCCTCGTCCAACCTGCCGGCCTCGAACAGGCACCATCCAAGGTCGTTGACGTGCTCCTGGTTGTCCGGTGCCAGCTCCAGCGCCCGCTCGGAAGCGGCGATCGCGAGCTCGTGCTGGCCTTCGTGGCCGGCACAGCACCCCACGCCCTGATGCAGCGCCGGGACGTCCGGGAACCGGGCGGCCGCCCGCTGGTAGAGCTCGAGCCCGTCGCCGTAGCGTTGGAGGCTGATGAGGAAGTCCCCGGCCGTGTTCAGTATCTCGGCGAGGTCCTGTGCGTCGTCTGGCAGGTCCAGCAGCGACAGCAGCCGCCGTCGGCCGGTGGCGGGGTCACCCAGCTGGTAGTCGATCGACCCGAGCGTCACGATCGCCGGGGCGTAGGTGGGCAGGATCTCCAGCGCCTGTTCGAGCCACGCGACGCATGCCTCGACGTCGCCCATCGCGGACCTGACGATACTGTCGGCGTACGCCGCTTCGGCGGCGAACAACTCCCAGCCGGTGTCGGTTCGGGTCTCGGTCTCGGTACTCACGCCTGATCCACCTCCGTCTCGGATCGTGATCGACGATACGTCCCCGCGGCCCTCGACCGTCGCATCTGCTGGGCCTGTCGCGCCGATCCCCCAACACGGAGGCGGCCGAGCCGGGGCCCGCTCAGCCAGTCGCCGCCTGGTCGGGATACGCGGCCTCCACGTCATCAGGAGGCAGGACCAGTCCCGCCTCCCTCGCCTTGCGCTGGACCCAGTAGGCCAGTTCCCCAGGGGTGTCGGGACCGGCGTAAGCCAACACCGAACCGTCCACCGCGTCCTCGCACCGGCACAGCCCGGCCAGGATGCCGAGGGCGATCTGGATGGCGGCCTCGTGCATCCCGAGGCTGGCTCGGCGCTGCAGGTCGTCCACGAACGGCTCGACCGCTTCCTCGACCAACCACAAGGCGGCCTCACCCTCGTGGACGTAGCCGAGTCCGGGCTGGCGGCCGGCCCGGCTCGCGAGATCCTCGAGCGGGATGTCCTCGAGCGCATCGGCGACCTCATCGGCTACCGACTCGATGGAGGCGTCGTCCAGCAGCGCTTGTGCGTGGCGTTCCGCGTCAGCCAGCAGCGCCGCCTGCTCCTCGATCAGTGCGGTGAGCACCTGTGCCCGTTCGACGGCATCGAGGTGGTCGTAGGCGGGACGGTCGTCGATGGGAGCGGTCGTCGATGGTGGGCGGTGTGCCATGCTCTGCTCCTGGTCGTTCGGTTGTGGGACGCGCCGCGGGACCGCAGGTCCGTCAGGCGCAACGTCACGCTACGAACGCGGTGTGACATCAGCTGCCGCTCCTCCTGCGTGAGGCTGCGGCGGACGACCCGGGCCGTCTTCGCGCTCACCTCGAGGTCCCGCTCACCTCGTGTCGCCTGGTCCCGCCGGGGGATCGTGGAGGGGGCAGGCGTCGGCGAGCTCGTAGTCGTCGGCCGGCATCGCCTCGCCGGTGATACAGGTGAAGCAGCGGTAGCCGACCTCGGCGGCACCGATGACCCAGATCGGGTTGCCACAGTCGCAGCGAGCGCCGTCCTGTGCCGCCGCAAGGGCGGCTTCGAGCCGACCTTGCAGTTCGGAACGTTCGGATCCGGGGTTGCTCTGCAAGTGCAGGTCGACGTAGTCGTCGAGTGTGATGGGAACGAACGGCATGGGGGCTCCTGCGCTCGTGTTCGTCGTCGGTCCAACGATGTTGCGACCGAAGGGCCGCGGCGGTCAACGGTCCCAGCCGAGGTCTTTCACCTCCTCGTCTTCGTCTTCGACGCCACCGTCGGCGTCCAACCACAGCACGTCGAGCTGTGG
>CAYVJT010000100.1:0-5752 GCA_964451855.1 uncultured Actinomycetota bacterium
CCCCCGGAGCCCACCCCTCCGGTGGCCGAGCAGCGGCCCCACACCCTCACCCGGGCCGACGGCTCCACCGTGGAGGATCCCTGGCACTGGATGCGCGACCGGGACGATCCCGAGGTCACCCGCTACCTCGAGGCGGAGAACGCCTACACCGAGGCGTTGCTCGCCCCGGTCCGTGGGCTCCAGGACCGCATCTTCGCCGAGATCAAGGGTCGGGTCCAGGAGACCGACAGCTCGGTGCCGGTCCTGCAGCCGCCGCGCACCGACCGTGGCGAGTCCGCCGGTTGGCTGTACTACCGCCGCACCCTCGAAGGTGCGCAGTACCCGATCCACTGCCGCCGTCCCGCCCCCGCCGGCGTGACCGATCCTCGACGTCTGCCCGATGAGCTGCGCCGTCCCGTCGACCCGCTCGACCCGCCCGACGACGAGGTGGTGCTCCTCGACGAGAACGCCGAGGCAGCCGACCACGACTACTTCCAGCTCGGCGGCTACGGCGTCAGCCCGGACCAGCGTCTGGCGGCCGAATCGGTCGACACCTCGGGGGCCGAGGTGTTCCGGATCCGCGTCCGAGACCTCGCGAGCGGTGAGCTGCTCGAGGACGAGGTGCCCCGTGCCGGCTACGGACTCGCGTGGTACGAGGATGCCTCGGCGTTCCTGTACACCGTGCCCGATGAAGCGTGGCGGCCGCACCAGGTCTGGCGGCACCGCCTGGGGACGTCGGCCGAGGACGACGAGCTGGTCCACGAGGAGCCCGACGAGCGGTTCTGGCTCGGCGTCGGACGGACCCGCTCACGACGCTTCCTGGCGATCCAGGCAGGCAGCAAGGTCACCAGCGAGTGGTACCTGCTCGACGCCGACGATCCAGGCGCGGCCCCGCAGCTCGTGGCCGAGCGCGATCACGGCGTCGAGTACGACATCGACCACCGCGGCGACCTGCTGTACATCGTCACCAACGCCGACGGCGCGATCGACTTCAAGCTCTGTGTCGCGCCCGTCGCGTCACCCGGCCGCGACCAGTGGATCGACCTCGTCGAGCACCGTCCCGGGATCCGCCTCGAGTCGGCCGACGCGTTCGCCGATCAGCTCATCCTCTCCGAGCGCACCGAGGCCCGCGCCCAGCTTCGGGTCTGCGACCCCGCGACGGGGGAGGGCGACGTGCTGGCGATGGACGAGGAGGTCTACACGGCCGGGCTCGGCCCGAGCTCCGGCTTCGACACCCGCACCCTGCGCTACGTCTACACGTCGTTGACGACCCCGGTCCAGGAGCACGACCTCGACCTGGACACCGGCGGCGACGTCCTGCTCAAGGAGAGCCCGGTCCGCGGCGGCTACGAGCGTGACCGCTTCGAGACCTGGCGCGAGTGGGCCACCGCCCCCGACGGCACCCAGGTACCGATCAGCGTGGTCCGGCGGGCGGACGTCCCGCTCGACGGCACCGCCCCGTGTCTGCTCTACGGCTACGGCAGCTACGAGATCTCGATGGACCCGATCTTCTCGCACGTCCGGCTCAGCCTGCTGGAGCGCGGGGTGGTCTTCGCGATCGCGCACGTCCGTGGCGGCGGCGAGATGGGGCGGCGCTGGTACGAGGACGGCAAGTTCCTCGCCAAACCCAACACCTTCTCGGACTTCGTCGCGTGCGCCGATCACCTCGTCGAGCAGGGCGTCACGGCACGCGACCGGCTGGCGATCCGTGGCGGCTCCGCCGGGGGGCTGCTGATCGGTGGGGCGTTGAACCTGCGTCCGGACCTGTGCGCCGTCGCCGTCGCGGAGGTGCCCTTCGTCGACGTCGTGACCACGATGTCCGACCCATCGATCCCGCTCACCGTGATCGAGTACGACGAGTGGGGCAACCCGGAGGACCTCGACTACCTCGAGGTCATGGCCAGCTACTCGCCCTACGACAACGTCGAGGCCGCGGACTACCCGGCGATGCTCGTGACCGCCGGCCTGAACGATCCCCGCGTGCAGTACTGGGAGCCGGCCAAGTGGGTCGCCAAGCTCCGGGTGACCGCCACCGGCGGGGGGCCGCTGTTGCTGCGCACCGAGATGGGGGCCGGTCACCGCGGACGGTCCGGGCGCTACGACGCGTGGAAGGACGAGGCCGAGGTGCTGGCGTTCGTCCTCCACCACCTCGGGGTGGCGGACGACTGATACCACGACAGGCCGACGACGGCGACCGACGGTCGGCCGAGCACGGCGAGGGAGCACGATGCGCATCGTTGCGGGCGCGGCCAGGGGCCGACGCCTCGTCGCGCCGAAGGGGCGAGACGTGCGTCCGACCGCCGACCGGGTCAAGGAGGCGCTGTTCTCCTCGCTGGCACCCTGGCTGCCTGGCGCCTCCGTGCTCGACCTGTTCGCGGGGACGGGCGCGCTCGGCCTCGAAGCCCTCTCCCGGGGCGCCGGGCGGGTCACCTTCGTCGAACGGGCGCGGGCCTCGCTCGACGCCCTCGACCGCAACATCGAGGTGGTGGGTCTGCCCGGGACCGAGGTGCTGCGCACCGACGTGGCATCGGCCGTCCGGGGGGAGCTGCCCGGGGCACCCTTCGACCTGGTCCTGGCGGACCCGCCCTACGCGTTGCCGGACGCCGCCCTCGACACGCTGCTCGCCGCCCTCCCACCGCATCTCGCCACCGGCGCGATCGTGGTGATCGAGCGTGACACGCGGGCGGCGCCACCGTCGTGGCCCGAACGGCTGCTCGTCGGCGAGGTCCGGCGCTACGGTGACACCGCGCTGCATCGTGCAGAACACCGACCCCGACCGGACCGGTCGGATGAGGAGGGACCGGGATGACCGTCCGGGTGGTGTGTCCGGGCAGCTTCGACCCGATCACGGCGGGACACCTCGACATCTTCGAGCGGGCCGCGGCGAGGTTCGACGAGGTCATCGTCGCCGTGGTCGACAACCCCAACAAGCGGGCGCTGTTCTCGATCGACGAACGGCTCGCACAGGTCGAGACCGAGACCTCGCACCTGGACAACGTGCGAGCCGACCGCTTCCAGGGCCTGCTCGTGGACTTCTGCCTCGCCAACGACGTCCGGCTGATCTGCAAGGGGCTGCGAGCGGTCAGCGACTTCGAGTACGAGCTGCAGATGGCGCAGATGAACCAGCGCATCGCCGGGGTCGAGACGGTCTTCATGTCGACCAGCCCGGAGCACTCCTACCTGTCCAGCTCGCTGGTCAAGGAGGTGGCCAAGCTCGGCGGATCGGTGGACGGGACGCTGCCACCACGCATCCAGGCGGCGCTCGAGACCAAGCTCGGGAGCGGCGATGGCACGGGCTGAACGGCCACCCAGGTGTCGCGGGGATCGATCCGTCGGCCGCTACGCTCCGGACCACGGGGGCTGAGCCATCCACGTGCACACGAGAACGATCGACGGGAAGCCTGATGTCCGAACAACGCGGCGTGCCCCTGGACGTCGAGGCGAAGCTGCACCAGCTCGAACGCCTGGTCGCCGAGGCCAAGGCCGTTCCGCTGTCGGCGTCGATCATGCTCAACCGTGCCGAGGTCGACGGGCTCATGCACGACCTACGCGAAGCGCTCCCCGACGAGCTCACGCAGGCACGTTGGGTGATCCGGGAGCGCGACGAGATCCTCGAGCGCGCACAGGCGGACGCCGACCGCCTGATCAGCGACGGCAAGGCCGAACGCGATCGGTTGGTCTCCGAGCAGGAGGTCGTTCGCACGGCCGACAACGAGGCCGAGCGGATCCTCGAGGAGGCCCGCGAGCACGCCCGCCGGATCCGCCTCGAGGCCGAGGACTACGTCGACGCGAAGCTCGCGAACTTCGAGGTGGTGCTGTCCAAGACCCTCAGCGCTGTGGAACGTGGCCGGGCCAAGCTGCGCGGCGCGTCCGATACGGACCAGCTCGCCGAGGACGAGGTCGACATCGGTCTCGAGGACGACCTCGACGCGGACGCGACCCGCTCGTAGCGTGACCCCGTGAGCCCGGCCACCTGCCGGTGGGGCCACGTGGCCGGATCGGCTCGAACGCCGCTGTGGTACGGTGCGTCGTCCGCCAGGGAGCCACGGCGTCCCTGTTCGGCATCCCGCGCGCCGTTCCGGCGATCGATCCACCCCCAGTCGCTGCCAGCTCACCGGGTGGTCGGCCGAGCGGCCTGGGAACCTCCTCGATCCCCGTCCCTGCCGTCGGCGTTGCGCTCGGTCCACCGCCGGCCCGTCCTTCCCGCCCGAACGGCTCACGTCAGCCACCGGCCCACCTCCGCGGCCCTCGCCGCGCCCATGGAGTCCGTCACGTGCGCGTCAGCATCACCGAGATCGTCGATCAGCCGGGTGCCACCCGGCCGGTCGAGGTTGCGGTCGCTCAGGACGAGTTCGGCTCGGACCCGTGGGGGACCGCCGAGGGCGCCCTCCAGGACCCGGTCGAGCTCGACCTGCACCTCGACAGCGTGGTCGACGGCATCCTGGTCCGGGGCGTGCTGCGCTTCCACCTCGAGCTCGCGTGTGCCCGCTGCCTCGAACCGCAGCAGGTCGAGCGCAGGGTGACGGTCGCCGAACTGTTCCTCGACCCCGCGAAGCGGGTCGAGGAGGTGGACGAGGACGAGCCCGGCTACGAGCTGATCGACGATGCCACCGCGATCGACCTGTCCACGATGGTGCGCGACGCGCTCATCCTCGACCTGCCGATGCGTACCCTGTGCGACGAGGATTGCCTGGGCCTGTGCCAGACCTGCGGCGCTGACCGCAACCGGACCGACTGCGGCCACGAGCACGGCACGGGCATCGATCCACGGTGGGCGCCCCTCGCCGACCTGGACCTCCCCAACGACTGACCTGCCCAACGACTGACCTGTCCGACGATCACCGACCCCTCCCGCTGCGGCGGGACCCACCAAGGAGGAGCCGACGATGGCCGTTCCGAAGCGGAAGATGTCGCGCTCACGCACCCGTCACCGCAAGGCGCAGTGGCGCAGGATCGACGCACCGACCTACGCGACGTGTCGTCGCTGCAAGGCGCCGACCCGGCCGCACACCGTGTGTGCGACCTGTGGCACCTACGACGGGCGTACCGTCCTCGAGGTCGACTGACCCTGTCGGAGTCACCCACCGCACCGAAGCCGGCCGCAGAGCTCGCGGCCGCGCTCGACGTGCACTTCGACGATCCGGGGCTGCTCGATCGTGCGCTCACACACCGATCGTGGGCCTTCGAACAGGGCGGCCTACCGACCAACGAGCGGCTGGAGTTCCTCGGGGATGCTGTGCTCGGGCTCGTCGTCACCGACGAGATCTACAGCGCGCATCCCGACGAGCAGGAGGGCCGGCTCGCGAAGCTGCGTGCGGCTGCCGTGCGTTGCGAGACCCTGGCAGAGGTCGCCCGGGACCTCGAGCTCGGCGCCTACGTCAAGCTCGGGCGTGGCGAGACCGCGTCCGGAGGTGCGGACAAGGAGTCGATCCTCGGGGACGTGCTCGAGGCGGTCCTCGGTGCGGTCTACCTCGATCAGGGGTTCGCGACCGCCTACGACCTGGTCCAGCGCCTCTTCGCCGAGGTGCTCGGTGAGCTCGCGGAGAGCGACACGGCGCTCGACTACAAGACGAGCCTGCAGGAGCTGTCGGCTGCGCGCTTCGAGGCGCTCCCTCGCTACGAGGTCGAGGACGATGGCCCGGACCATGCCAAGACCTTCACCGCCGAGGTCCACGTGGGTGGCGAGCTCCTCGGCCGCGGCGAGGGGAGGAGCAAGAAGCAGGCCGAACAGCGGGCGGCGCGGCAGGCCCACCGGGCCCTCACCGAACCCGAG
>CAYVJT010000100.1:5852-11696 GCA_964451855.1 uncultured Actinomycetota bacterium
ACCGAACCCGAGCACCGCCTCGGGTGACCCGGGACCGAGGGTACGTCGACTAGCTTGCCCGGCGAGGCACGTCGACGTCGCTCGACCGGCTGCCCAGAACGCCGACCCCTCGCCAACCCTGACGCCAACCCTGACGGAAGGCTGATCCGGTGCTCGAACTCCCCGAGGTCGAGGTGCTACGCAGGGATCTCGAGAAGGAGATCGTCGGCAAGCGCATCAAGGACGTGACCGTCGAGACGCCGAGCGTCGTGCGTCCCTTCCATCGCAACCGCCCCGAGTTCGTCAAGGCCCTCGCCGGACGGAAGGTCGAGGCGGCGCGCCGACGTGGCACGGTCATCTTCGTGGACCTCGACGAGGGCTACACCTGGATCATCGACGCGGGCGACGAGGGCTCGTTGCACCGCGAGACCGCCAACGAGGCCCCCGGACCCGGCACCCACCTGATGGTGACCTTCACGATCGGCGGGGCGATCCACCTCTCCGAGCCGGGGAGCCAGGCCACCGCCCACACCGGGGTCGTGCCGACCGGCGAGGCACTGGAGGCCGCCGGCGTGTCACCCGACGCGCTCGACCCCCTGGACGACAACCCCACCTGGATGGAGTTCGGTCGGTTCCTCGCAGACGCGGACGGCCCACTGAAGCTGGTGCTGACCGACCCCACCCGGATCGCGGGGCTCGGGCCCATCTACAGCGACGAGATCCTGTGGGAGGCCGGGCTGCGCCACGACCGGGTCACCTCGAAGCTGTCGACCCAGGAGATCCGTCGGCTCTACCGCGCGATGCAGGAGGTCATCGTCCTGGCCATGAAGGCGGCGGGGTCGTCGCTGGATGACAGCGAAGCCGAGGCGGCGATCGACGATGAAGGCACAGCAGCCCAGCACCTGCGCGTGTTCGGCCGCGACGGGTTGCCCTGCTCACGGTGCCGGAAGCCGATCCTGCGGACGCGCATCAAGAAGGGCATCTACACCTACCACTGCGACCAGTGCATGATCTGATGGAGCGCAAGGTTGCACGCAAGGTGACCGTCAAGGGGCACGTCCAGGGTGTGTTCTTCCGTGCCTCGACCCGACGGGTCGCCCAGGAGCAGGGGGTCCGCGGGTGGGTGGCCAACCGCGTGGACGGTGCGGTCGTGGCCTGGCTCGAGGGTGACGCCGACGCCGTCGAGACCGTCGAGGCCTGGATGGTGACCGGTGGCCCTCCCTCCGCCGAGGTGGATGACGTCGAGGTCGAGCGGGTCGATCCCCTGGGCATCGACCGGTTCGAGGTGCGCTCCGACCTGCCGTGACGAGCCGCCCGGCCCCCGGTGCAGGGTCCTTCAGCCTGGACGCGGTCGTGAACGCTCCGGTAGGCTCAGGGGGTCGGAGCCTGGCGGTCTCCCTCGCCTGCCGACCGGCGAACGCTTGGCAACGTCTGGTGCTGCTCCGCGCGACGCGCTCGGAGCGCCGAGGTGTTGCACGCCGACCATCGCACCCTGGAGGATCGAGGATGGGCAAGGCCCTGATGGGCAGCTACGTCGCGCCGTCCAGCCTGCGCCTGCTGGACGAGGTCCGGGTGCTCCGCCAGCGGGTCGCCGAGCTCGAGCGGGCGCTCGCGGAGGCCGAGGCAGCTCGTGACGAGCGTGAGTCCACGGACGAACGCACCCCGGCCCACAGCTGAGGGTCGCCGGCGCGTCCGGCGACCCGCCCTGCCTGCGCTGGTCGACCCGCTCTGCCTGCCGTGGTCGACCCCCGGTGAGCCTCGCTCGTGCGGTGAGCCTCGCTCGTGACCGAGGTCGCGCTGAGGACCCGCAGCACATCGCTAGGCTGCGGGCCGTGGTGACCCCCGTCGTCGATGCGCCGTGCGCGCCTGTGGAGGCAGTGTGTTCCTCAGGTCGTTGTCGATGCGCGGGTTCAAGTCCTTCGCTGACCGGACCAACCTGGAGGTCGAGCCCGGCATCACGGTGATCGTGGGGCCGAACGGTTCGGGCAAGTCCAACGTCGTGGACGCGCTGTCATGGGTGCTCGGCACGCACTCCGCGAAGAAGGTCCGTGGCGGCTCGATGTCGGACGTGATCTTCGCGGGATCACCTGGCCGCCACGCGGCGGGACGTGCCCACGTCGAGATCGTGATCGACAACTCCGAGGGACAGCTGACCCCGACCGGGGTCGGTACGGCCCACAGCGCTGCGCAGTTCAGCGAGGTGCAGGTCGCCCGCACGATCCACGCGGATGGTGAGACCTCCTACCGCATCAACGGTGAGGAGGTTCGCGCCCTCGACGTCCAGGAGCTGCTGTCGGACACGGGGCTCGGCCGTGAGCTCCACACGATCGTCGGGCAGGGCCAACTCGACGAGATCCTCAACGCCAAACCGGAGGAGCGTCGCCGCTACATCGAGGAGGCCGCCGGCATCCTCAAGCACCGGCGCCGACGGGAGCGTGCGCTGCGCAAGCTCGAGCAGGTCGACGGCCACATCGACAAGCTGCGCACGGTCCTGCGCGAGCTACGTCGGCAGCTGCGCCCCCTCGAACGGCAGGCGGAAGCCGCGGATCGGCATGCGTCGTTGCAGGCCGAGCTGCGGGAGGTCGCCGTCAAGATCGCGGCCCTCGAGTTGCACCGGCTGACCGAACTCGCCGGATCGCACGGCCGCGATGAGGATCGCGCCACCTCGCAGCTGGCGGAGGTGGAGGCACGACGCGATGCCGCACAGGGACGTGTCGACCAGCTCGAGGGCGAGCTTGCCGATCTCGGGCCCGCCGTCGACCGCGCGCAGGCCGGGGTCTACGGCCTGACATCGTTGGCCGAGCGGTTGCGTGGCACGGCCGACCTGATCGAGGCCAAGCGCCGTCACCTCGTCGAGTACGTCGAGGAACCCCTCGCCGGCCGTCCCCCGGCTGAACTGCGCGCCCAGGCCGACCGGGTCGCGGAGCAGCGCACGGAACGCGCGGAGGCCGCCGAGCGGGATCGCCAGGCCCTGGAGGCGTGCACGGCAGCCCGGCGGGAGGCCGAGCAGGATCGTCGTGCGCACGAGCAGGAGCTGCAGGCCGAGCGCCGCCGGCGCGCCGAGCAGCGTGAACGCGTGCTGCGGTGGGAGGGCGAGGTGTCCGCCCTGCGTGGCTCCATCGCATCGGCGGAGGCGGAGCTCGGCCGGGTCGCCTCCACCCTCGAGAGCCTCGACAGCCGGACGGCGGAGGCCGAGCAGGACGTCGCCCAGGTGCAGGAGGAGATCCATCGCCTGGATGTGAGCGAGGTCGAGCTCACCTCGGCCCTCGAGGCCGCAGAGGCCGAGGTCGCCGAGCACAGCGGCAGGGTCGACGACCTCGCCGCCCGGGCTCGCGACCTCGACGCGGAACGCTCCTCGCAGGCCGCACGTGCCGAGGCGCTCCGCGCCGCCGTCGCCGAGACCGACGGAGGTACCTCGGCGTTGCTGGATGCCGACCTCGACGGTGTGCTCGGCCCCGTCGCCGACCACGTCCGCGTCACCGGCGGCAACGAGGGAGCGGTGGCGGCCGCGTTGGGCAGGCTCGGGGAGGCGGTCGTGGTCACGACCCCGGAGCGGGCCCGTCGTGCGGTCGCCTGGCTGCGTGAGGTCGACGGGGGCCGAGCCGTGGTCCTGGCCGCGCGTCACGACCTGCGCCCGGCCGCCGAACCTGACGAGGAGGCCCGAGAGCGCCTGGCGACCGCCGGTGCGACACCTGTCGCCGACCTGCTCCAGCCGACGGACGGCACCGATCCGGCGGACGGGGAAGCGTCGGCGGACGGCGTCGTCACCGCGTTGCGGCGGCTGCTCGTGACCACCTACGTCGTCGACGACTGGGACACCGCGGTCCTGCTCCACGGCCGCGATCCGGGGCTGACCTTCGTCACCCCCGAGGGCGATCTGGCGGGGCCCTTCGGCTACCAGGCCGGTGGTGCCATCGAGCGGTCCGCGGTGCTGACCGCGTCCGCGGCCGACCAGGCCGGGGCGCGGGCCGAGGAGCTGGCCGAGGAGCTGGAACAGCTCGCGGCCGAGCGTGCTTCGGCCGAGCGGGCGCTGGCCCGTTCCAAGGAGATCCTCGCCGAGGCCACCGAGCGCATCAACGAGTCGGATGCGCGCATCACCGGCGCTGCCGAACGGCTCGCGCGGCTCAACAAGGAGCTGCACTCGTTGACGACCCAGCGCGAGGTCGTCGCCGCCCAGAAGGCCGAGCTCGAGGGGGTCCTGGAGCGTGACCGTGCCGCGCTGTCCGAGCTCCACGGCCGGGGCCCAGCGGCAGGGGCCGAACCCGCCGACGATGATGATGACGACGGAAGCGATCCCGTCGCCGTCCAGCTCGACGAGGTCGTCGAGGTGGCACGCGAGCGTGAGCTCGAGGCGCGGGTCAAGGTGGAGAGGACGAGCGAGCAGGTCCGTCACCTCGAGCTGCAGGAACAGCAGCTGCGACGCGAAGCCGACGAGGTGGAGGCCGCGCTGCGGGAGGCCGCCCGACGTCGCGAGGCACGACGGCAGGGCATCGAGCGGTGCGGCGAGCTCGCCGTCCTCGCCCGGTCGGCGATCGACGAACTCGAGCGCACGGTCGAGCAGGCTGCCGAGGAGCGCGACCAGCTCCAGCAGCGTCACGCCCGCCGCCGTGAACAGCTCGCGGAGGCACGCGAGGTGCTCGCCCAGGTCGGAGGTGAGCTGGACGAGCTGCGCGAACGCCGTCACGCGGCCGATCTCAAGCGGGCCGAGGTCACCTCGCGCCTCGAGGCGGTGGCATCGCGGATCCGCAGCGAGCTGTCCATGGACCCCGACGATGTCCGTGCCGAGCACCCTGACGCCGGCAGCTACGACCAGGACGC
Organism: uncultured Actinomycetota bacterium; assembly: GCA_964451855.1. GTDB lineage: Bacteria > Actinomycetota > Nitriliruptoria > Nitriliruptorales > Nitriliruptoraceae > CSSed11-175R1. The sequence continues at coordinate 10,650 of CAYVJT010000100.1, forward strand.
CCTCACCGAACGTGAGGACGTGCTCGTGCGCAAGATCCAGCTCCTGGGCCGCGTGAACCCGCTCGCCCTCGAGGAGTTCAAGGCGCTCGAGGAGCGGCACGCGTTCCTGTCGGACCAGCTCGACGACCTGCGTCGGTCGAAGCGCGACCTCGAGGAGGTCGTCGTCGCGGTCGACGACCGCATCCGGGAGGTCTTCAAGGCGGCCTTCGAGGACGTCGCGCGGGAGTTCGAGCTGACCTTCTCGACCGTGTTCCCCGGTGGTCACGGACGGCTCGTGCTCACCGGAGACGACGATCTGCTCACCGCCGGCATCGACGTGGAGGCGCGCCCGCCGGGCAAGAAGGTCACCCGCCTGTCGCTGCTCTCCGGTGGCGAACGATCGCTGACGGTGCTCGCCTTCGTGTTCGCGATCTTCCGGGCGCGCCCCTCGCCGTTCTACGTGCTCGACGAGGTCGATGCCGCCCTCGACGACGTCAACCTGCAGCGGCTGCTCAAGGTCATCCGATCCTTCCGCGGCCACGCGCAGATCATCATGGTCACCCACCAGAAGCGATCCATGGAGATCGCCGACGTGCTCTACGGCGTCACGATGGGCCACGACGCGGTGACCAAGGTGGTCGCCGAGCGTCTCCGCGAGGACGGCACCGTCCCCGAGACCCACGATGTGCTGGAGGACCGTGCCAGCGACGCACCGACCGAGGCACTGGATGGACCGGACGAGGGCTCCGAACCCGCGGACGGACGCGCTGGTGTGCAACGCTCGGAGCACCCCTCACCCGTCGGCTGAGCCGCCGTTCGCCCGGAAGGTCCGTCCCTCGTGCTCGAAGCCCTGCCAACGACGCCGCTGACGAGCGTGCTGATCGCCGTGGCGGTCCTCCTCGTGGTCGTACTGCTGGTGCTCGCCGTCCGCGGACGCACGGACGCTCGGGGAGGGCGAGCTGAGGACGGTCGGCGGCGCGGCCCTGCTCCGACCCGCGATGGAGCCGAGGACGATGGGGGCGGTGGGACAGCGACGACCGACACCCTCGACCCGGAGGCCGAAGCGCC
>CAYVJT010000100.1:11796-13007 GCA_964451855.1 uncultured Actinomycetota bacterium
CGAAGCGCCCGACCTCGAGATCCCGGACGTCGAGGTGCCGGACACGCCGGCCGCGCTCGTCGAGGAGGACCTCGCACCGGGGGAGCGCTTCCGTCGTCGCCTCTCCCGCACGCGCAACGTGCTGGGCGCCTCGGTGGCCCAGCTGTTCGGTCGTGGCGTCGACGAGGACGCCTGGGAAGGGCTCGAGGAGGCCCTGATCACCGCGGATGTCGGGGTCACCGCGACGATGGAGATCGTCGAGGAGCTCCGGCGTCGCAGCCGCGAGGAGGGGGCGACCACGGCACCAGCCGTGCTCGACCTGCTCAAGCAGGAACTGCGGGCCGCGCTCGGGACGGCTGACCGTTCGCTGGCCAGGGCGACCGACGACGGCCCGACCGTGTGGCTGGTCACCGGCGTGAACGGCACCGGCAAGACCACCTCGATCGGCAAGTTCGCCGCCATCGAGCACCGGGAGGGTCGCAAGGTCGTCCTGGCAGCGGCCGACACCTTCCGCGCCGCCGCGGCCGAACAGCTCGGCATCTGGGCACAGCGCAGCGGGGCGCACCTGGTCCGCAAGGACGAGGGCGCCGATCCCGCGTCGGTGGCCTACGAGGCCTACGACGTGGCGGCCGGCCAGGAAGCCGACCTGCTGATCGTGGATACCGCGGGTCGTCTGCAGAACAAGCGTGAGCTGATGGACGAGCTCAGCAAGGTCAAACGGGTCCTGGAGAAGCGGTCCGGGCCGCTGGAGGAGGTGCTGCTCGTCCTCGATGCGACCACGGGACAGAACGGGATCTCGCAGGCGCGCGCCTTCCTCGAGGCGGTCGAGGTCAGCGGCATCGTGCTGACCAAGCTCGACGGTTCCTCGAGGGGCGGGATCGTGGTCGCGGTACAGCGTGAGCTCGGGCTCCCCGTCAAGTTCGTGGGGCTGGGCGAGGGGATCGACGACCTCGCCCCGTTCGATCCCGAGCTGTTCGTCGAGGGCCTGTTCGCCGACGTCGCCAGCTAGGACCGGGCCCCGAGCCGTGCGCGGCCGGACCGCTACGCTCGCGGCCCCCGACCCGCACCGCGTCCCCAGGAACATCCGTGTTCGACCAGCTCAGCTCCAAGCTCGAGTCCGCCCTCGACCGCGTCAAGGGGCGCGGCCGCCTCGACGAGAAGACCGTCGACGCGACGTTGAAGGAGATCCGTCTCGCCCTGCTCGAGGCGGACGTCAACTTCAAGGTCGTCAA
>CAYVJT010000101.1:0-12966 GCA_964451855.1 uncultured Actinomycetota bacterium
GCTTCGCCCGCCAAGCGACCCGCCTGGTCTGCGCCAGTTCGGCGAGTCCATCGAGGACGTCGGCCAGCGGGGCGAGCTCGACCGCTCGGCAGGTCGCGACGCGACGGATCGCTTCCTCCAGGTCGGAACCGACGACCGCGTGCTGGCAGGTCAGCAGGTAGATGTCGACGAAGTCCCGCCAGCGGGTGTTGGCGGCACCCCGATCGATCGCCGTGACCAGCTTCTCCGCCAAGATCATGTGGAGCGGGTAGCCACGCAGCATCAGCGGCTCGTCGGTCAACAGTCGTGGGAGCACGATCTCCTGTGGGGCTGGTCAGATCGGGTCGCCGACGTTCACGTCCACCTTCACCGTCAACTCCGCGGTGTGCAGCACGACGGTCAGGGCACGCGGACGCCGCTGTACGTGCCGTCCTCGCGGATCGCCTGCGCGGTCGCCCCGGACGTGTCGAAGTCGAGTCCGTCATCCGCGTCGAGAGCCGCGATAGTGACGATCAGTTCACGGACCGTGTCCACGTCACTGTCGACTCGCTGGGCGTGCACGTCCAGGTCGCGGGTGGGACGGCGCTGGGCGAACGCAGCCAGCAGCATCCCTCCCTTGACCACGAGTTGCTCACGATGACCGGAGGTCGCGAGTCGCGCGAGCAGTCCCTCCAGCGCGTACAAGGTCAGCAGTTCCTGGGTGTCCCGACCCTGCCTCCGAGCGAGGCGCTGCAGAGCGAAGTAGCGGGACCGGCCGATCTCCTCCGGTGTGCTGGTCACAGCAACACCCGCACGTCTTCACGCAGCCGTCCCAGCGCCTTCGGGAACGGTGCCGCAACCTCCAGCAACCTCGAGGGCTGTGACCCACGCCGTCGCAGCCAGGCCTTGAGCGCCTCACGGCCGAGCTCGTCCCCCTCGAGGTGACGCAACCGGTACGCGTCCACGATCGACCGTTCCGGCGAGTACAACCCGATCGTGTACCCACCGTCCAGCGCGATCACTGCCCGACCAAGGTCGAACGTGGTCGGCGCGAACCGGTGCCAGCGCACCGGCGCCGACACCTTCGGCAGACGTGTGCCGCGCGGCAGGGCCACGTCGATCTGCGTCGGGATCTGATCCGTCAGATCGTGTCGAGCCAGCGCCGACGTCAGACACAGGGTCGAACGGTCGTTGGCAGCAGCCACTACCAGGAGCTCGAGGTCAGCAACGTCAGCGTCGGCCTGCAGGTACAGGCCGTGGCTGATGCGCTCCAGGCGGCCCTCTGCCAACAGCCGGTACAGCACCGGATCCGACATCCCGGCACGGCGCCACTCAGCCCAACGGAACACCGGCCCGAGCTGGCCAAGAACGTCCGCTACGGCAGGCATCAGGACTCCCAAGATCCGTCACCGCAGGGTTACGAGAGTATCGTGATCAGAGTAAGCATATGTGGTAACATAAATCTACAACTGTCGTGGAGCGCTCCGGTTCCGATCGAAGGCGTGTCGCAACCAAGCGGCAACGCCTGCGAGTCCAGCGGGTTGCTCGAGGTCGGCCGTGACCCCCTGACATCAGCGGCCTTGTGCCATCCGGATCGCCGGCGCATCCCACCTCACAGGCCTGTCGCTACCGATGCCTCTTCAGGCATCATGGCGTCATGGTGTCCCTGACCTGATCCGACGCGCACGCCTCGACGCGGGGCTCTCTCAGCGCGACCTCGCGCAACGTGCCGGGACCTCGCAGTCCGCGCTCGCGCGCTACGAAGGCAGACACTTTCAGCCGCCGCTGAACACGGCGTCACCGCAGTCAGCATCTTCGGTTCGACCTCGCGAGGAGATGACGCGGACACCTCGGACCTCGAGCTGTGAGCCCACGGAGCACCGATCAGCGCCTCCAGGACGAACTCGCACCGAGGTGGATCGGTAGCGCTACGAAGCGTCCCCGGAGGACGGCTCCCGACCTGGGCTGTTCTGCTCTTCGGTCGCATCCCCGACCTGCGTCCGTCCAACGGGAGGACATCCACCTCACCGGGCCTCCCGGGCGGCGATATGCTACTTTCGTCGCATGGATGCGACGGTTGCGTCACGCGAACTGCGGAACTCCACCCGGGAGTTGCTCGCGCGCGTGCAGGCGGGCGAGGAGATCACCATCACGGTGCACGGCCGACCGGCGGCCGTACTGACACCGCTCCGGGGCCGCCGGCGATGGGTCACGCGTGAGGAGTTCGTCACGCGCCTCGCGTCCCGGGCCGCTGATACCCGACTGCGTCAGGACCTCGACGCCTTGGCGCCCGATACCACCGACGACCTGCCATGGTGACCCGCGGTGTCGCCGACACCAGCGTGTTCATCGCGCGCGAAGCTGACCGCCCCCTCGATGTGACGGCGCTGCCGGACGAGCTGGCCGTGTCCGTGATCACCGTTGGCGAGCTCCGCGCCGGTGTCCTGGTTGCTGACGACGTCGAGACACGCGACCGGCGGCTCTCCACCCTCACCGCCGTGCTGTCGCTCGAGCCCCTTCCGATCGACGGCGAGGTCGCCGATGCCTGGGCGCGGCTGCGGGTGCACCTGCGAGAGGCCGGGCTACGCATGCCGGTGAACGACTCGTGGATCGCCGCAACGGCGCTCGCGCACGACGTCCCGCTGGTGACGCAGGATCGCGACCACGTCGCGGTCGCAGGCCTGCGCATCGTCGCGGTCTGAAGACGCCGAACGCAGCGTCGATCTGATCGGCGACATCACGCGGGTGCGCGCGGGTCGGCGTCCGGGTCGAGTCCGAGACCGGTGATGATGGCGCGGAAGTGCCCGTCGACGGTCTCGTCGTCGCACCAGCGGACCTTGCCGTCGGTGTCGCGAGCGGCCTCCCACCGCCTCCAGAACTCCGCCTCCTGCGTCTCGCGGTCGAGCGCCGGGTCGGGCGGGCCGATCGGGAAGGGTTGCGCGCCCACGGCCGTGAGGCCGAACTCCCTGACCAGCGCCATCCGGACGATGGGCGCGAACACGGCGAGGTAGCGGCGCTCGTCGAGCAGCCGTCGGAGACCGGGATCGGTGGCGGCCTGGTCGGCGAGCGCGGCACGAACACCGGGGTCCCACCGGCTGGCCACCGGGTCGTCGCCGGTCCACGCGACGCCCACGACGTGGAGGTTGCGGTCGAGCAGCGGCCCGCTCCCCCGGATCGCTTCGGGGGTCGTCCACTGGGGATGCGAAGCGAGGTGCCAGCGCCAGTCGCCGATGATCCGCTCCTCGTCGTCGCGGTCGCGGCTGGTGGAGCAGGCCAGAGCGACCTCGAGGAGGGCGCCGACCCGGTCGGGTGGGACGCAGACGGCGAGCAGCCCGAGACCGCCCTCGGCCGGGATGGACGGCCCCAGCCGGTCCTGGATGGCGGCGTCGAGCTCGACGAGCCGACGTGTCACGACATCGTCGGGTGGTTGATCATCGGCGAGCCCGAACACGACGGTCGCGTGGGGCGCACGCTCGACGACCTCGACGGCGACGAGCTCGCCGTCCCGAGCGACGTCACAGCGGACCGTGTCCCCGAGGCTCACCCCGTCGGTCAACCAGGTGACCGAAGCGACCCTGTACAGGCCGATGGGCAGGTCGAGCAGCTCGGCCCACACCCCTTCGCCGGGGCACGGAGCGCCCTCAGCGGTCGGCACACGGACCCTCACGCGTTCCGGGTTCGACATGGTTGACACCTCGATGGTTCGGCTCCCGAGACCTTGCCAGCTGGTCCCGGCCTCGCGGCGGCCGATGTCCCGGCTGTGGACAGGCGCCTGCCCGGAGGCGATCTGGCTCGCAGATCTGGACCGCGGATCTGGATCGCGGAGCCGACGGCGCTGATCGCGGCGGCACGTGCGACGACGGAGCGCAACACGTGGGGAGACCCAGGTCCGCCGCCGCTCAGCGTGCGGTGGTGAGGTCGGCGAGCAGGTCCGAGATGGTTCGCTCCTCGTGGACCGCAACGCCCCGCTGGTTCATCGCCTCAGCCAGCCCCGGTGCCCACGGGACGGCGGGTACCGGGCGACGCAGTCGAGGGCCTGCAGGGGCCGCGAGGTAGCTCCGCTCGTCCATCCTCCACGGCCGGGCGCCGAACCGCTGGACCATCAGGCTCGTGATGCGCAGGCCGCCGAGATCCAGGTCACCGTGGTGCGCGAGCGTGGCGCCCGCGTCCCGTAGCTGGCGCGCGAGGCTCTGCACGGCGGCCGACGGGCTGCCGTCGGTGCAGAGCAGCGGGTCGCCCTGCGGACCGAGTTGCTCCGCTGCCACGCTGATCACCGCCGGGTTCTCGCACGACCACACCGTCCGACCGGCGAGGTTGCCGAGATCCGGCGGATGGCGGAGCAGCTGGCCCAGGGTGAGCCGCGCGGGCTCACCGGCCGCGGCGTGGGCTCGCAACGTCACGTCGACGGGACCCGATCCCACGGCGGGCAGGTTCCACACCAGGACCGGTGCTGCGAACTCGTCCAGGAGCACCCCTGCGGCTGCCCACAGCGCGCGGCGTTCCACCCCGACGGGCAACGACCCACGATCGTCCTCCGGCAGGTGCCGGTGCTGGAGCGCCTTGAGCACCAGCGTGGCGACGGGCTGATCGTCGTCCAGGGCGTGGCTGTCACCCAGCACGTCGGCGGCCACCCGGGCGAGCGGCGTGGCCCGGACCGGCAGCGCGTCCACCACCCTCAGGGCATCACGCAGCAGCCGCTCGGCGCCGTCCGGTGTCCGGCCGAGACGACGCAGCAACCCGGTCCGTCGCAGGTCGTCGGCGAAGGTGCGCTCCCACACTTCGCCGTCCGGCAGGAGACCGTCGACCGCGCGCCACGCCGCCTCGGTCTCCAGGCGCAGGCCGGCCTGATCGACGATCGGCCCGTCCAGGGCCTCCACCGCCGCGACCCACCCGTCACAGATGCCGGCGCTCCGCAGTCGGCGGTCGACCGCGTCCAGTGAGACCGTGACCTGCGCGCCACTCGACGGGCGGCGTCCCAACAGCCGATCGACGGCGGCCCGTTGCGCGGGGGTTGGTCCTCGCAGCGTGACGGTCCCGACCACGGCACGGCCGGACTCCAGTCGTTGCCGGACGCGGTCGCGGAGCCAGGCCAGCTCGTCCCCGCCCAGGAGCGCCTCCAGGCGGTCACGGTCCACGCCTGCCTCAGTCGGCACGGACCCGCTCACGGCCGTTCCACACCCACCGCGACACGCCGACCGCGTCGACGTCGGGATGGGTCGCGAGCTGGGCGATGGCCAGCGCCGGCACCGTCGGGTAGCAGCCCCACTCCCGTTCGCTGGTCATGACCAGATCGAGGTCGAAGTGCTGGAGGAGCCCGAGACACTGGGCACGCATGCCCGCATCGATCCCCACGAAGGCCTCGTCGAGCATGATGAGCCGGGGCGCGAAGGCGGCGGCACTGCGGTAGTGCGCCGCCGCGGCGGCGAACTGCGGCACGGTGAGGGCGAGCGCCTTCTCCCCACCGGAGCCGGTGCCGTGGCTGCGACGGGTCAGCCGGGTCCACTGCCCGTCCTGCTGGCGCTCGATCACGAAGGTGTGCCAGCCACGGTGGTCGAGCGCCGCCTCGAGGTGCGCCTGCCACGTCCCGGCCGGGTCGGCCTCGCGGACCTGGGCGATCCGCTCCTGGAGGAAGGTGCCGATCTCGTCGCGCTGCTCGGGTGTCCAGCCGGCGTGGTGCCCGAGCAGGTGCCGCCGCGCGGCCGGGAAGCTCGGCAGGTCGGGGCGCGCCTGCCACGTGAACCGCAGCTTCATGCCGGTGGAGGTCGGCATCCGATCCAGCTCGGCGTTGACCTCCGCGACCCAGTCCTCGCCCTCCCGCAGCAGGGCGTGCAGGTGGGCGGCGACGTCACCGATGAGGTGGTTCTGGAGCACCTCCCGTTCGCGGGCGGTCAGCAGCGCTTGCCGGCTCGTGACCTCGTCGACCAGCAGCCGGTGCAGGTCGGGCATCGAGCGGGCCTCGCCCTGGAAGGGGGCGGTGACCACGAACAGGCCGTCCGGCAGCTCGACCACCGGGTGGAGGTCGTGCGGCAGGAGCGCCTGTTCGAGATCGGCGTAGTGACCGTGGATGCCACGCTGCACACGCGACCACGTGTCGTCGTCGGCAGCGACCTCGCCGAGGACCTGGTCGATCCGGCGCGCCAGACGCACGCCACGGTCGGCGGCCAGGGGCCCCTCGGGCAACTCCTCCACGACCTCGGTCAGGGCCGGATCGGCCACGGCGACGAGCCCGGCGTCGATGACGGTCGCCAGGTCGGCGACCCGGTCGGCCCGCCGTGCCGCGTGGTCCTCCAACGCCGTCGACAGGTCCTCCGTCCGCTGCCGCGCCCGTTCGAGAGCGCCCTTCGCGTCCACCAGCTGGTCGTCCAGCTCCTCGCGCCGGCGGGTCGCGCCCTCATGGTCGGCACGTGCACGCCCGAGCCGTTCCAGCACCTCGTCGGCCTCGGCGCCGACGGTCTCCTCGAGGGTGTCCCGACGCGCGGCCGCGGAGAGCACATCGTCGTGGGCCTGCCGGACCCGGGCCGTCAGCCGCTCGACCTCCGCCTGAGCGGCGTCGAGGTCGGCCTGGACACGGTCGCACCCGTGGAGCACCTCCCGGTGGGCGTCCAACCGCGGCCACAGCGCAGCGAGGGCAGCCACGTGGTCGCTGAGGCTGCGCTCCAGGACGTCGAGGTGGCACGTCTCGTCGACGCCCACGTCGGCCGCGGCGTCGTCGTAGGCGGCCTGGGCCTGGTCGTGGGCGGCGGTGGCCGCGACCAGCGCGGCCTCGACCTCGGCCAGCCGCTCGCGCTGCTGGGCGACCCGCTGGACGGCCGCGGCGTGGGTCAGCGACGCCTCTCGGATCGGCGTGTCTGCGGGGGCGGCGTCCTGTTCGGCGCTCAGGGTCGCAGCACGCTGCTCGAGGTCGTCAGCCTCGGCATCGAGCGTTGCCAGCTGACGGTCGAGGTCCTCGATCTGTCGGTCCAGCGCGGCGAGGCGCTCGCGGCGCGCGGCCTCCCGTGCGGCGTGTCCGAGGTGCTCGGCCGTCTCCTTGTGCCAGGCGCCCGTCACCGCTCCGGCGCGGTAGCGGCCGTCCTCGGCGACCCAGACGGTGCCGTCGCCTGGCCGGTCACCGATCCGTTCCAGCACCGCTCGCACCACCTCGGGTGGGACCGCGGAGGCCAGCGGGTCGGCGGGGTCGATGCAGGCCCGGAGCACGCTCGTCAGGCCGCCATCGGCGGCTGGGGGCAGGTCGGCGGTGACGATCGCGGCGTCGTGCACGCCCGGTGGGAGGACCTGGCCGTCTGGGGTGACCCAGGCGTCGAGCAGGCCGGCTGCCTCCATGGCCGCCTCGAAGCCGGCGGTCCGTTCCGGGTCGGCCCCGTCGACCGGCTCGACCAGCTGCCACAGCGGCGCGCCGGCCCGACCGTCACGGGTGCGGTCGTCGCGGGTGTGCGGCGCGGGCGGCGGGAGGTGGCGTGCGGCTGCCACCTCGGCTCGGTCGGCTGCCGTGCGGTCACGCTCGCCGGTCACGGCCGCGTGCTGTTGCCGGTGCGCGGCGCGCAGCTCGGCGAGCCGGCGGGTGGCGTCGGTCACGGCGCGGTCGACGGCGATCGCCAGCGGGGACCGGTCGTGGGCCTGCTCGCGCCACACCTCCAGCTCCCAGCCGAGTTCGTCGGCGGCCGGAGCCGCCAGTTCCGTCAACGTGTCCCGCCACGACCGGTAGTCCGCCAGGACCGTGACGACCGCCTGGTCCCGCGCCGAGGCCGCCTCGCGTTCGTCGTCGCGGGCAGCGTCGAGGTGGCTCGCGAGGTCCTCGCGGCGTTGCCGAGCGGCGTCGACCTCGCGGGCGCGCGCGACGACCTCGACGCTCAGCCCGCGGAGGTGCTCGAGCGCGTCGCGGCGCCGACCGACGGCGGTGTCCGCGGCCGCCCGGGCCGCCACGATCCGCTCGGGGTCGCGGACGTCGGGCAGGTCGAGGTCCGCGACCGCCCGTCGGTGGTCGGACGCCACTCCGGCGCTGGCCGCGGTCTCGGCCGCGGTGGCGGCTACCTCGACGACCTCGTCGCGTGACCGGGTGGCACGCTCGCGCGCCTCGACCACCCGGGCCTCGTGCTCGGTGGACCGCTCGGTGGCCTGATCCAGATCCGCTCGGACCTGGGCGGCACGCTCGTCCGCGGCGCTGGCCGCCTCGCGGGCGTGCTCGAGCTCGCGGACCCGGTCCATCGTGGGGGAGGTCTCCAGCGCTCGAACCTGTTCGGTGTGGCGCCGTTCGTCGTCACGGGCGCGGTCCCGTTCGGTGGTCAGGGCGGCGAACCGGTGCTCGGCCTCTTCACCGTCCCGCTCGGCCGTGCGCAGCTCGCGTTGCGTGCGTTCGTACTCGCCGTTGGCGCGGGTGACCTCCAGCACCCGTCGGCGGCTCAGCACCCCGGCGTACCGGCGGTACGTGTCGAGGAACGTCTCGGTCGCCTCGGCTGCGGCCGTGAAGGAGGCCAGCGCCGTGCGATCGGCATCGAGCGTGCGGAACGCCTCGGCGACGTCGCTGATCACCGCGTGCGGGAGCGGCGGCAGCGCCTCGCTGAGCGCGTTGGAGAGCGCGTCCTCGTCCATCTGGCGGGACAGCTGCGGACGGCGGAGCTGGATGAGCAGATCGACCAGCGCCTCGTACCGGTGCGCACCGAGGCCGAACAGGCGGCGGTCGACCTCGGCGCGGTAGGCCTTCGCGGTGTCGAAGACCTCGCCGTGCCCGTCGAGCGCCGCCGTCAGCCGGTCCCGCGTGAGGGGCTGGCCGACGTCGCCCACCAGCGAGAGCGTCCCGTCGGCCGCGGCCCGCGGGTCGTTGCGGATGCGCCGGTCGGTCACGAGGAACCACCGGCCGGCCAACCCCTTGCCCTTGACGGCACGCATGCCGATCGCCAGGGTCACGAAGGTCGGCTGGCCGTCTTCGAGCCGGCCGAACTCGATCCAGGTGTAGCCGAGGCGGTCGTCGTGCTGGCCGAGCAGGAGGTTCCACTCGGCGCGCTTGGCCTTGTCACCGTCGGGTTCGAGCCGGGTCGGGGTGACCTCGCCGTCGAACAGGAAGGGCAGCGTCAGCGCGAGCACGCGGGACTTCCCGGTGCCGTTGTTGCCGCGCAGGAGCAGCCGTCCGTCCGCGAACGGGAACCACTCGTCGTCGAACCGGTAGAGGTTCAGCAGCCCGAGGCGCAGGGGCTGGAACCGCTCGGTCGTCGGCTGCGGCAGCCGGGCACGTCCGTCGGTGGCGGGAGCGTGCCCCGGATCGAGGGTCTGGATCACGTCCACGGTCAGGCCTCCGATGGGGTGGGGGACGGTGGCGGCAGCGCCGCGTCGGTCGGGGCGGGCGGGGGCGAGCTCGCGTCTGCGGGGACGGGCGGCGGCGGGGTCACGTCTGCGGGGACAGGCGGGGGCAGGGTCGCGTCGGTGAGGGCGTAGCGGGCGACAGCGGCGAGCGGCACGACGCCGCCATCCGCCCTGCGCACGAGCCCGATGGAGGCGAGCCGGTCGACCGCCTCGGCGGCCAGACGGACCTCCGCGCCCGGGTCGCGGACGTCCCGCCGCCAGTGCGCCGCGTGCTGGGCGATGCACTCCGCCACGAACGCCTCGAGCTCGGCCGTGGCCACGACGACGGTCGGGGACACAGCCGGCCGACCATCGGCCACGGTCGCGCCGCTCGGGGGTGGGGCCGACGGACCCCCGGCCGACGATGGCCGGACGGCAGCACGCAACCGGCGGGCGAGCTCCTCTGCCACGAGCAGGGTGAGGTGTCCGTCGGTGCCCTGATCGGGAACCTCGACGTCGGTCGCGTCGCCACGCTCGTCGACCATCGCGATGCCTTCGGCGCGGACCTCGGGCTCGAGGCCGGTCAGGGTGCTGACGGCACCGACGAGGCGGGCACGCTGGCGGGTCAGGTACGCGAGCTGCTCGTCGTCGAGGTCGTCCGTGTAGACGACCGGGTCGTCCAGCAGCCGACGGGCCAGGTGGGTCCGGATCGCGCGGTTGCGCGCATCGGACGTGTCGGGCACGGGCTCGGCGACGAGGGCGGACAGCCGCTCCTCCAGGGTGTCGGCGGTCACGGTGGACGGTGGCCGGCGGGTGGCCAGCACGGCCGCGAGGGCGGGACGGTCGATCGTGTACAACGCGTCGCCGGTGCCGTCGACGTACTGCGTGTCGTCGCCGTCCACGTGCCGGAGGACGCCGAGGGCGAGCAGCAGCCGGACGACCGAGACGAGGTCGCGGCGCTGGTCACGCGTGTCCAGCTGGAAGGCGATCCCGGCGTCGGCCAGTTCGGGGTCGGCCGCCACCGACCCGACGATCAGCTCGGCGAGCCGGCCGAGGGCGACCTGCCGGTCGGCCGTCTCGAGGCTGGCCAGGGCGAGGCACAGCAGGACGTAGCGGCGGCGCGAGAACGGCGCGTCCGACGCGCGGGCACGCGCGGGCCGGGTGCCATCGTCGAGGGTGGCCGGCACCTTGCGTAGCCGTGCCAGCGTGGGGTCGACGGTGAGGTTCCACCCGAACTCGTGGGCGAACTGCTGCCGGAGCCAGTCGGCGTGTCGCCGGACCAGGCGGAAGGCGTCGGGCTCCTGCTCGGCGTGCAGCAGCGGCGAGGCGAGCAGTGCACGCGCGGCGGCGCGTCGTTCGTGCTGCTCCTGCAGTCGGCGGCGATCGGTTGGGTCGGTCACACGGCCACCTCCTCGACCGTCGGATCCCACCGGGCCTGTTCGTCGGTGGTCGGCGGTGTGTCGGTGGCCCGCGGTTCGTCGGGTGACGCGGTGCCGACGGGCCCGGCCAGGTCGGCGATCCGGATGTGGTGATCCGGGCCGTGCAGCACACCGTCGCGGGTCGTGATCGCTGCGATGTCCCCGTCGGTGGTGGGTGTCAGCTCGATCTGCAGCGCCCCGTCGGAGGAGGTGGCGACGATCGGCCTTCCGGGGGTGGTCGGCAGTGCGAGCGCCTCACCGAGCAGGTCGAGGAACAGCCCGAACGCTTGGCGGTCCAGCTCTCCGAGGTCGGACAGGCGGACCGTGCCGTCGGTGAGCAGCCGGGCCTTCGCCGCTGCGAGCTGGGCAGCCTCCTCCCTCGCCTGGCGGGCGAGCAGCGCCTTCTCGGCGGACCGGTCGATGATGCTGGTGGGGCGTCCGCGCCGGACGTAGCGGCCGGTGCGGCGCAGCTGCGGGGAGATCACCAGCGGCGGGGCGTCGAGCCAGCTGGTGGACGCGGGGACGGGATGGTCGGCACGTCGGTCGAGCGTGTCGGCGTCGACCTTGAGGTGGCGGGCCGGTGCCAGGCCGAAGGCCACCCGCCACAGCCGGTGGGCATCGGCCTCGGTCGGACACTGGGCGAACCAGCGAGCGAGCGTGCGCAGGTCCGCGGGACGGTCGGTGCGTGAGATCCGCTGCTCGTTGATCTGGCTGACCGCCTGGAGCAGGTCGGGGATCGCCTGCCGGGCACGTTCCCGCAGGACGTCGGCCTGGGCCCGCGTCCCGGCCGGGGCGACGAACCAGCCGGACAGCCCCGCCCACCGGTCCTCCCAGCGGGCACGGGCGCCAGCGCGGTCGTCGTCGGTCACCTCGAGCCGATCGGCCAGCTCGCGGTCCGCGGCGATCGCCAGCAGCCGGGCCGATCCCACCTCGTCGACCTCGGCCAGGAGCCGCGCGATCCGGCCCTGGGCGACGACCAGATCGCCGATGAACCGTTCGAGGTACTCGATCAGCCGGTCCTTGTAGGCGAGGAAGGCCTCGAGGTCGATGCCGTGCAGGTCCACGGTGCGCTGCAGACCCGTGATGAAGGTGCGAGCTCGGTCCGTCAGCTCCTCGAAGCGGGCCGTCAGCGTCGACAGCGAGCGGAAGACCTTGCCGGCGTCGGGCTCGGCGCTGGCCGCGAGCGTCGAGAGCTCCGCCAGGAGCTCCTGGATGTCCGCCAGAGCGGAGCTCTGGAGCTCCCCCGGCTGGATCAGCAGCTCCTCGAAGTGGGCGACGGCTCGCTCAGCCGCCTCGCCCTCGACGGTGAGCTGGTACAGGAACCGGGAGCGGTAGAACTCCTCGACCGTCGCCACCTCGGCGGTGTCGGCGTCGGCCCGCAGGTTGCCCCACTCCTGCAGCTTGGCCAACAGCGACTGGACCGCGTCCCGGTCGGTCTCCACCCCGTCGGCGCGCAGGCTGGCCACCACCTCGTCGGGTCGGAGGTTCAGCACGAACCGCTGCTTGGCCTGCAGGAAGACCTGGAGGACCTGCCGGTACTGGTCCGCCTTGTCCGCGGTCAGGTAGCTGAACACCTGGTGGGACGTCGGCACCCTCGCTCCTCACGTCGACGCGTTCCTGGACCGTAGCGAGCAGGTGTGACATCTCCGATGAGGTCGCGCCGCCTCGCCAAGCTCGGCCCGACCATCCCGTTACCATAGGCACTCCTCGTGTAACACGCGGAGCGCGGGACACGGCCGAGAGCACCTTCACGTTCCGGGTCGATGATGAGCTCAAGGCCGCCTTCGCTGAGGTGGCAGCGAGCCAGGAGCGAACCGCAGCCCAGTTGCTGCGTGTGCTGATGAAGGACGCTGTGCACCGCGACCGTGAGCTCAGAGAGCACGACCGCTGGTTCCGCGGCGAGGTCGACGACGCGCTCAGCGAGGCCGACGACCCCGCCACGCCACGACTGGCTCCCGGGTCGGTGCGTTCCAGTTGGCAGCAGCAACGCGCGACCATCGAACGGCAGGCGACCGGCCGCCCTGCCGTTCGAGGCGGAGCGTGACCGAACGCTCCACGAACTCAGCGATCTGGCCACAGCCGACGAGCGGCTGGGCGCGGGGCGAGCCACCCGACAGCTGCGTCGGCGGCGGGCCACACCGCTCGCACGTCGCTGGGACAGTTTCGAGATGCGAGCTCATCCTGTGGGGATCGGTGAGCCATCAGGAGCGATGGGCACCCAGTGCGGCTCGAGCCAGTGAGATCCCGTCGGGGGTGACCTTTCCTGGCCAGCCGCCGCGCCGGTCGTCTTCGAACGCGCCGAGCTGGCGGAGCAGGT
>CAYVJT010000102.1:0-12965 GCA_964451855.1 uncultured Actinomycetota bacterium
CTCGGCGGGTTCGGCCGCCCCACCGGGGGCGGGCAGCTCATCCGGCCGCTGGGGCTTACGCAGCACCCCCAGGGCGCCGAGCCCCACCACGAGCATCCCGAGCTCGATCCACGGCACGCCGGTGGCGGTCCCGGGACGGTGCAGGCCACCGAACACCAGGAGCCCCATCCCCGCCGTCGCCAGCGTGACCCCGATCGCCGCACGGATCTTCGACGGGCGGGAGCGGGGTGCGCCCGCGTGCTCGTAACGGCCGAACAGGGGGACGAGCACCGCCACCGCGGCCGTGCACGCCAGCCACCACAGGGGACGTTGCCACCACCACGTGGCGTCGACCGTCTCGCGGGTGGGCCACACCCCGGTCGGGATCAGGGCAGCGGCGACCGCGACCATCGCGGTCATGTGCCACAGGTACAGCGTCATCGTGAACGACCCGGTCACCACCACCGTGCCCCAGACGCGCGGACGCTCGAGCAGCCGCTCCGCCGGCTTCCGCAGCGCCAACGCGAGGCCGACCTGTCCCACCGCGAGGGCCACCAGCGCGATCGACGGCGGTGAGTTGTTGCTGCGGGTCGCGCCGTCGACGCCGACCATCGAGATCGGGTAGCCGAGCAGCTGGGTCAGCACGAGCAGCAGCCCGTATCCGGCGACAGCCATGGCGATGGCGGAGGGCACGGTCCGCGGCAGCCAGCTGCGGATGCCCGACCCGCCGGCGGCGGCACGGTCGCTGTCGTGCCACAGGTAGCCCGCCTGGTGGACGGCACCCCAGATCCACAGGAAGTTGCTCCAGCCGACCGCCGGGACACCGGCGAGGTGGAGCAGGTCAACGAGCACGGCGAGCCCGACGAACAGACCGAGCGCGACGACCCCGAGCCGCTCGTGGAGGACGTAGCTGATCGGGACGAAGGCGCAGATGATCAGGTAGGCGGCAAGGAACCACACCGGCACGATCACCACCTGCGTCGCGAACTGCAGCAGCTCGCGGGAGACGCCGAGGTAGGCGAGGGCTCCCGCCACCGGGATCCACAGCACCACCAGGGGTACGACCGGTCGCAGGAGCCGACGGGCGCGTCCGCGCACCCAGTCGGCCCACGTGACGCCCTTGCGTCGCGCGGAACGGAAGGCCGCTGCGTTCGCGTAGCCCCCGACGAAGAAGAACAGGGGCATCACCTGGAAGATCCAGGTCAGCCAGTGGGTCCACGGCTCGACCGTCAACAGGTTCGCCGCCTCCAGCTGCCCGTCCCGGACGCTGACGACGGCCAGCAGCCAGTGGCCGTACACGACGATCACGATCGAGACCAGCCGCAACGCGTCCGCGTACCGGTTGCGTCCTTCCGGCGTTCGGGCCGCGATCTCATCGGCCGTCAGTCGCAGCTCGCTCACCCGGACCTCCTCGGTGCCACGCCGGCCGTGGCCCGTCGACACGACGAGCCGGTGGGGAGGTACACCGTAGGTGGACCTCCCCACCGGCCGTGGGTCATCCGGCGATGCGACGAGCCCGACGTGGGCGCTCCGACCCCGTCGCAGGGATCCTGCGACCCCTCGTCGCCACGCGTGGCCGCGCGCCCGCGCTACCGGTTCTCGCCATCGTGGAGGATGTCGATGACGACCCGTTGGGGGTCCTCGAACCGCTCGACGACGAAGGCTCGTTCCTCGTCGAGTCCGACGAAGAAGGTCTGGATGCCCTCGAAGATGGTGTCGTGGACGAGCTCTTCGATGACGCCGCCGGCTGGCCCGTCGAGCCGTTGCTCGTCCCACCGGTCGATCCCCTCGGGGAGGTCGGGCGGCAGGGTGACGTTGTGCAACGCCACGGCCAGGATCGCGTCACCATCGACCTCGATCGGCTCACCAGTGCCCTGCGCTGCGGCTTCGTCGACGTAGCGCAGATCCCATCCAGCGAGGCCATCGCCCTCGACCTCGAACACGAGCCGGTCGAAGCCGGCGTGGGTCGCCATCCGGACGTCGGTCACCGCGACCACGCCGAACTGCCCCTCGTCCGAGGCCTGCGTGGTCGCCTCACCTTCGAGCTGCTCGGTCCCGTCGTCGGGTTCCTCCGCCTCCTCGTCCTCGGGCGGGGCGAGCTCCTCCGACGGCTCCTCGGCAGGCGCCTCCGCGGGTTCCGTGGCCTCCGTTGGCTCCTCGGCCGGTGCCTCGAGCTCGGTGCCAGGTACCGGCTCGTCGGGCTGCTCCGGGGCACACGCTGCCGCGATGAGCGCCGCGGCGAACCCGACGGCGCAGAGGCGCATCCGTTGACGACGGTCGCGGTGTGCTGTGGCGCGGGTGGGGACGGTCGTCACGGTCTTCCTCCAGTCGCCAGATCGGTCCACGTCCAGATCGGTCCACGTGTCGGACGATCCCGTGGTACCGGCGCCGCGGGGGCCGCAGCAAGTGGGCGGCCCCGAGCGTTGGTCGGCCCGGCCCGTCCGAACGGCCCCGACCGTTCAGGCGGGTTCGGCTCTGTCCCGGTCCAGGACGTGCGCACGCAGCGTCTGCACCAGGTCGCGGATGGCGGCACGGTGGTCCTCGGTCACGAGCCGTCCGTCCTCGAAGTGCTCCCATGCGCGGGCGATCTGGACCGCGTCGTCGAGCACAGCCACACGGTTGTGGGCGAGGACCTCACGCAGGTGTGCCTGCGCCCGTCGTCCCCCGCTCCGGCCCGCCGCGCTCAACAACGCCGTCGGCTTGTGGTCGAGCGGGGAGTCCTTGCCGCGGGAGGCCCAGTCGATGGCGTTCTTCATCACGCCCGAGATCGACCAGTTGTACTCGGGGGTGGCCAACAGCACCCCGTCGGCCTCACGGATCGCGTCGCGCAGCGCCACCACCCCGTCGGGGTAGCCCTCTGCCTCGAGGTCGCGATCGAACAGGGGGATCGCTCCCAGCCGGCGGATCTCCAGTTCGACGTCGTCGGGGGCCAGCTCACGACAGACGTGCAGCACCCGCGTGTTGTAGGAGTCACGCCGGAGGCTTCCAGAGATGCCGAGCAGACGGATGGGGACGACCACGTTGGCTCCGGTTCGGATCGATGACCGTGTCAGAAGGGCGGCGCGACGTCGGGATCGGGCCGCCCATCTCGTTCGTCACCGCCATGGTGATGGTTGGCGTGGGTATCCACGTAATCCTCCGGTGGCTCCTCGCCGGGCGCCGGCTCGTGGACCAGACCCCCCTGCCCCGCGCCACGGGGCCGCAGCTCGTGGAGCTGGCCGCTGACCACGAACCGGGGCAGGTCGATCCCCAGCTCCTCCGGATCGATCCGTCCAGCGACGGAGGGAGCGGACTCCGGCTCCGCGGCGAGGTCACGCTCCTCGATGTCCACCGGCGTCCCGGTCCGGTCGAACAGGACCAGGACCGTGGGGCGCGTCGGCTGATCGGTTGCCTGGCGGACGACGACGGCGATCTCACCGCTGGTCAGGCGCACAAGGGATCCGACGGGGAAGTGTCCGAGGAGCCGGTGGAAGGCGACGACCGCCCGGGGATCCAGTCCGTGCCCCGCAGCCGATGCCAGCAGCTCGAGGGCACCGTGGCGGTCGAGCGGGTCACGGTACGACCGCTTGCTGGTGACGGCATCGAAGCTGTCTGCGACGGCAACGAGCCGGCTCGGCACCGAAGGGCCGTGCGCGTGGAGCGCCGGGTAGCCCGACCGGTCGTACGCGGCGTGGTGTTCCAGCAGGATCGAGGCGGCCGGGTGGTACAGGCCGTCGCCCGTCGACAGCAGCAGCCCCGCCCCGTCGACGGGGTGGCGCTGCACCAGCCGCCACCCCTCCTCGTCGAGACGTCCGGTCCCGAAGAGCACATCCTGGGGGACGAAGACCTTGCCGATGTCGTGCAGCAACCCGCCGAGCCCGAGCACGAGCACCTGATCGCGGCGCAGGCCGATGAGCTGCCCGAGCGCGACCGACAGCAGGCACACGTTGACCATGTGGAAGTAGGTGTACTCGTCGTAGGACTTGACCGCGCTCAGCAGGAGCCCGTAGCCGGGGTCGTGCTCCACCTCGTCGTGGAGCCGTGAGACGACCGCGGAGGCCCCCTCCAGATCCACCGGCTCTCCCGCCGCGACCTGACCGGCCGCCGTCCGAAGCGCCGTCACGCCGCCGGCGTAGGCACGGCGCAGCTCCCGCAACCGCTCCTGCCAGTCCTGCTCGTCCCGATGGGCGAGCCGGACCACGTTGATGCGCAGCCCGCCGAGGTCCTGCTGCTCGTGGGGCTCGCCGGCGAGCACGCTGAGCAGCCGATCGAGGTCCTCGGCCGTGATGCCCTCGGTCAGCGTGAGCGAAGCGATCCCCGCACGTTCCATGTCGCCGGCCAGCCGTCCGAGCGAGAGCGACTCGCGCGGCAGCAGGGTCGGGCCGAGGTAGAAGCCGCCACGGTCCACGAACAGCGAGGGATGCCCGGTCGAGGTCCGGTCCTGCAGGGCTCGCACCCGAGCCAAGAGGCGATGACCGAGGACGAGGCGCTCCGGGTGGCCAGCCGGGTAGAGCTTCGCGGACTGGCGTGCCTTCCCCAGCTCGCGCAGCAGCGCGCCGGCCAGGTCCTGACGTTCCTCCTCGATCGACATCAGCTCCCCCGTGCCCGTCGTGCCAGACGTCGGGCGGCCCACCGCTTCGGCCACGGCAACCGTGGTGTGCCCCGATCCGCCGCCAGGGCGAGCAACTGCTCCCTCCCCGCGGGACCCTGGCCGGCGAGGACGTCGAGGCAGCGGTGCTGCAGGGCGGCACCTCCCGCGCGACGGGCCGCCGTCGCCACGATCGGTGCGGCGTCCCGCGCCGGCACGCTCACGAGCGCCTCCACGACGCTGGCCAGGAGCACATCCTCCGTGCGCTGCGCCAGCCTCGCCAGCAGCGGCAGCGATGTCTCGTCACCTGCCACCACCGGCAGGAGCCGGGCGACCACCTCGGGCCGCTGGTGGGCCACGGTCTCGTGCAGGGTGGCGGGATGGTCGCGGCCGAGCTCGCGAGCCAGGTCGACCAGCCTGCGCGCGACCGGGTCTGCCACGTCGGCGCCGACGGCGGTCACGACGGGTTCGATCGCCGTCGACCCGAAGGGCTCCAGCACCTCGACGTCGAGCCGGCGTCCCTCCCGCGCCAGTGCCGTGGCAGCCTCGGCGACCACCTCGGTGTTCACGGCCCCGCGACGGGCGCGGTCGATGGCGGCGACGACGTCGGGGTCACCCACCGCCCTGGCGTTGGCCAGGGCCCACTGCAGGTCGGCGACGGCCTGCCCGTCGCCGGATCGCACCGCGGCACGCAGGTGCTCGACGACGTTGCTCAGGATCGTCTCACGCTGCTCAGCCAGCGGGCCGGCCATCATCACGTCGACCAGGGCGGTCAACGCGAGGTGGCGGCCGGCGACGGCATCGTCCGGGAAGGCCTCGACGAGCTCTCGGTGCTCGACGGTGAGCTGAGCGGCGATGCCGGTGACGAGATCGGGATCCACGGTCCCGACCTGCGGCGCCCGCTCCCGCATCCCCGAGGGCGGCACCGCGGTCGGCTCAGCGCTCGGCTCGTCGTGCAGGTTGCCGTCGATCGCCTCGACCAGACGCACCAGCGTCCCGTGACGCCCGGCGACGCGGCTGACGTGTCGTGCGAGCTGGTCGGGGGAACCACCTTCCTGCCGTGCGACGGCGACCACGAGGGACGCCAGCGCCAGGTCGTTGAGATGTCCCGCGAAGCGTTCGGCGAAGGGATGCGCCTCGAGGTTGTCGATGACGAGCCGGCCGAAACCCGCTCGCCCCTCGGGGTTGAGCTCGTCGACCAGCAAGGCTGCTCGACGGAAGAAGGTGGAGCGCACGGACCCGTCACTGACGATGCGGTCCGAGAGGAGGCCGAGGCGCTCGTACAGCGACCGGGCGGTCTCCCCCGGCTGGAGGGACAGCTCGGCCACCTCCTCCGCCGTCGGTCCCTCCGGCGCCGACCCGACCCAGTCGGCGAGATCGAGGAGCTCGTCACGAACCTCCTCCCCGGAGGACGTCTCGGGGGCTCCCGCCGCCGAGCGGATCGAGACCACCTCTGCGGCGGCGAGCATGGCCTCCATGCCGCCGGCCTCCTCGATGTCGTGGGGATCACGGCTCAGCAGCTCGTACCACCGGCCGAGCTCGTCGCGCCCCGGGGGGCGGTCGACGACCAGGTGCTCGATCCGCCGCTCGTAACAGGCCTGGGCCAAGCGGCGGGTCGTCTCGTCCTCGATCGGTTGGTCAGCGACCAGGAACCGGCCCGAACGCACCTCGACCACGACCGCACCGGCGGTGAGGGCCTCGGTGGCTGCGGAGCGGATGCGCTCCACCGCCGCAACGAAGGCGCTCGCGGTCACGTCCCCGGGGTAGAGCCGATGGACCCCGAAGCCGACCGCGAGCTGACGCAGCAGCGCATGCTGCGCCGCGATGGCCACCTCGTCGTCCCCAGCGATGGCGGTGCTCCGATCGCGCTGACACCCGGTCGGATCATGGTGCAGACCGGCCCAGCCCGACCCTACCTCGCCTGCCACTCGGCCCGCCCGCTCCCTGGACGCCGACCTTGGTCGTCAGTCGACGGTGTCCTCGTGGAGCGGATCGTCCGGCAGGGGGCCGAGCTTGGGCCGTGCCCGCCGTTGCCGGCGCTCCGGGACCAGGTCGCGCATCTCCTCCAGACGCCCGAAGCACAGCAGCCGGTCGCCGGATTCGAGCGTCCGGTTGCCCTTCGGGTTGGGGATCACCCGGTGCCCGCGGGTCATCGTCAGGACGGTGATGTCGCGCTCCCGCAGCCCCGAGTCCTCGAGGGTCCGACCGAGCAGGCCCGAGCCGTCGCGCACGAGCAGCTCGGCCACGCCGTACCCGGCGCTGACCGTCAGGCGTTGACGGACGTCCAGCTCGGGGAAGGCCACCTGGTTCGCGGTGAAGTCGATCACCGCCCCGGCGATGTCGAGGTCGGTGGCGGCCTCGATGCCCTCCAGCCCCGGGGAGGAGTTGACCTCCATGATGCTCGGACCGTCCTTGCCCTCGAGCATGTCGACGCCGGCGATCTTGAGTCCCATGATCTGTGCTGCCGTGACCGCGACCCGCTGGAACTCCTCGTCCAGTTCGACGCTCTCGACCCGCCCCCCACGGTGCACGTTCGAGCGGAACTCGTCGCCCTCCGCGACGCGGCGCATGGCCGCCACCACCCGGTCGCCGACGACGAAGGCACGGATGTCGCGGCCCTTGCTCTCGGAGACGAACCGCTGGATGAGCACGTTCTGCTTGGTGCTCTGCAGCGTCTCGATCACCGCTCCAGCCACCTTGTTGTCTGGCGCGAGGATCACACCGATGCCCTGCGTGCCCTCGAGCAGCTTGATGACGACCGGCGCGCCTCCGACGCGTTCGATCGCGGGCATCACGTCGGCACGGTCACGCACGAAGGTGGTCGCCGGGATGTCCACCTCGTGCCGCGAGAGGATCTGCATCGAGCGCAGCTTGTCCCGGGAGTTCGCGATCCCGGCAGCGGTGGTCGGCGTGTAGACGTCCATCTGCTCGAACTGGCGCACCACCGCCATGCCGAAGAAGGTGATCGACGCCCCGATCCTCGGCAGGACGGCGTCGTAGTCGGGCAGCGGCTTGCCGCGGTACTGCAGATCGGGCTCCTCGCCGGTCAGGTCGATCGCGAACCGCAGGGTGTCGAGCACACGGACCTCGTGATCGCGCTCCTCCGCCGCCGCGACGAGACGCCGCGTGCTGTAGCTGTCCCGGGCACGGGAGAGGATGGCAAGCTTCACGGGTCGGCCTTCGCGAGGGGAGCCTCACGGTAACAAGCCACCGGCACGTTCTTCGCCGACCGTTCGACCGTCAGCCGCCGTACGCTCACCCCGCACCGTGAGAGGACCATCGATGGAGACCGAGACCCCGATCCGAGCGCCGTTCCCCGCGGAGCACGAGGCAGCGGCGGTGCTGCGGATCCGCCTCGGCGCATGTCGGCTGGTGCTGCGTCCCGGCGGTGATGAACCGTGGGTCGAGGGCACCTACCGCGACCCCTCCGGTGAGGAGCCCCTGCAGCTCGAGGTCGATGGCCCGGAGCTGACCCTTCGGCAGCAGCACTCGGTCGCGAGCACCGTCGGGCTGGTGCACGGCACCCCCGTATGCGAGCTCGCCCTCGGGACGGCCACGCCCTTCCACCTCGTCGTCGACACCGGCGCGAGCGACGCGTCCATCGACCTCAGCGGCGTACCGTTGCGGGGGCTGGAGCTGCGCTCCGGGGCGGGACGCATCGACCTGTCGGTCGCGACCCCGAACCCGGTCGACGCGGACACGTTGAGCTTCAGGATCGGCGCAGGCGCCGTGAACGCGCGCGGGCTCGGCAACCTCGCTGCCGAGCGGCTGCGCGTGGAGGGAGGTGCTGCGGCCCTCGACCTCGACCTGACCGGGGAGCTGCGTCGTCCCCTCGTCGGACGCGTCGCCACCGGCCTGGCCGGGGTCACGATCACGGTGCCCGGGGACCACCCCGTCAGGTTGACCTCCGACGCCCGTCTCGGCGGCATCGACCTCGGCGACGGGTTCCTCACCCGCGAAGGTGCGGTCACCACGCCGGTCGACGGCGACCCCGTGATCTCGTTGCACACGGTCGTGGCGCTCGGCAGTCTCCGCCTGCGCACGAGCGTGGCGGACTGAGCCCTCCGGCCACCTGTCTAGTCAGGCCAGGGGTAGCGCGAACCCCCACAGCGCGGCGACGTGGAACCCCACGCCCGCTACGACCAGCACGTGGAAGACCTCGTGGAACCCGAAGGTGCGGGGCCACGGGTTCGGGGTGCGTCGCGCGTAGACCACCCCGCCGGCCAGGTAGAGGACCCCACCGGCAGCGATCAGCGACAGCCCCATCGGCGGCATCACCTCGATCACGCGCGTCAGTGGAACGACGGCGAGGCTCGCGAACCCGGCGTACCCGAGGACGACGAGCCACCTCGAGGCGCGGATCGGCGAGGCCGCGACGACCGCACCGATGATCGCGATCGTCCAGGCGATGGCCAGGCTCCACCACCGCCACGGTCCGCTCATCGCGTGGACGGCGAAGGGCGTGAACGATGCCGCGATGAACAGCTGGATCATGGCCACGTCGGCGCGGGAGAACCAGTAGCGGATCCTCGCCGGCCACCGGGGCACGTGGTAGGCGCCAGAGGTGGCGAACAGGGCGACGAGCCCGACCCCGAACACCGCGACGCTCAGCCTCGGCAGGCCCGGCGATGCGGCGCGCCACAACAGGACCGCGGCGACAGCGGCCAGCGGCGCGACGGAGGCGTGGATCCAGCCGCGGAGCCGCGGGGCATCACTGACGACCGCTGTGGTCGCGGGATCCGCGCCGGTCCTTCGCGATCTGGGAGCCCAGATCGACCTGGGAGCCCACGTGGAGCTAGAAGCCCACATCGACGCGTGTCCCTTCCTCAGAGGATGGCGGGTCGACGACCGCTCCGCGGCACCGACCACGCCCGCGAACGGTACCTGCTCCGGCGGCCGCTCGTGCAGGCCCGGGATCGCCACCCCGCCAGGCCCGACGGCGGGGTCGCGCATCCCCGGCGGGACCTCCGAGCGTGCCGGGCCCGATCCCGTCCCCTGCCGGGCGGCACCATGCCGGGTGGCACGTCACGCCAGCGCAGGGTTGCGATCGCGACTGACCTCCTCCTCGGGAGGGGGCGGACCCGGCGGCGTGCCGTCCCCGAAGGGCCGGCCATCGAGCTCCTCGCGGAAGTGCGGCGTGGCCCAGTTCGTCAGGTCCGGGCCAAGCGGCACGATCCCGGTGGGGTTGATGTCACGGTGCACCTCGTAGTAGTGGCGCTTGATGTCGACGAAGTCGATCGTGTCGCCGAACCCCGGTGTCTGGAACAGATCCCGCGCGTACGCCCACAGCACCGGCATCTCGCTGAGCTTGCTGCGGTTGCACTTGAAGTGGTTGTGGTAGACGGCGTCGAACCTGACGAGCGTGGTGAACAGACGGACGTCGGCTTCGGTGATCGTGTCGCCGACGAGGTAGCGCTGGGTCGCGAGCCGGTCACCGAGCTGGTCGAAGCGGGCGAACAGCTGCACGTAGGCCTTCTCGTACGCCTCGGTCGTGCCGGCGAAACCGGCCCGGTAGACCCCGTTGTTGACGTCCTGGTAGACGGCCTCCATGACCTCGTCGATCTCGTCGCGCCGGTCGGCGGGGTACAGGTCCGGTGCGCCCTCACGGTGGTGCGCGGTCCACTGGGTGGACAGGTCGAGGGTGATCTGCGGGAAGTCGTTGGTCACGACCTGCCCCGTCGGGATGTCCACGACCGCGGGCACGGTGATGCCACGGTCGTAGTCGGGGTCGCGCCGCAGGTAGGCGTCCTTGAGCCGCGGGATGCCGAGGACGGGGTCGACCTCGCCGGGGTCCTTGTCGAACGTCCAGCTGTCCGCGTCGTGGGTCGGTCCGGCGATAGCCATCGACAACACCGGCTCGAGGCCGAGCAGGCGCCGCACGATGATGGCCCGGTTGGCCCACGGGCAGGCTCTCGCGACCGCGAGCCGGTACCGGCCGGGTTCGACGGGCCACCCGCCACGACCATCCGCGGTGATGCGGTCGTCGATGTAGGTGGTGTCCCGCTCGTACTCGTTCTCGATGTAGCTCGGCGTGGTCTGGTCAGTCATGCCTTCGACGGTACCGGGGGAGGGATCATCCCCCGTCGTACACCCCCATCGGGGCCTCCGGATGGGACGAGAACGACCCGATCTAGCTCGAGACCTCGACCGCAGCAGCCGGCTCGGGTTGATCCACCGCGACGGCGGCGAGTTCGCCGCCGTCGCCGAAGACGTCCGTGAGGAACCACAGACCCGCTCCGATCGCCGCGAGCACGATCACGAGGAGGACGATGACGAGGATGAGCTTGCCTGAGCCGCCACCGCTGTCAGGCGCCGGACCCGATGGCGGCACCTGGCCGACACCGGTCATGACCAGACCCTCACCCGGGCCGGATGCGGCCGTCGCCCCCGCCATCGCTCCTGCTGGGCCAGTGGCCGGATCCACCGACGAGGTGGCCTGGGACCGGTGTGCGTCCGGTGCTACCTCGAGCGGATCGTGGGCCTGGTCCTGCTGCTCCCCGGCTGCGGTGTCCGCAGATGGGCCGCCGGTCGCGCGGACGTGTTCGGACCACGCCTCGCCCGTCCACCAGCGCTCGCCCTGCCCCGATGGGTCGGCGTACCAGCCGGCGGGGATGGCCCCAGCGGACCTCGACGCGGCGTCACCCTGGTCAACGTCACCAGCATCCTCGCCACCCCGATCCTCAGCGTTGGCCTCGGATCGCCCCGCCTCGGTCACCTCGCCGTCGAGCTGCTCCGCCTGATCCTGTGGTCCGACGAGGCCGGCGTCCTGCCCCGCCTCCGCCGGGCGCTGCTCCTCGGCGACGTCGGCAGCCGAGGCCGGCTCCTCCGACGGCGGTGTTCCGGCCTCGGTGGTGGCGGGGTGGACGTGCTCGGTCCACTGGGTCCCGTCCCACCAGCGCTGCCCTCCGCTCCCCGACGGGTCCGGATACCACCCGGCCGGGATCTCCGGCTGCGCCGACGACGCCTCGTCGGACACGCCCGCGGTCTCCTCCACCGCGACACCGTCGACGACGGAGCCCACCTCCTCCGCGGCAACCTCAGCCGGGGTCGTGACGTCAGCCGGTGTGGTGGTCTCCGTCGCCGCGTGCACGTGCTCGGTCCAGCGGGCACCGTCCCACCAGCGGTGACCGGCCCCACCTGACGGGTCGGGGTACCACCCCGCGGGGATCTCCGGCTCCACCTCCGCGACGGGCTCAGGCTCTGGCTCCGGTTCCGGCTCGGGCTCCGGTTCCGGTTCGGGCTGCACCGGCTCCGGGACCGTGTCGGCCTGCGCCGGCACCGCCCCAGCGGGCTGCGCGGGCGGATGGACGTGCTCGGTCCACTGGGCACCATCCCACCAGCGGTGGCCGGCCCCGCCGGTCGGCTCGGGGTACCACCCTGCCGGGACCTGTGGTTGCGTCGGACGCTGAGCTGCTTGCTGCTGCGCCGGGGCGGCGGCTTGGCCCTGCGTCGATCGGACGTGCTCGGTCCACTGGCTGCCATCCCACCAGCGCTCCCCTCCCGCGCCCGAGGGCTCCGGGTACCACCCCGCGGGGATGTCGCCGTTCGACATGCGAACCACCTCCAGCTGCCTCGATGGCGCACACGAGCGGTGCGCTTGCGATCGACCCACCAGCCGTGCCGCTCACGGTTGCGCACCCTACGCGGTGCAGACCCGACGTGACGCCCCACGTCGCAGCCCCACCGCAGGACGCTCGACCACGGACACGAGCCGAGCGGAGCAGGGACCGTCAGGTGCCTTCATCCCGCCCGTCCCGACGCTTGCGACGCAGCCGCTCATCGATGTCCCGGAGGAAGGTCGGGTCGTCCTCGGGGCCGCGCGGCGCCGTCGATCCGCCTGCCGCGGTCGTCCCATGCGGGCCCGAACGTGGTGGCGGCGATGGTGCCTCGCCCTTGGAGGTCCCGGGCGCGAACCCGGCGTCCTCGGGCCGTCCGACCAGGAGCCACAACAGGCTGCCGAACAACGGGATGAAGATCACGATGATGAACCAGACGGGCTTCGGCATCGACCGGACCTTGCTCCGGTGCGTACCGACGAGGTCCACCACGCAGTAGACCATCAGCGCGATGTGCAGCAGCGTGAGGATGGCGTGCACGGCGGAGCCTCGGGGCGCTCGGTCGGTGGACGTCCCGCGGTGTTCGGGTCGCTCGTCCAGCGAGGGTACGGGGTGGCGCAACCCAGGCTGGGCCGTCCGGCCGTGGATCAGTGACCGGGTTCGGCTCCGACGACCAGCGGCCGCTCGTGCCCCTCCTCGCCGGTGGGCCGCCCGATCCGATGGCGGTGCCAGCGCTCCCACAGCACGAGGAGCGACGGCAGGACGAGCACCGCGCCGAGCAACGACAGCACGATCGCGTAGGCGGTCACCTGCCCCATCTGCTGGAAGGGCACCAACGTCGAGGTGATCAGGATCCCGAACCC
>CAYVJT010000103.1:0-12715 GCA_964451855.1 uncultured Actinomycetota bacterium
TCGGGCTCCTCCTCGACCGCCTCCTCCTGGAACGTGAGGTCCTCGAGGACCGGCGAGGCGCGCAGCTCCTCGATCGTCTCCTCGTCGTCGGCGGAGACGCCGAGCACCATCCAGGGAAGGGCGATGGCCAGACCGACCAGGACCAGGGTCGTGATGAGCCAGATCGCCCACGAGGGAAGGTGGCGTGGGACGCGGCCCGTCGGCCACCGCAGAACGAGCTCGGCCCAGACCTCGTCGAGATCGTCATCGATCTCCACGGCGGTTGCGCCGGCCCCAGCCCCTCCGGGCACGCGCGAGGCGTCACCGCTGCCTGCCTCCGCGGAGGCGGCACCGCCGCTCGCTCCACCCGCAGCGCCGCTGGCGACCGCCGTCGACGTCGAGGGGATCTCCACCTCGCCGTCGATCTCCTGGGCCGCGTGGGTGAACAGCCAGCCCCGTAGGTCGTCGGGGTCGGCAGACGGCAGGGCCCGCATCGCGCGGATGAACGTGGCGACCGTCGCCCCGACCGGATCGGGGTCCCGCTCGGCCATCGCCAGCACATCGGGCCCGTAGCGGTACAGCAGGACGGCGAACGCGGACGCGACCCCGTCGCGTGCGAGCGCGAGGAGTTCGTCGTCGGAGCGGTCGGCGTAGGTCACGGGCTTCCCATCTTCCCGGCGAAGCCTACCGAGGTGCCGGTGCCGGCCGATCCGTGCCAGGTCCGCGTCCTCGTCGTCTCCGAGCGATGCTCGGATGCTCGCACGGGTGATGGTTCGCCAGGGGGTGGGTCAGGAACCCATCCGTGGCTCGAGCACGCCGAGCAGCGCCTGTGCGTACGCCTCGTCCACCGTTCCGGCCTCGGCCTCGGCCAGCTGCCCGTCCACCCGGGTCGTGCAGCGCCAACCGTCGTCGGTCCTGACGAGCGACAGCAGCGCGTCGCCCAGGGCCTCGCGCAGCTGCTGCTCCCGGGGGAGCCAGACCGCCTCTGCCTGCTCGACCGCATCCAGCGCCCACTCGGTCGTGCCGTTGAAGGCGATGACCTGCCCGATGGGCGCCGTTCGCACCTCGACGACCATGCGCGAGATCGTGAAGACCTCCTCGTCCATGCCGCGATCGGGCAGCACGAAACGGTCGCCCTCCGAGGGCTCCCACTGCAGGCCCGCGTCGTGCAGTTGACTCGCGAGGTGGAGGGGGATCACGGCCTCGTCCTCCGTCGTCGGTGGGGGTCGGCGCTGAGCCGCGGCCACATCGTGCCATGGATCGAGCCTGCTGTCGCGGTGCCAGGCGACCGGGTATCGGCGCGAGACGGCGAGGTGGTGGGGAGCGCTAGCCTGGACGATCGTGCCTGTCCTCGTCACCACCGCCCACCGACCCCTCGAGCGTCGCCTCGTCCTGCGGCTGCTCGACGAGGGGGGTGAGGTGCGTGCGTACGGGCACGGCGACACCTCGGCGCTACGGGCGGCGGGTGCCTTCGTCGCATCCGGAACGGCCGACGACGAGGGCTGGCTGGAAGCAGCGTGCGCCGACGTGCACACGGTCGTGCACGTGGGAGGAGGCCTGCTCAGCCCGGACCCCGACAGGATCGTCCGCGACGCGGAGGTGCTGCTGCGTGCCGTCGACGGCGCGGGGGTGCAACGGGTGATCGCCCTGTCCCTGCCTGGCGCGGACCCCACCGCGAACGATGAGATCCGACGGGCGAAGGCCGAGGTCGAACGCCGGCTGGAGGCCGCGAAGGTGCCGACGATCGTGCTCCGCACGTCCCTGGTGGTGACCAGCGGCCTCGACGATGCCCTGGCAACGGCGGGGCTCGGGCCGGACGCGCGCGCCACGCAGGTCGCCCCGGTCCATCCGGAGGACGTGGTCGACCTGATCGCCGCCTTCGACCGGGCGCGCTCCCGGTCGACGTCGGGTCACCTCGTCGTCTCGGCGGATGGCGCGGAGCGCTATCCCATCGACGAGCTGCTGCGACGGCGAGGTGTCGACATGCCGGGGCAGGGTGGGCTCGTCGGCCGAACGTTGCCGCCAGCGTGGCTGATCGACCAGCTGGACGCGACGCTGCAGGGTCCGTGGTGGAGCGACGATCCGGTGGTCCTCGACGGGTGGCGCTTCGCGGGGATCGAGCCCCAACCGATCACGGAGCTCCGCAGCGGAGGCGGAGCCCCGGGGGAGCTCGAGGGATGAGCCGAGGCGGCCCAGGCACGAGCGGTCCCGAGTTGCTGCTGCTGTTCGACCTCGACGGGTGCCTCGTGGACTCGACCTACCCGATCACGACGTGCATGAACCATGCGCTGGTTGGGGTGGGGCTCCCAGAGCGCGATCCGGCCGAGCTGGTGCGGTTCATCGGCCCGCCGCTGCCGGCCAGCTTCACCACGCTGCTCCGGGAGGCCGGGGGTGATCCCGAGCTGACCGCGCGGTGCGTGGAGCTCTACCGGGAGCGCTACCCCGAGGAGGCGTTGCGTTCCACCGTGCTGATCGATGGCGTGGCTCCCGCGCTGGAAGAGCTCGCCGGCGTCGCACGCATGGCGATCGTGACCTCCAAGCCCGGGGAGTACGCCGAACCGATCGTCGAGGCGGTCGGACTGCGGTCACGCTTCGCCGCGGTCCATGCGCCCCAGGCGGACCTCCGCGGCGAACCCAAGGAGGAGACACTGGGGCGTGCCCTCGCGGACCTCGTCGACGACGGCGACCCCGCCTCGGCCGTGATGATCGGTGACCGCGAGCACGACGTGCTCGCCGGGCTGGCCTGCGGCACGCGGACCGTCGGCGTGACGTGGGGTGCCGGGGAACGCGCCGAGTTGGAGGCAGCCGGCGCCCATCACATCGTGTCGACCCCGGCCCAGCTGGTGGAGCTCTTCGGCGTCACGGATCCGCGGTCAACGAGCGCCTCAGGAACTGCTGCGTCGGGTCCGATGGACAGGCCCGAACCGGGGACCGGCTAGAGCGGGCTCCGGTGTCCGGCCGGATACTCGAGGCGCTCCCCGACGCGGAGTGAACCTGCCCTTCGGCACTACCCGGTCGACGTTCGCTGGGCGACGATCGGGCCTCACGACCGAAGGGAAGTCGGATGAACCGCTACTCCATGTTCGCCTACACCTACCACGAGGGCCTCACGACGGAGGACCGACGAGAGATGGTTCGGTTGTTCGCTGAGGGCGGGGAGGCGCCGGGTGTGATCGCTCACTACGAGCGGCTCGACGGCCACGGTGGCTTCATCATCCAGGAGGAGATCGGGGGAGAGGATCTCGAGCAGGACTTCGAGCAGACGCTCGCCTTCTCGCCGTTCATGGACATGGAGATCCACAACCTCATCACGGTCGAGGACTCCTTCCCGGTGTTCCAGAAGGTCTATGGCTGAGGCAAGGGCGCCGATGCCGGCGATCTGCCGGCGGTCGGGCCTGCCTCCGCGGGCTCGGCGGTGACCGACGGCGCCCCCATGCCCGTCTTCGCTCTCGATCGGCCGTCAGGTCAGCAGGTGCTCAGGCTGTCTCGGGACGAGTCAGCTGTCCATCTCTGTGGGGGTGTCGATGAAGGGCATCATCTCCCGCAGCTTGCGGCCGACGACCTCGACCTCCTGCGCCCTGCCTTCGGCGCGCTTGGCCGCGAAGTACTCGCCGCCGCCCTCGATCTCGGCCATGAACCGGTTGGCGAAGGACCCATCCTGGATCTCGGCCAGGATCTCCTTCATCGCCGCGCGGGAGGTCTCGTTGATCACGCGTGGTCCGGAGACGTAGTCGCCGTACTCGGCGGTGGTCGACACCGAGTAGCGCATCCACGAGATGCCACCCTCGTACATCATGTCGACGATCAGCTTGAGCTCGTGCAGGACCTCGAAGTAGGCCGCCTCGGGTTGGTAGCCGGCCTCGACCAAGGTCTCGAACCCGGCCTGGACGAGGTGGCTGACGCCGCCGCAGAGCACGGCCTGCTCGCCGAACAGGTCGGTCTCGGTCTCCTCGGCGAAGGTGGTGTGCAGCACGCCGGCACGGGTCAGACCGAGGGCGGCGGCGTACGACCTACCGAGCTCCAACGCCGAGCCGGACGCGTCCTGGTGCACCGCGACGAGCCCTGGGACGCCCTGCCCCTGCTCGTACATGCGGCGGGCGATGTGTCCGGGGGACTTGGGGGCCACGAGGAACACGTCGACGCCCTCCGGCGGCTCGATGAAGCCGAAGTGCACGTTGAAGCCGTGGCCGAAGACCAGCGCGTTGCCGGGCTCGACGGCGTCGGCCAGGCCGCCCTCCCACATCCCCTTCTGATGGGTGTCGGGTGCGAGCACCACGATCACGTCCGCCTCGGCGGCCGCGGCGTTGGTGTCCAGGACCCTCAGGCCCTCCTCCTCGGCGCGTGCCCGCGAGGTCGAGCCCTCACGCAGGCCGACGCGGACGTCGACACCGGAGTCGCGCAGGTTGAGCGCGTGCGCGTGCCCCTGGCTGCCGTAGCCGAGGATCGCGACCTTGCGGCCCTGGATCAGGGACAGGTCGGCATCCTGGTCGTAGTAGATCGTGGCCATGGCAGCTGCTCCTTGCTGGAGTGGACGGCAGGTCCCAGCGCGTGCGTCGCTGCGCCCGGGAGGTGGCGCTGAGCCTACGCCGGGACCTCGGTCCTCGGGAAGTCAGGGCCGAGCGACTGTGGTCCCAGCACGCGAGACGACTAGCGTGACCCCCGTCGTGCCCGACACGACCAGGAGGACCTGCCTTGGCCACGCTGTTCGTCGTACGCGAGTCCGCTCCCGAGGAGCGCCGCGTCGCGGCCACGCCAGCGTCGGTTCGCAAGCTCGTTGCGTCGGGCTTGACGGTGCTGGTCGAACGTGGGGCCGGTGCACACGCGCACTTCGAGGATGACGACTACCTCGACGCAGGTGCTGAGGTCGTCGACGCCGACGCTGTGGGTGGGGCCGACGTCGTCGCGCGCGTGACGCCGCCGACGACCGACGAGGTCGCCGCGCTGGCCCCGGGCACGGTCGTGCTCTCGTTCATCGCCCCCCACCGCCACCTCGAGGTGGTATCGGCACTGGCGGAGCGACGGATCACGACGCTGGCGATGGAGCTCGTGCCGCGGATCAGCCGCGCGCAGTCGATCGACGCGCTCTCCAGCCAGGCGAACATCGCCGGCTACCGGGCGGTCATCACCGCGGCCTACGAGCTCGACAAGTACTTCCCGCTGTTCATGACCGCAGCCGGGACGATCCGTCCGGCGACCATCGTCGTGTTGGGGGCTGGCGTAGCAGGCTTGCAGGCGGTGGCGACGGCCCGGCGGATCGGCGCGGTGGTCAAGGTCTCCGACATCCGGGCGGCCGCCAAGGAGGAGGTCGCCTCCCTGGGCGCCTCCTTCATCGATGTACCGCAGGACGAGGACCTCACCGGTGAGGGGGGCTACGCCAAGGAGGTCGACGAGGACTTCCTGACCAGGCAGCGCCGCATCCTCACCGAGAACCTCGAGGGCGCTCACGCCGCCATCACCACGGCGGCGATCCCCGGCCGCCCCGCGCCACGGTTGATGACCACGGAGATGGTCGAGGCGATGCCCGCCGGGTCGGTGGTCATCGACCTGGCCGCTGCGGACGGCGGCAACTGTGAGCTGACCAGCACCGACGGCATGGTCGAGCACGGTGGGGTCCGCGTCTTCCCCGGGCACAACCTGCCGTCGACGATGCCGGCCGAGGCCAGCACGTTGTACGCCAACAACATCACCTCGTTCCTCGGGCTGCTCGCACCCGAGGGGGAGCTCACGCTCGACCTCGAGGACGAGGTCGTCGCGGGATCGCTGCTCACCCACGACGGCGAGATCGTCCACGAACGCACCGCCGACCTCGTGCGAGGAGACGGCTCATGATGGGAACCCTGCTCGTCAGCGTCTACGTGTTCGTGCTCGCCGCGTTCCTCGGCTTCGAGCTGATCAACAAGGTCCCGCCCACGTTGCACACCCCGCTGATGTCGGGGGCCAACGCCATGTCCGGGATCACGATCGTCGGCGCGCTGACCCTGGTGACCGTGGCATCCCCTTCGGTCAGCGTGATCGTCGGGGTGCTCGCGCTGATCCTGGCCACGATCAACGTCGTCGGAGGGTTCCTCGTGACTGACCGGATGCTCGCCACCTTCGGGGGGAAGCGTTGAACGGGGTCGAGCTGACCGAGGTGACCGCGCTGCTCGCGCTGGTCTCGATCGCGCTCTTCGTGATCGGCCTCAAGCGGCTGTCGCGCGTCCGGACGGCTCGCAGCGGGAACCTGCTCATGGCGACGGGGATGCTCGTCGCCGTCATCATCACCCTCGTCGAGATCGGGTTGGTCGACTACCGGTGGATCATCGGCGGGATCGTCGTCGGTGGGAGCATCGGTCTGCTGATCGTGGTGCGTGCCCAGGCCACCCAGATGCCGGAGATCGTCGCCCGGTTCAACGGCTTCGGAGGTGCGGCGTCGGCACTCGTCGCGGTGTCGCTCTTCTGGGGCGTGGTCGTGGAGACGGACGCCACCTCGACGACGGCGGAGCTGCTCGGCGGCACGTCCGCGGTGACGCTCGTGGTGTCGATCCTCGTCGGCGCCTCGACCCTGTCGGGGAGCATCCTGGCGGAGTTGAAGCTGCGCGGGACGCTCTCCGGGAGCCCGAGCGTGCCCCTGCGCACGGCGGTGATGGGTCTGCTCGTGGCGGGGGGACTCGCCGTGGGGCTCACGGCGATGCTCGTCGTCGACGTGGCAGCCACCGCTGCTGCCCTGGTGGTCGCCCTCCTGGTCCTGGCGGTCCTGGTGGGCGTGATCCTGGTACTGCCCATCGGCGGTGCGGACATGCCGGTCGTGATCAGCCTGCTCAACTCCCTGTCCGGGTTGGCAGCCGCCGCGACCGGGTTCGCCCTGGGGAACAACCTGCTGATCATCGCCGGCACGATCGTGGGTGCGGCCGGGCTCATCCTGACGCAGATCATGTGCGTGGCGATGAACCGGTCGCTCGTGAACGTGATCGCCGGCGGCTACGGCGAGGGCAGCGATGTCGAGCACGGCGAGTACGGGACCGTCGTGTCCTCCGACCCGGAGTCCGCGGCCATGGTCCTCGAGGCGGCGCAGTCGGTGATCATCGTGCCGGGGTACGGCCTCGCGGCCGCCCGGGCGCAGAACGCGGCCCACGATCTCGCTCGTGCACTGCTCGATCGGGGCGTGCAGGTGCGCTTCGCGATCCACCCGGTCGCGGGACGCATGCCCGGACACATGAACGTCGTGCTCGCCGAGGCCGAGGTCCCCTACGAGCTGCTCCACGAGATGAGCGAGATCAACGCCGAGTTCTCGCAGACCGACGTCGCCATCGTGGTCGGCGCGAACGACGTCGTGAACCCCGCTGCGACCGAGGATCCCACCGGTCCGATCGGTGGCATGCCGATCCTCGACGTGCAGCAGGCGCGACGGGTGTTCGTCATCAAGCGGAGCCTGTCGCCCGGCTACGCCGGGATCAAGAACGTGCTGTTCGAGCGCGACAACACGGTCATGCTCTACGGTGACGCGAAGGACATGCTCACGGAGCTCGCCAGCGAGGTCGCCAGCGCGAAGTGATCGCGTGGCGAGCACGGGTACGGCTCGGACGGATCTGACGCTCGGGGGGCGTCAGGCGGCAGGTTCCAGGTCGTGGTCGCTCGCGGACCCGTCGGTCACCGTGGCGTCTCCGCACAGCCGGTGGGAGGGAGCCAGATGAAGGTGCTGGTGATCGGTTCGGCCCGGGGGACCGGACGGCAGCTCGTCGAGCAGGCGGTCGCCGCGGGCCACCGCGTGCGGGCGATGGTCCGCGATCCCGCGCAGGCGCCGGAGCTCGAAGGCGTCGGCGCCACGCCGGTCGTCGGTGACCTCGAGGGTGACCTCGACCACGCGTTCGAGGACGTCGACGCCGTGGCCTTCTGTGCCGGCTCGGGGTCCTCGACGGGCGCCGACGCGACCCTGCGGGTGGACCTGCACGGGGCGGTGCGCACGATCGACGCCTGCCTGGATCAGGGGATCCGTCGTTACGTGATGCTGTCCGCGATCGCGGCGGACGACCCGCTACGGGGGCGTCCGCAGCTGCGGCACTACCTCGCGGCCAAGCACGCGGCCGACCGGATCCTGCTCGGGAGCGGGCTGGATGCGACCGTCGTGCGGCCCGGGGGGCTGACCAACGATCCGGCGACCGGGATGGTCAAGGTCGGGGTTCCTCGCCTGCCCGTGCGCGGCACGATCCCTCGTGCCGACGTCGCCGCGACCATGCTCGGTTGCCTGGGACGCCCGGCGACGGTCGGTGCCGTCTTCGAGCTGATCTCCGGTGACATATCGATCGAGACGGCCCTCGACGCGCTATGAGGCCACGCGGCCACCACCTCCGACGCTCGACCTGGTGGGTTCGTGTTCCCTGGCTCCCTTCGGCACCCTGGCGACGAGCCGCCGAGTGGAGATCCGTGCCGACAAGATCGCTGCTGTTCGTGCTGGCGCTGCTCCTGGCCGGGTGCTCGACCCCCGAGGGGACCGAGGAGGAGACCGGTGCCGCCGAGGCGCCGCCAGAGGTGGCGGAGGAAGCTCCCACCGAGGAGCCCGACGACGCCGAGGACGATCCGCTCGCCGAGGAGCCCGAGGAGCCCGAGGAGCCCACAGCAGCACCACCGCGCCTCCAGACCCCGGTCCGGGCGGTGTGGGTGCACCTGTTCGACGACACGTTGAAGAGCCGTGACGGGATCGAGGAGCTCGTCGAGGAGCTCGTCGAGGCCGAAGCGACCATGGTCATCGCGCAGGTGGCCCGCCGCCACGATGCCTACTACCGCTCCGATGTGCTCCCCGCGACGGCCGATCCCGCCCTCGAGGAGGGGCTGGACGTCGTGGAGGAGCTGGTCCCCCTCGCGCACGCCAACGGCATCGAGGTCCACGCCTGGGTGTCCATGGCACCGACCTGGCATCGGGTCTACGAGGACCTGCCCGCCCCGACGGGCTGGCTCCCGGCGGAGCACGGTCGTGAGGCTCCCGAGGACGAGCGGTGGGTGACGCGAACGGTGGACGGCGACTGGTCGGAGTACCTCGATCCGGCACTGCCGGAGGTGCGTGACCACCTCGCCGCGATCGCCGTCGAGCTCGCGATGACCACCGAGGTCGATGGCATCCACCTCGACTACGTCCGGTACGAGTCGGCCCGGCACGGCTACCACCCGGACGCGGTCGAGCGGTACCAGCAGGAGACCGACTCCCGTTCCGTGCCGGAGCCAGAGGATCCGGAGTTCGTGCGATGGCGACAGGACCAGACCTACGACGTCGTGGCTCACGTCGATGCTGCGCTCGACACCCTGCCGCGAACGGTCGCGCTATCCGCGGCCGTCGTGACCTGGGGTCCCGGTCCTTCCGGGACCGAGGACGGCAGCTTCGCGGGGACCCGCCCCGCCGTCGAAGCGCTGCAGGACTGGCCGCGGTGGGCCCGTGACGGACTGGTCGACGTGCTGTTCCCGATGAACTACTTCCGGGCGCACGTCGACGAGCAGGCGACCTGGTACGGCCAGTGGCTCGACCTCGAGGCGGAGTTGGCCACGGCGACCGACGCGTTGATCGTTCCGGGTCTCGCGGGGTGGCTCAACGCCCCCGAAGCCACGCTCATGCAGGTCGGCGCGGCGACCGAGACGACGGACGGCGCGGCGGTCTACTCCTACCAGCAGCCGACCGACGACGGTTCACGGGAGATCTGGCGACGGCTCGCCGAGGTGGCCTGGAAGGTCCCGTGAGCTTGGGGGCCGGTGACGAGCGTCACCGGTGGTGGTTCAGCGGTCGGGGAGCAGCCCCGCGACCAGGTCGACGACGTAGGCCTCCTCGGGTGCCGCCCCGAAGGGTACGGCGAGCGTGCGGTGATCGACCCCAGGACGCAGTGGCAGCAGCGGGCGGCCCCTGAAGGTGACCGTCTGCCCACCGGCCTCCTCGACGAGGAGCCCACCGGCGGCGATGTCCCAGACGTGCGGACGGATCGCGACCGAGGCCACCGCGTTGCCCTCGGCGACCACCGCGAGGTCGAGGGCGGTCGAGCCCATCACCCGGGGGTTGAGGCGCACACCCGCGGTCCGTGCTCGACGTGCGGTCCCCGTGGTCAGCATCACCGGGACATGGGCGTTGCGGGGATCGCGGGCATCCACCGTGGTGCGGACCCGTAGCTGCCGGCCGTCACGCTCAGCACCCTGCCCACGGACCCCGACGTAGCGCCGCTCGATCGCCGGCGCATCGACGATGCCCAGCACGGGGACGCCCTCGTGGGCGAGGGCGACCGACACACACCAGTACGGCAGGCCCGCGATGAAGTTGGACGTGCCGTCGATCGGATCGATGATCCACGTCCAGTCCGTCTCGGGAACGACCGTGTCCCGCTCCTCGCACAGGACACCATGGCTCGGGAACGTGGCGGCGATCGCCGTGGTCAGACGGTCGTCGACCTCGTGGTCGATCGCGGTCACCGGGGTGCCGTCGCCCTTGGCGTCGACGGCGACCCGGCCGGTGGTCTCGAGCAGACGGGGGCGCAGTTCGTCGAGCGCCGCGGTGACGATCCGTTGCGCGTGCCGGAGCACCCGTGAGGTGGGCTCGTGAGGATCGGTCACACGCACATCGGTCACACGCACTCCGGGGCGCGGTCGGGGGCGGGAGCGGCGGCGTTCGGCACGCTACCCGGCCCGCGCGATGGCGTGCGGTGCGCGACCATCAACGGCCGGACCGGCGACAACGCTTGGCACAGGACCTACGGGACCGTAAGTTACGGGTGCGTAGCTTGCTGACGTCGCTCGATGGCGTTGCTCGACCACGCCGTGGGGAGCACCTCCCTGCATGAACCTTCGGCCCCACCTCCGAGAGGCACCCGTGACCGATCTCGCCCGCCCACCGAGCGTCCACGATGAGACGCCGACGATCCGTGGTATCACCATGGCCGCACCACGGGCGTTGTTCTGGCAACGGCTCGCGATGGTCATCGCGACCGTGCTGCCGCTCGCCGGTCTCGCGGTCGCCATCTCCAGCCTGTGGGGCTGGGGTGTCGGGCCCGTCGACCTGGCGCTGCTCGCCGGCTTCTACCTGTTCACCGGGTTCGGGGTCACCGTCGGGTTCCACCGGCTGTTCACCCACCAGAGCTTCAAGGCTCCCGCGCCGGTGCGTGTCGTGCTGGCGGCGGCCGGTTCGATGGCGATCCAGGGACCGGTGATCGAGTGGGTCGCGACCCACCGTCGGCACCACGCCTACTCGGACCGGGTCGGGGACCCGCACTCGCCGCACGTGGACGCCGCGGGGGGGACCGTCGGCCTGCTCCGCGGGCTGTGGTACGCCCACCTTGGCTGGATGTTCTCGCCGGAGGCGACGGTGCAGCGCGCGTGGGCCCCGGACCTGCTCCGCGAGCCGGCGATCGCGCGCATCTCGCGGTGGTTCCCCTACTTCATCGCTGCCTCGTTCGTCGCGCCGGCGGTGCTCGGGGGAGTGATCACCATGTCGTTCGCTGGCGCCCTCACCGGGTTCCTGTGGGGCGGACTGGTCCGCATCTTCCTGCTCCACCACGTCACCTGGTCGATCAACTCGATCTGCCACGTGTTCGGCACGCGTCCCTTCGAGTCGCACGACGAGGCGCGCAACAACCCCGTCATGGCGGTGATCGGCTTCGGTGAGGGCTGGCACAACGGTCACCACGCGTTCCCGGCCTCGGCTCGGCACGGACTGCGCTGGTGGGAGGTCGACACCTCCTGGATCGTGATCCGGACGTTGTCGCTGCTCGGGCTCGCCCGGGACATCAAGCTCCCGAGCCCCACGCAGATCGCGCGGCGGGTGCGGCGACCCCGTCGGGCCATGGCCGCCTGATCACGCCCATCGGCCTGATCGCAGCCACCCGTGGGTGCGTGGGCCGGCAGCAGCCGCCGCACCTCTGTCGCCCAGCGACCGGGCCGCGGACGGACACGTAGGTGAGGTCCTTGGCCCGTGACGTTCCAACGCTCAGGGGTCGGGCAACGCGATGCCAGGAGCGTCCGTGGGCGCAGCGAAACGTGTGAGGATGACCGGCCAGCAGCGCCGGGAGCAACTGGTCGGTGTCGCCTGTTCGCTGTTCGCCGAGAAGGGCTACGAGGCGGCGTCGATCGAGGAGATCGCGGAGCGCGCCGGCGTGTCGAAGCCGGTGGTCTACCAGCACTTCGGCGGCAAGGAGGGCCTCTACGCGGTCGTGGTCGACCGTGAGGTTCGCTACCTGACGACATCGCTCGCCCGCGCCTTCGAGGCCACCCATCCGCGCCGCATCGCCGAGTTCGCGGCCGATGCCTTCCTCGGCTACATCGAGGAGCACGAGGAGGGGTTCCGGGTGCTGGTGCGCGATGCCCCGAGCGGGACCACCGGCACCTCCTTCGCGTCGGTGATCGCCGACGTCGCCTCGCGGGCGGAGAAGCTGTTGATCGAGGAGTTCTCCGACCGGGGCTTCGACCAGCACACCGCGCCGATGTACGCGTTGATGCTCGTCGGTGCCGTGGCGCTGGTGGGGGAGTGGTGGCTCGACCACCGTGCGCAGCCACGGGAGGTGGTCGCGGCGCACGTGGTCAACCTGCTGTGGAACGGGCTCCGCGGCCTGGAACCGGTCGCGCGCGTGCCGGAGGCGACCGCCGACGAGGGCCCGGCGGCCGACCCCGGAAGCTGACCCGGGACCTCAGGATCGCCAGGACCCGCGGGAGCGCGGTGGAGATCACGTGAGCATGTGTTCGGCAGCTGGTGTTGATGGATGGGCTCAACGCGCCCGGCCGAGACAACACGGCGGTT
>CAYVJT010000104.1:0-12632 GCA_964451855.1 uncultured Actinomycetota bacterium
GTCAGGCTCCAGGGGTCTGGTCGTCGCGGGTCTGGTCGTCGCGGGTCTGGTCGTCGCGGGTCTGGTCGTCAGGCATCTGGTCGTCAGGCATCTGGTCGTGAGGGCCCTCGTCGCGGTGCTCGGCGAGGTGCGCGTGGGGATCGGTGGGGTGGAAGGTGTCGGCGCGGCGACCCGCGCCCCACAGGAGCAGGCCGGCCAGCAGGCCGAGGACGACGCCGGTCACGATCGAACCGACCGGCGGGAAGCCGAGGACACCGCCGAGCCCGCCGACGGCCCCGGCGGTGATCACGGCTGCGAGGAGCGCCGCGCGCAAGGTGCGGTCCATCTCAGGCCTCCTCGCGCCGGTCCGGATGGCCCTCGGGGTGCTGTCCTGCAGGTGCGTCGGTGTCCTGGTCGCCTCGCCGCTTGTAGGCGATCCACAGCAGCACCAACAGTCCGGGGATCCCCGCGATGCCGGCGAGCAGAAGCACCTCGGAGGCCGCGCTCGGATCGCGCCAGACGAGCTCCGGCGCGGTCAGCGCGATGAGCGCGATGAGCGCAGCGAGACCGACGACCAGCCACAGCAGGGCGCGGGCCGCCGACCCATCGGCCGACGCGACGATGCGGGAGCGTCGGTGCATCACACGTCGATCGTGGCGTACTTGGCGTTGGTCTGGATGAACTCGCGACGCGACACGACGTCGTCACCCATCAGGATCGAGAACATCTCGTCGGCGGCGGCGGCATCGTCCATCGTGACCAGCTTGAGGGTGCGCCGCTCGGGATCCATCGTGGTCTCCCAGAGCTGGTCGGGGTCCATCTCCCCGAGCCCCTTGAAGCGCTGCACCTCGATCTTCTTGTCCTCGGGCATCTGCGCGAGGATCTCGTCGCGCTCCGGGTCGGTGAAGGCGTAGTGCAGCTCCTTCTTCCGGGTCGGGTGGAAGATCAGGTACAGCGGCGGTTGGGCGAGGTAGACGTAGCCCGCCTCGATCAGCGGCTTCATGTGCCGGAAGAGGAAGGTCAGCAGCAGGGTGCGGATGTGCGCTCCATCGACGTCGGCATCGGCCATCAGCACCAGCTTGTGGTACCGGGCCTTGGTGGCGTCGAAGTCGTCGGCGAACCCGGTCCCCATGGCGGTGATCAGCGCCTGGACCTCCGTGTTGGCCAGGACCTTCGGCAGCCGGGCCTTCTCGACGTTGATGATCTTGCCTCGGATCGGCAGGATCGCCTGGGTCCGGCGGTCGCGCGCCATCTTCGCCGAGCCGCCGGCCGAGTCGCCCTCGACGATGTACAGCTCCGACTCGGACGGGTCGCGCGACTGGCAGTCGGCCAGCTTGCCAGGCAGAGAGGTGGATTCCAGCAGCGACTTGCGTCGGGTCAGGTCCCGGGCCTTGCGCGCCGCGATCCTGGCCTGGGCCTCGCTCTCCGCCTTCTGGACGATGAGCTTGCCCTCGTTCGGATGCTCGTCCAGCCACTCCGCGACGCGCGCGTAGGTCGTGGTCTGGACGAAGGACTTGACCTCGGAGTTGCCGAGCTTGGTCTTGGTCTGCCCCTCGAACTGTGGGTCACCGACCTTGACCGAGACGATCGCCACCAGCCCACTGCGTAGGTCGTCGCCGGTCAGCGCGTCGACCTCCTTGGAGCGGAGGAACCCCTTGTCCTTGGCCCACCGGTTGATCACCGAGGTGATGGCGGTGCGGAAGCCCTCCTCGTGGGTACCGCCCTCG
Source organism: uncultured Actinomycetota bacterium (assembly GCA_964451855.1). Lineage (GTDB taxonomy): Bacteria > Actinomycetota > Nitriliruptoria > Nitriliruptorales > Nitriliruptoraceae > CSSed11-175R1. The sequence continues at coordinate 1,707 of CAYVJT010000104.1, forward strand.
TGGGTGTTGATCGTGTTCGCGAAGGACAGGATCGAGTCGTTGAAGTCGTTGATCCACTGCAGCGCGATCTCCACGGACTGCATGCCCTGCGGGCCCTCTTCCTCCGCCTCGAGGTGGATCGGCTCGTGCAGCCCGTCCTTGGCCTTGGTGTGACGGATGTGGTCGACGAAGTCCCGCAGACCACGGGGAGCGTGGAACTCCTGCTCGCGGATGACGAGGTCCTCGACCCCGTCCGGGGCCGGACGTTCGTCACGCAGGACGATGTGCAGCCCCGCCGTCAGGAACGACGTGTCGCGCAGCCGTCGTGCGATCGTGTCCGCGGTGAACTCGATCCCCTCGACGAAGATGTCGGGGTCGGGCCAGAAGGTGATCGTCGTCCCGGTGATCGGCTCGTCCTCGGGCAGGCCCTCGAGGTGGGGCGTCGCCTCGCCGACCCGTTCGATCGGGGTCTCCGGCACACCCCGCTGGTAGGCCTGGCGGTACAGCGAGCCGTCACGGCGCACCTCGGCGATGAGCCGCTCAGACAGCGCGTTGACCACGGACACACCGACCCCGTGGAGCCCGCCCGAGACGGCGTAGGCCTGCGAGTCGAACTTGCCGCCGGCGTGCAGGACCGTCAGGACCACCTCGAGAGCGGAGCGCCCCTCCTTCTCGTGGAGGTCGACGGGGATGCCGGACCCGTCGTCGCTGACGCGCACCCCGCCATCGGCCAGGAGCACCACCTCGATGCGGGTACAGCGTCCGGCGAGCGCCTCGTCGACGGAGTTGTCGACCACCTCCCAGACGAGGTGGTGCAGTCCCCGTGCGCTCGTCGAACCGATGTACATGCTGGGCCGGCGGCGCACGGCCTCGAGACCCTCGAGGACGGTGATGTTGCGTGCGCTGTAGTCGTTGGCGATCGACGGTGGGGCCTCCGCGGCGCTGGGCGCACCGTCGTCGGGCGTGGGGGCATCGGGCACAGCAGCCAAGCGTGAGGCCTCTCGGACGAGGAGGATCGCCACAGCCATGCGGGCTCGGGCGGATGGACGTGGCCAGTCTACCAGGTGGCACCCCTCGCCCCGCGGCGCTGGAACGCCCTGTGGACAGCTGACCCCCCTGGTACGTACCCCACCAGCGGACCCGGGTTCCGTGCGCTCTCGCGGCCGTAGGCCGCCTCACGTCGGGTTGGGGCCGTCCCACGCCCGTCCGTCGGCGATCCCCGCTCGTGGAGGCCGTGCCCCCGGCCTCTCAGCCGCCCTCGAGCGCGTCGATCGTCCTCGGCCAGTCGTCCTTGAGCAGCCGCGACAGGCTCCGATCCGCCAGCAGCTTGCCCCCGGTCTGGCACCGCGGGCAGTAGTTGGTCTCGTTGTCGGCGTAGCGGATCCGCTGGACCTCGGTCCCGCAGACCGGGCAGGGCTCGCCGAAGCGGCCGTGCACCGCGAAACCGTCACGGAAGGCGGTCACCCCGGTAGGGAAACCGTCGCCGGTCCGTTCGCGCAGCCGCGCCGTCCACCCGCGCAGGACCTGCTGCGTGGCGGCGTGCAGGCGGGCGACCTCGTCGTCGTCGAGGTGGTCGGTGCGGCGCACCGGTGACAGCCCCGCGGCGTGGAGGATCTCGTCGGAGAAGGCGTTGCCGATGCCGGCGAAGCGGCGGGGGTCGGTGAGCACCCGCTTGAGGGTCCGGCGCTCCCTGCGCAACTGGTCGGCGAAGCCATCCACCTCGACGTCCAGGGGTTCGACGCCACCGCGATCGTGCTCCGCGAGCGCCGCGTCGCCACGGACCAGATGCAGCGAGGCGCGGCGCTTGGTCCCGGCCTCGGTCAGCAGCAACGTGCCGCCCGGCGCGTCAGCGTCGCCCGGCGCCGACACCTCCACGGCGGCGAGGCCGATCCTGCCGGGAGGCTCGGCTCCGGGTCCGGCCCACCGCAGGCGTCCGGCGATCATGAGGTGGAGGACCAGGTACCACGGCGCCGATCCGTCCGGGTGCTCGAGCTCCCAGACCAGCCGCTTGCCGAGCCGCTCGACCGCGACCACCCGCGTGCCGATGGCTGCGTCGATCGGTGGGTCGTAGGTGCGCAGGAGGCTGACCCCGACGATCCGCACCCGTGTGACCGTCGTGCCGAGCATCCTCGTCCGCAGGGCGGCGAGGTAGTCCTCGAGGTCGGGCAGCTCGGGCACGGCGGGGGTCAGCTCTCTGCGAGGTCGTTCGCCAACGCGCTGAGCTGGTCCATCGGGATCATCCCCGAGCTACGCCACACCACGTCACCGTCCGCGTCGATCGCCACCCAGAAGGGTGTTCCCGACAGCCCGTAGGCCTGCGCCGCCGTCGAGGAGGCGTCGTCGACCATCACCGTCTCAGGGAAACCGACCTCCGCGAACCAGTCCTGCGGGGGCCAGTTGGGCCGGCCCTCGTCGAGCGACGTCGCGACCGCGTAGAGGTCGACCTCGTCGGGGAGGTTGCCGTCCTCCAGCCACGAGGTCAGGATCGGCAGCTCCTCCTGACACGCGGGACACCACGACGCCGCGAAGGTGACCAACTGCGCGCGTCCGGGTTCACCGATGGTGACCGGGGCGCCGTCGAAGTCCTCCCCGTTGAGCACGGGAGCCCGTTGGTCGAGTCCGGGATCCGCGCCGTTGGCCGCGTGCTGGGGCAGGGGCTCACCGTCGACGTCGACGTCGCCCGCCACGTCGCCGACCGTGATCCGGTCACCGCCCTCGCCCGCGCTGACGACACCGATGATCACCGCCAGCGCCACGACACCGATGCCCGCTGCGACGAACATGATGCGCTGTCGCCGTTGCGCAGCCTTGCGGGCCTCGGCGCGGGGGTTCGGATGCTTCCTCGCCGGGGGCTGAGAGCGCTTCTTCGTGGCCACAGCTGGCTCCTTGGGACGCTAACTCCTTGGGACGCTAACGCGTGGAGGTCGTCGGGCGGTCGTCGGCGGTTGGATCGTCGTCGCCGGGGGCATCGAGCGGCTCGTCGCGGCTGACGTCACTGCCGGAGCGGGCAGCGAGGGTCAGCACGATGATCGCCAGGAAGCCGGTGCCCGCCATCATCGGCAACGTCAGCAGCCCGAACTCCTCGACCCAACGTAACGAACAGGGTGCCACCGGATCGCAGACACCGCCTAGGGCCGGACGTCGTTCGATCGCGACGTGCCACCCGGCGATCACCAACCCGATCGCGGCGAGCGGCACGGCGGTCCGCCACACCTGGCGGTCGCGACGCCAGGTCGCCACCCCCAGGATCACCACCAGGGGGTACATCGCGATGCGCTGGTACCAACACAGGGTGCACGGCAGGTAGCCCGCCACCTCGGACAGCAGCAGCGAGCCGCCGGTCGCCACCGTCGCGATCCCCGTCGCGGTGGGCAACGCCACCTCGTCGCGGAGCCACGGCGGGACCCGACGGGTCACCAACGCGATCACGGTGGCGACCGCGATCGCGGCCGCGACCAGGGTGAGCACCCCGAAGGTGCGTTCGGCGACAGCGATCACGAGGGACTCATCACGAGATCTTCCTCATCACGAGATCTTCCGGGGGCGTCTCGGGCAACAGGTGCGGACCGCCGGGGCTGGAGGTGCAGCGACGTCGAGGTGGTCGTCCGCCGACGGGACACGGTTCCCGATCGGGTGGCGGTCAGGCGCCGGGTCCGCGCTCGGGGCGGTCGCGGCCCTCCAGCGGACCCACGACGATACGCACCTCGTTCACCGTGTGCTCGCCGAGGGCTGCCTCGACGTTGGCGGTGAGCTGCGGGATCATGTAGCGCAGCTGCGTGGCCCAGATCTGGCTCTCCGCGCGGATCGTCAGGACGCGACGGACCAGCCGGACCGGTTCGCATCGGGAAGCGAGATCCTCCCCGACGATGCTGTCCCACCTCGCCCACGCTGAGGCACCACGTAGCCGCTCGTCCCAACCTCGTCGTCGCACGAGTTCGCGTAGCGTCGTGTCGAGCGAGGTCGGTGGCGTGACACGCAGCAGCGCATCGGTCCCCTCCTCCTCCACGGTCCAATCCTCGTCACCGGGCGGCGACGGATCGAAGGCGGCGCGTTCGGCGCGGGCACGTTGACGCGCCTGGGTCGCGCGCTTGCGCTGGTAGAGGCGCTCGTCGCGATCCGCGGCGGCCGAGCGACGATCACGCGACAGCTGGCTCGGTGGCCTGCCGGGACGCTCGCTCGAACCGCGTCCTCGGCGCGGTGGGTCCGTGGTCATGCGGCACCTGCCTGCCAACGCGGGGAGAGCCGGCTCACCCCATCGTCGATCACGACGTCGACCCGCGCACCCTCCAGTGGGACGTCCTCCTCGACCGCGGCGCTCACGAGGGTCTGATCGAAGCGGCCACACGCCGCCGCGAGCCGGGACCGGCGGGACCGGTCGAGCTCCGCGAAGACGTCATCGAGCAGCACGATCGGGCGATCACCGACCTGTGCCAGCACCTCGAAGGTGGCGAGCTTGAGCGCCAGGGCGAGCGACCATGCCTCACCTTGGGACGCGTACCCGCGGGCGGGCAGTGCACCGATGGCCAGCTCGAGGTCGTCACGGTGTGGGCCGACCAGGGTCTGGCCGCGGGCGAGCTCATCGTCGCGGCGCTCGGTGAAGGCCGCGCGCAACGCCTCGCTGATCGGTGCCGGGTCCGGCACGGGATCTGCTGCCACCTCGTCGTCCTCCGGGATCGGAGCGAGATCGTCGCCGGCCGACCACCGGTAGGTCAACGCGATCCGTTCGGGTCGGTCCGCGAGCTCGCGGTAGAAGCGATCCACTGGACCGGCCAGCGTCCGGATCGCCGCGACGCGAGCCGCGATGATCTGCGCCCCGTGGCGGACCAGCTGCTCCGTCCAGACCTCCAGCGTCCCGGCGGCCGCCTCCCGCGCGTCAGCCGACAGCCCTCGCGCCTGCTTCAGCAGCTGGTTCCGCTGCCGGAGCGCCCGGTCGTACTCGCTCCTGGCCGCGGCGAAGGCCGGACGGCGCTGGGCCAGCAGCTCGTCGAGGAAGCGTCGACGTTCACTCGGGTCGCCACGGACGATCGCCACGTCCTCGGGCGCGAACATCACGGCACGGAGCACGCCGAGTGCGTCCGAGGAGCGGTGGACCTGCTGGCCGTCGACCCGGGTCCGGGTGCGACGGCCACTGCCGACCTCCAGGTCCAGGGTGCGGCGGCGGCCTCCGTCGGTCGACAGCTCGCAGCGGATGACCCCCAGCTGTGCTCCCGCCCGCACCAGCGGAGCATCACCTGCCGCGCGGTGCGAGCTCCCCGTCGCGGCACGGTAGATCGCCTCGAGCAGGTTGGTCTTGCCCTGTCCGTTCGCTCCGACGAGGACCATCACCCCCTCCGGAAGGTCCAGGGTGACGTGCTGGTAGGACCGGAGGTCCGACAGCTCGAGCCGGCGCAACCACACGTCCTGCCCTCTCCGACGCCACCGAGCCAGGTAGCGGCACATCCTCGGTGGATCAGCTCACCCGCATCGGCATCAGCAGGTACGCCAGGTCGTCGACCTGTCCGTCTGACGCATGCGGCTTGAGCACCGCCGGCTTGAGCCCGTCGCGCAACTCGATACGGATCTGTTCGGTCCCGCTCGCCTCCAGGCCCGACAACAGGAAGGCCGGGTTGAACGCGATCGTGAGGCCGTCACCGTCGATCTCTGCCGGCAGGGCCTCCGCTGCGTCGCCCATCTCCTGGTTGGAGGCCTGCAGGTCCACCGACCCGTCACCGAACGTGAGGCTGACCGGTGTGTTCGCCTGACCCATGGCCACGATCGATACACGCTGGAGCGCCTCGACCAACGCTGCGCGTTCGACCACCACCGAGGTCTCGTGGGCATCGGGCAGCAGGGCGCGGTAGTTGGGGAACGAACCTTCGATCAGCTTGGTCGTCAGTCGCCGATGGCCGAACAGGAAGGATGCCTGGCCCTCTTCGAGGACGACCGTCACCGAGCCACCCACCTCGGAGGCGGACTTGGCTGCCTCCTGCAGCGACCGTGACGGCACGAGCGCGGTGCCCTCGACCGCTTCATCGAAGGTCAGCGATCTCACGGCGAGCCGGTAGCCATCCGTAGCAGCCGCGGTCAGGATCCCGTCGGCAGCTTCGAGCTGCACCCCGGTGAGCACCGGTCGACCCTCGTCGGTGGCGGCGGCTCGCGCGACCTGGGAGACCAGCCGCGAGAAGGCGTCGCCACGGATCACCCCCTGCGGCGCGTCCTCGCCAGGCACCGCGAGCGTCGGGAAGTCCTCGACCTGCATGCCCCGGACGTGGAACGTGGCTCGGCCGCAGCTGATCTCGACCTGATCGGTATCCGAGGTCAGCTCGACCGGTGCATCGGGGAAGCGAGCGACCAACTGGGCGAGCAGACGGCCAGGCAACAGCACCCGCCCCGGTTGGTCGATCTGCACCGGGATCGAGATCTCGGCGGACACCTCGAGATCGGTTGCCCGGCAGATCAGCTTGCCGTCACCTGCCTCCAGCAGCACGCCGGACAACGCCGGCAGCGAGACCCGGGATCCCACGGTCCGGGTCACCCAGGCGATGCCTTCGGCGAACTCCGCCCGTTCGGCTCGTAGCTTCACGACGCTACTCCTCGCTCACATCCACAGTCTGGTGGTAGGTAGGGGTTCAACTTCTCTTATCCGTCACCACCATCGGGGGTGTGGACGGTGTGGAGCACCTCGCATCGCCGCAGGTCAGGAGGGGTTGTGCCGTGGTGGATGTCCTGTGGGTACTCAGCGTAGTTATCCACCGCAGAGCGAACGACATGGGTGTGTTTCCACGAGGTGCCCCGGAGTTCCACCGCTCGTCCACCGCTCGTCCACCGGGTCGTGACGCGCTCGGAGTCCGCGCCGTCCACCGTGGCACCCAGGTTGTCCACGGGGGAGGGACCGTGGTCCACCACGGGTCCACGTGGCGTCCCCAAGGCTACCCACAGGTCCTTGTGGATGCTGTGGATAACCCGCGCAGGGTCGTTCGACCGACCCAGGGCTTCGGGCAGCTCCTCGGGGGAGGTGACGAGGGCCGACATCAGCTGCGACGCGCCTGGGTCTTGATGCGGTTGGTCAGCTCCTGGACCTGGTCGTAGATCGCGCGTCGTTCCTGCATCAGGTCGGCGATCTTGGACTTGGCGTGCATGACGGTGGTGTGGTCGCGACCACCGAAGGCCTTGCCGATGCGCGGCAGTGACAGGTCGGTGAGCTCTCGCGTCAGGTACATCGCGATCTGACGAGCGGTCACGAGCTGTCGGCTGCGCGACGGCGAGCACAGGTCCTCGATCGTCAGCGAGAAGTACTGGGCGACCGTGTCCATGATGACCTGGACCGAGACCTCCTGTTCGCGGTCGTCGGGGAAGAGGTCCTTCAACACCGTCTCGGCCATCTGGCTGTCCGCTGGCGAGCGTTGCAGGCTCGCGAAGGCGGACACCCGGATCAGCGCGCCCTCGAGCTCGCGGATGTTGGACTCGACCTTGGAGGCGATCAACTGCAGGACCTCCGGGTCGACCCCGAGCTGATCGCTCTCGCACTTCTTGCGCAGGATGGCGATGCGGGTCTCCAGGTCGGGAGGCTGGACATCGGTCATCAGTCCCCACTCGAACCGACTGCGCAGCCGGTCCTCGAGCTGGGCGATCTGCTTGGGGGGCCGGTCGCTGGAGATGACGATCTGCTTCTCGGCGTTGTGTAGGGCGTTGAAGGTGTGGAAGAACTCCTCCTGGGTGCGCTCCGCCCGCTCGAGGAACTGGATGTCATCGATCAGCAGCACGTCGACCTGCCGGTAGGTGCGCTGGAAGGAGGTGATGCGGTCGTGACGGATCCCGTTGATGAACTCGTTCGTGAACTGCTCCGTGGTCACGTAGAGCACCGTCAGACGGGGATACAGGCTCCGGACGTAGTGGCCGATCGCGTGGAGCAGGTGGGTCTTGCCGAGTCCGGCACCCCCGTAGATGAACAAGGGGTTGTAGGACTTGGCGGGGGCCTCGGCGACCGCAGTGGCGGCCGCATGGGCGAAGCGGTTGGACGAACCGATGACGAAGTCGTCGAAGGAGTACTTGGGGTTGAGCTGGGTCTGCGGCTCCACGTCGGCCTGAGGTGGGTCGGGAAGCGTCACCGTCGGCCCTTCGGGACGGCCCGGGGCGTGCAGAGGTGGACCCTGGTTCGCGGCCCATGCCGGTACCGGATCCGCGGCGGGTTCGGCGTTGTGGTCCTCGGGCGCGGCTTCGCGCATCGCCGTCGATGCGACCTCGGGCGGTGGGTCGCCGAGGTGGGTCGCGACCGGCTCCTCGAGGGTGCGAAGCTCAGGCCCGGCTGCGGCAGCCGAGGAACGCTCGCCCGGTCCGTTGACCGGTTCGGGCCGGGGCTGGACGGTGATCACGACCGACAGTTCCCGACCGGCGGCCTCCGAGAGCGCTCGGCGGATCAGGTCCCCACATCGGGTGTCGAGCCACTCACGGGCGAACGTGTGAGGCGTGGCCAGCACCACGGTGTCGTCACTGAACCCGACCGGCTGGGTGGCGATCAGCCACTGGCGTTGCGCCGGGGAGGTGACGGTGTCGACCACTCGGTCGAGACTGCGGGTCCAGAGATCCTCGAGGTCCAGCGTCGACGGTGCTGCCACGCTCGCTCCTGACATCTTCCTCATGCGGTTGGCCGGCGCCGGTCGGTCGCCGGCGAGCCTCGCGCGACGTACTCGTCGCGGTATCGCAGCACGTCACACCCGGTTTCCACAGGGTCGTCCACAGTGTGGATAATGCTGCGATCCCGGACGCGTTCGCGTGGTCGAGGCCGCCGTGGGGAAGATCCGTCGACCCGCGAGTGCGGGGTGTGGGGGTCACCCCACGGGCCCCGGCCCGAGCCCCACCGCAGCCATGTCCCAAGCAGCCCACGGTGTGGCACGTCGAGTTCGACGGACGATCGGGGACCGTACACCGCTGGTGCGCCGGGTCGCAAGGAGTTATCCACACCGGGCGCCAGCGCACCCTCGCTTGCCCGGTATGCGCGCGGACCGGTACGCTCCTGCGCACGTCTGACCCGCACCGCATGGCGGATCCACGTCCCGTCGGGCCTCCCGTTTCCCCACGCGGTTCGCCGGATCCTCGTCGCCGCGTGCAGCCAACATGACCTCGTAGGGGGCTTCGCCGTGAAGCGCACCTTCCAGCCGAACAACCGCCGTCGCAAGCGCAAGCACGGGTTCCGCAACCGTATGCGCACGCGCTCGGGGCGGACCATCATCAAGGATCGCCGTCGCCGCGGCCGTTCCAAGCTGTCCGCGTGACCCTGTGAGCCCCGCCGCTCCCGATCGCCTCCGGGACGGCCGCGACGTCGCGGCCGTGCTCCGTGGGCGACGGCAGCGGGCGGGCAGGCTCCTGGCCGTCCACGTACGGCCGCGCGATGATGACGACCCAGCACGTGTCGCGGTGATCGCGTCCCGTCGCGTTGGCGGTGCCGTGCAGCGCAACCGCGCGAAGCGGCTGGTGCGCGAAGCTGCCCGTACGATGACGTGGATGCCCGGTGTCGACGTCGTTGTGGTGGCGCGAGCCGCATGCGCGCGAAGCGGTCTCGCCGCGGTCCGAGGTGAGCTCGCGCAGCTGCTCGAGGAACTCGAGGTGGTGATAGAGCCGGTATGAGCTCCGCATCGCGTACACGCCAGCCCCGTGCGGGTGCCTCGGGGCCCGCTGAGGGCACGTCAGGCCCGCAGCCTCGCCGTTCGCTCCTCGCCTGGATCGTGCTGGCGCTGATGTGGCTGTACCGGCTCACCTCTCCGTTGCGGTCCCCGCGCTGCCGCTTCTACCCGTCCTGCTCGTCCTACGGTGTCGAGGCTGTGAAGGTCCACGGAGCGCTCCGTGGCGGGTGGCTCGCCATCCGTCGCCTCGGCCGGTGTCATCCTTGGAACCCAGGTGGGGTCGATCACGTCCCCCCGAGGAAGTAGAGCCCCGTGAGTGATTTCTGGAACAGCATCCTCGATGTCATCGAGGGGGTCCTCTCCTTCCTGCACGACATCTTCGAGCCCTTCTTCGGGGTGCACAGCTGGGGATGGGCGATCATCGGCCTCACCCTGATCGTGCGGGTGTTGCTCTTGCCTCTGGCGATCAAGCAGACGCGTTCGATGCGTGCCATGCAGGCGATCCAGCCGGAGATGAAGGCGCTGCAGAAGAAGTACAAGGTCGATCGCGAGCTGATGCGCAAGGACCCGGAGCAGTACCGGGCCAAGAAGGCCAAGCTCAACGAAGAGATGATGGCCCTGTACAAGGAGCGGGGGGCGAACCCGGCCGCCAGCTGCCTGCCGCTGCTCGCCCAGGCGCCCGTCTTCCTGGCGCTGTTCTGGACCCTGCGCCGGATGCGCGACGAGGGCGGTGAGCTCGTCGGGGCGTCCTTCTACTTCTTCACCGAGCACGGCCCCCCGGAGCTGGAGCCGGGTCTGCACCTGCTGGTCAACGAGGCCAGCTGGCCGGGCTGGCTGCTGATCGTGCTGATGTCGGGGACGATGTACTGGACGCAGCGCCAGATGATGGCGCGGACCGCCATGACGCAGGGCGGCTCGAACCCGATGGCGCAGCAGCAGAAGATCCTGCTCTACGCCATGCCGATCTTCCTGGCGGTCATCTCCTTCCAGTTCCCCCTCGGCATCCTGCTGTACTGGGTCACGACCAACGTCTGGCAGGTCGCGCAGCAGGCGATCATCCTGCGCGAGGTCAAGCACGAACAGGACACCGGCACGCTCAAGGACCACCCCGGCGGAGGTGGCGGTGACGATGAGGGCGACGCCGGCGGTGCCCCCCGCCGGTCCCCCGGTGCGTCCTCCGGCAAGAAGCCGGTCCCCAAGGACGACGAGCCCGCCAAGGGCGGTTCGGGTGACGGGTCCGGCGCCGGGAAGGGCTCGTCGAAGGACCCCGGCAAACCTTCTGGCAAACCTTCTGGCAAGGGTTCTGGCAAGGGTTCTGGCAAGGGTGCGTCCGACGAGGCTCGTGCGA
>CAYVJT010000105.1:0-12611 GCA_964451855.1 uncultured Actinomycetota bacterium
TCGGCACCACGGTGATGCACGAGGGGTTCGTCAACTTCAACGCCGGCACCCTCGGTGCCTCCATGGTGGAGGGGCGCATCTCGGCGGGGGTGGTCGTCGGCGACGGCTCCGACATCGGCGGCAGCGGATCGATCATGGGCACGCTGTCCGGCGGCGGCAGCGAGGTGATCCGCATCGGCGAGGGATGCCTGATCGGGGCGAACGCCGGCGTCGGGATCTCCCTGGGCGACGACTGCATCGTCGAGGCCGGGCTGTACCTGACCGCCGGCACCAAGGTGGCCCTGCCCGACGGCTCGGTCGTGAAGGCGCGCGAGCTGTCCGGTCGTGACGGGATGCTGTTCCGACGGGACTCGCAGTCCGGCGCGGTGGTCGTGATCGAGCGTGAGGGCAGCAGCGGCGACTGGGGCGGGCTCAACGCCGCGCTGCACGCCAACGACTGAGGCGAGCCACCGTGTCGACCAGCCATCCCGCCGTCCACGAGGACCCCGCCCGCCGCGACGACCTCGTCGCACGGCTGCTGGAGCATTGCCGGCACGTGTGCACCACCGGGGATGAGGGGCCGATCGCCGACGCGATGGTGGCGCGCTACACCGAGCTCGGCGAACCGGTGATCCGGGTCGGACACAGCGTGGTGGTGGGTCGGCCCCGGGGTGACCGGCCGCTGGTCCTGCTGGTGGGCCACCTCGACGTGGTCCCCCCGACCGAGGACGACCTCGAGCCCCGGGTGGAGACCCGCGACGCCACGGAGGTGGTCGTCGCCCGCGGCGCTTCCGACATGAAGGCGGGCAACGTGATCGCGATGCGCGCCTTCGAGGACACCGGGCTGCGCGCCGCCAGCCCCTACGACCTGGTGCTGGTCCTCTACGCCGGGGAGGAGGGCCCGGCCGCAGGCAACGAGCTCGGCGAGGTGCTCAGCGAGGTCGCCTGGCTGCGTTCGGCCGACCTGGCGATCGTGCTCGAACCCACCGACGGGCAGGTGCAGCTCGGCTGCCTGGGTGGCCTCCACGCCGAGGTGGTCTTCGAGGGCCGGCAGGCCCACTCGGCCCGGCCCTGGCACGGCTCGAACGCGCTCACCGCCGCCGGCGGGTTGCTCGCCGAGCTCGATGCGGACCACATCCGCGAGGTCGAGGTCGACGGCATCACCTTCCGGGACGTGTGGTCGGCCACGCAGGCCTGGACGCCGGGGTTGGGCCCCGGCGACCATCGACGCGAGGTGCCCGTCCGCAACGTCATCCCCGGATCGTTCACCATCAACCTCAACCTCAGGTTCAGTCCTTCTCGGTCGCTGGACGCCGCCGAGGCCGAGCTCCGCGAGCGGGTCGGCGACCGGGCGCAGGTGACGATCGTCGACCGCTCCCCACCCGCACCGCCCCACCGCGACGCACCCCTTGTCGCTGCGTTCACCGCGGCGGTGGACGCCGAGGTGGCGGCGAAGCAGGCCTGGACCGACGTCGCCCGGTTCGCCGAGGTGGAGGTCCCCGCGCTCAACTACGGCCCGGGGCTGACCGCCCAGGCCCACCAGCGCGGCGAGTACGTACCGGTCGCGGCGCTCGTCGAGGCCGACCACCACCTCACCCGGTTCCTGTCCGGCTCGTGAGGGTCCGCTACGTCGCGCTCGAGGAGGCCGCGCCCGCCGAGGCGGTGGTCGTGATCGACGTGCTCCGCGCCTTCACCGTCGCCCCGTGGCTGTTCCACCGGGGTGCCGCTCGCGTGCTGACGGTCGCCGACCGCGAGCACGCCACCCGGCTGCGGGACGCCACCTTCCCGGATGCGCTGCTGGCGGGCGAACAGGACGGGAGGCCGGTCGAGGGGTTCGACCTCGGCAACTCCCCCTCCGAGGTCGCCTGCCACGAGCTCGCCGGCCGCACCGTCATCCACCGCACCTCGGCGGGGACCCAGGGACTGGCCCGTACCGCAGGCAGCGGCCAGGTGTTCGCGGCCTCGTTCGTGACCGCAGCCGCGACGGCCGCGGCGCTGCGCTCCGCGGACCTCGCCGAGGTCACCTTCGTCATCACTGGGGCCTCGCTGGGACGCGACGGCGACGAGGACATGGCGGCTGCGGAGCTGATCGCGGCACGGGCACGGGGTGACGCTCCGGATCCGGCCCCGTACCTGGCTCGGGTCGCCGCGTCCGACGCCGGCCACCTGTTCACCCCGGAGGGACCGGACTGGGCACCTGACGAGGACATGGCGATGGCATGCGAGGTCGACCGCTTCGACCGCGCCCTGCGCGCCACGCCGATGCCCGACCTGGATGCCATCGAGATCCGCCCGGCCTGAACTGGCCGGCCGCGATCGTGACCGCGCGGCTCGCCCAACCGATCGGCGACCTCGCTCCGCAGGTGCTCACCCAGATGCGCGAGAACCTCGGCGTTCTGCTCGCTGTTCAGCTCATGGGTCCTGCGGTGGCCGGTCAGCGCGCGACGAGATCGGCGAAGCCGGCGATGGTCCGGCTCAGCGTGCCGGGGGCGCTCAGGTGCATGCCGTGTCCCCCACGCTTGACGATGACCATCGAGTCCACGCGCGGTAGCGCCGTGGCCAGCACCTCCAGCCGCCCTCGGAGCTGCGATGGACCGAGCAGGCCGCCGCCGACCAACAACGCCGGCACGTCCAGTGACCCGTTTCGGTCCAAGCCCACTCCCAGGGTCTCGATCGCCTCCGTGTCGACGGACTGCGCCGGGGCGCATCCGCGTTGGTGGCGCCACAGGAACGGGACCCGCCGCAGCAGGGTTACCACCAGGGGCGGGACGGCCACGTGGCTGGCAGGCCGTCGTGGGTCGCGGGCGGTCGTTGGCGCCGGCGTCGTCGCTGGGTCGAGCCCTCTGGAGACGTTGGCTTCACGGGGACGGGATCGGTGCCGGCGGTGAAGATCTTGAGGATGTCGTGCGCCGGGGTGTGCAGCCGACACTCCCCTGCGGCGGTGTCGAGACCTCGGAGACGGACCTTGCAACCTCCACCCACCTCCTGACCCCATCTGGAGCACGTTGCGAACGGGGCTCCCTAGCCCGCCGGTGGTGGGGTGAGGTTGTAGCGGGCGATGACGTCGGGCAGCCAGTCGGGTTGCGCCAACTCGAGCCGGGCCCTCTCCGCGAGCTCGGGGAGCTGCGAAGGGTCGTCCGCGGCCTGCCGGAAGAAGTCCTCGAATCCGGGGGGTGAGATCACCTCGATCATCCGCGCCGGCGCGTTCCCCGCGTTCCACATCGCGTGGACCTCGCCGTGGGGCTTGACGATGTACCCGCCCGGTCCGAGGACCACCTCTTCATCCTCCGAACGGAACCCGATCTCGCCCTCGAGCACGATCGAGAACTCGTCCTCGAGGTGGTGGACGTGGGGCGGCACGAGCGCGCCCACCTCGAAGGGATGCTCCACGATCGACAGGGCGCCACCGGTGTCGTCGCCGTGGATCTTGAACACCACGTCCACGCCGGGCATCAGGGTCCCCCGGCGTCCCTCATCGGGCTGCACCACCGTCAGGCCCGGGGCGCTGGGTGTGCGTGTCGCGATGCTCATGCACCCTCCTCTGTTCTGGTAGTGAACACATACGTACACTGAAACAGACGGATCCTGGGATGTCAATATTGGGTGAACGACAGCGTCCTGTGGAAATGAGGCCGGACCGGATGCGTCAGCGTGCCGAGCAGGTCGAGGAGGCCCGGCTGACCGTCTACCGCCACTTCCCCGATCTCGCGCCCCTGTTCGCGGCCTGCAGCCAGCGCTGGATCGAGCTGCACCCACCGCCAGATCCCGCCGCCTGACGGGAGATCCCAGATCTGCGGCCAGAAGCCGGCACACGCTGAGCGAGCTGGACGTCTGGTTCGGGGCCTCCGGCGACGAGCTCCTGCCGATCGTGGGCGACCGCGAGGCGATGCCCCCGTCCGCACAGCAGGAGCCGGCCGAGCACCTCCAGGCGTTTGCACATGCTCTGGTGACGGGATCGGGGGTGCGAGGGCGTGCCCGTCGACGTCGGCTCGCAACGTCGGGGCTCGTGGTTGACTTCTGGACCTGGCACTCCCTCGTGGTCGAGCACGGCCTCGACACCACCGAGGCGGTCGACCTCCCCGGGACCTTGTTCACCTGCGCGGTCGGCAGACACGGCTCGCCCTGAGCCTCGCTCGACGACCAGGCGACGAGCCGACCGGTCAGACAGCGTGTTCGCGCTGCCACGGAGGCCACGCCGGCCAGCTCCGGCAACGGCGAGCACCTGCTCGTCGGCCGGGCGCTCGCGACGATCGCGACGAAACGCTGGTGGAAGTCAGGATCCTGGCGTAGCAGCGTCCACTCCCCGCTGCCGAAGGTCATGTCGATCCCGCGGACGACGGCACGGCCGTGCTGGCGGACCTCCGTGCTCTCCAGGAACTACGCACCGGTCAGGGTGAGGGCCCACTGTCCGACGAGCACGTCGAGTGCCTCCAGGGCGGTGTTGCGCATCACCTTCTCCTCACCTCGCACGTTCACCGTCTCGACGTTGGACCGGTGCCTGGCTATCCGACAGGGCGAAGACGTTGCGGCACTCCGATCCATCCGAGTCGCCCTCGAGTGATCCGCGTCACGTGGCAGCGGCTGTGGATCCCACGCCTGGAGCAGGGCGCGCTGAAGCCATGATGATGGACGGTAGTCCCGGGCCTGTGCCGTGCCCATACCGAGCGGACGTGAACGGTTGTCGGCCGGCCGAGGGGCGGTTCGGGCGGTGACCCTTGCCTCTGGTGCAGTGGTGCCGGTCTGAGGAAGCTGGAGGTTGGCCACTGGCGGAAGCGATCCCATGTCGTCGCGTACAGATCCGATCCGGGCGGTCTCGGTGATCACGACCGGGGACGGCGAGGTCCACCACGAGCACGTCTACGGCACCCGCAAGCCCGAGCTGGTCTGGATCTTCTTCGGCCGTCGTTGGGTACGCCTGCCGATCAACGTCTACGTCGTCGACCATACGGACGGTCTGGTGCTGTTCGACACCGGCCAGGACCGCGCCGTGGTCACCGATCCCGACTACTGGCCCGACCGGATCACCGCGTTCTTCTACCGCCACATCTTCCGTGACATCCGCATCGGGCCCGACGACACCCTGCCGGTCCAGCTCGAGCGAGCCGGCTACTCGGCCACGCAGGTGGACAAGGCGGTGATCTCCCACCTGCACTGCGACCATGTCGGTGGGATCGCCGACATCCCTCAGGCGCAGCTGTACGCCGGCGAGGAGGGGTTCGCCTACATGCGCGGCCCTAACCATCCCGAGCGTGCCACGGTCTTCCGCGACCGCATCGAGATCCCCGGCGCGAGATGGCAGGTGATCGCCTTCGAGCCCACCGACGATCCCGCGCTGGCGCCGTTCACCGAGGCGTTCGACCTGATGGGCGACGGGTCGATGATGGTGCTGCCCACCCCCGGTCACCTGCCGGGTTCGGTGTCGATGCTCGTGCGACGCGCCACCGCGCCACCGCTGCTGCTCGTCGGAGACCTCACCTACGACGAACAGCTCCTGAACCGTGACCAGCTCCCGGCCGTGTGCGACGACCCTGAGCAGCTGCTCGCCAGCTACGCGAAGGTGCGCGCCCTCAAGGACCACACCCCCGACCTGATCATCCTGCCCGCCCACGACCCGCACGCGGTCCACAAGCTGGGCACCACCTCGCAGCTGCACGCACGATGAGCACCACGCCCACCAGGGACCTTCGTCGAGGTCTGGCCACGGCAGTTCTGCATGCGGCCGGGGCCGTGGCTGGACTCGCCATCGCGATCGTCGTCACGTTGAACCTCCACATCTTCGCGGGTGTGGAGGACGGCTACATGGCGACGCCGGCCCAGGTGCTCGAGCGTTCTGTGTGGGTCCTGATCGTGGATGTCGTGATCCTCATCGCCGTCCCAGTGCTCGCCGTCGCCCTCGTGCTCCGGCTCCGACGCGCACGTCACGAACCAGATCGCGGCACGTCGCCTTCTCCAGACGTCTAGCCGATGCCCTGGCGTGACGACGCGGCCCGTTGACACCCACAACCGCAGTGACTCGGCGGACGTTGGGATGAGGATGCGATTCCGCGCATAGTTGACCGTTACTCCGCGTCCCCATGGGCATGGTTCTCGGCGTCAGGATTCGTCGATCGGCAGGTGACGGATTCGGTAGCGGTCTTCCTCGATGACCACGACAGCTCCTTGGGAGAGCTCGTCGTCGACTCGAGGCAGCACGGCAGGAAGGGCGGCGGCACGTTCCGGGGTGGAGTCGCCGATACCCCGCAGGAGAAGGACACTCGGGCCGGCGGCTCCTGTCAACGCCAGGCTCGTCCCGAAGTCGGTGTCGGTCGTGACGAGGACGCGGTCCTCCGCCAGGGCGAGTGCCATGACCTCGTCATCAGTGCAGCCGGCTAGTTCGAGAGCCCGGACGTGGCTGGCGTCGTGACCTTCCTCAGCCAGGCGATGTGCCACGGCCCCTTGGAGTGCTCCGTCGATCAGGAGTCTCACGCCGTCTGATCGAGCGGCACCACGCGCTGGTCCACGTTGGCCGCGGCGAAGCGCAGGGCCTCCCGGATGTCGTCCTCGTGGAGCTGTGGGTACTCCTCGAGGATGGCCTCAACCGGAGTGCCGGCCGCGACCATCCGCACGAGCATGGCCACCGGGATGCGCGTCCCGGCGATACAGGGAAGACCGCCCATGATCTACTTCCACCCTGGAACTGCCGACGGAGCGGACGACTCCGGCCCGTTGGGCCGCGGGCGCGTTGGTTGCCAGCTACTCGTCCCAGGAACCCGCCAGGCCTACGCCACCCAGCTGCGGCTGTGGTTCGACTGGTGCGCCCAGCATCATCTCGAGCCACTGGCCGACGTCCGCCGCCCACACGTGGAGCTCTACGCACGCGACCTCGAAGCCTGAGGCTCGCTGCGGCCACGAACGCTCTCAAGCTCGTCGTGATCGCCGGCTTCTACCGCTACTGCGTAGAGGAACAACGCCTCGAACACTCCCCAGCGGTGCACGTACGCCGACCGAAGGTCTCCAGGAGTCCACCCGGCTCGGACTCGACCGCTCCGAGCTCGGCGCGTGCCTCGTCCAGGACGGCCTGTCCGGCGGCAACGACCACGCCCTGGCCTGCCTGCTCACCCTCAACGCGCTACGGGTCTCCGAAGCCTGCACTCCCGACCTTGCAGACCTTGCTCTGGCAAACGGACGCCGCGTAGTTCACATCGTGGTAAGGGCAACCAGCCTGCCCTGATCCCGCTGGCACCACGCACCTCGCCAGCGATTGACACCGCGGTTGGCGAGCCCACCGAGGGGCCGCTACTGGCTCGCGCGGACGGCAGCCGTCTGGATCGACACGCTGCCGGGCGGATCGTGCGCAGGCTCGCGAAACGCGCGGGGATCGACAAGCCCATCTCGCCCCACTCTCTCCGACACGCCGCGATCACCACCGCGCTCGATGCCGGCTGCAATCTGCGTGACGTTCAGGACTTCGCACGGCATGCCGACCCTCGCCAGACCCGCCGCTACGACCGCGCCCGCGGCGCACTCGACCGCAACCCCACCTACATCGTCGCCACCTACCTCGCCGGAGCAACCGGCGCCCGATGAACGCGGGATCCCCTCCTGGCTGCCGTGGCAAACGCTCAGCAGCCGCAGTGACTCGCGCGCCACGGCCGGTGACCTCCGCCGCGCACAACGCTCGCGCCTCGAGCGGAACGGGCCCGTCCGCACGCGCAGATCCGGCCGCCAGGCACCGCGTCCACCGCCATCCGGGTGGCTGTCCGGGCGTTGCAGCCCACTGCCGAGGCCAGTGCCCTCTGATCTGACTCTCGCCCGTGATGGCTCGGTCCGGCGGTGGCAGGGACCGGTCGAGCGAAGCAGGGGTCTTTGGGACGGTGACCGCGGACGGGGCTCAGCCGATGAGGCCGAGCTGCATGGCGACGGCGGTGGCGTCGAGGTAGCCGCGGTCCTCGGCGATCAGCCCGTCGTCGTCGAGGGTCACGAAGACCCCGACCTCGACGGAGAGCTCCTTGCCGGTCGGTTCGAGTGCCGTGCCGTCGGGCATCGGCATCGGGCCGTCGTGGGTCATCTGGGCGACGTACTCGTAGGCGGCCTGGTTGCCCGACGCGACGACGGGATGACGCAGCTCCCACCGCACGTCGGAGAAGGGGGTCCACTGCCCAGCGATGACGGCCATGATCGCCTCGCGACCCTTGATGGGTTCGGGATAGAACGGGTCGCACGTGACCGCGTCCTGGGCGTACAGGGCCTCGATCGCGGCGAGGTCGCGCTGGTTGAAGGCGTCGATGAACCGGTGGACGAGTTGCTCTGGGGACATGTGCTGGTCCTTCCCACGGTGTCGTCGAGCGGCCCCTCGAAGGGATCGACAGCAGCATCTCGCCCACACGGGGCTGCGTCCATACCAGAAGTCTGGTATCCCTGGCGTGGGAGAGGTGAAGGACGTTGCTATGCCGGGGCTCCGGGTCGGCGCGTACGCCAGGCAGCAGGTGCTGGAGCGTGTCGAGCGGCTCGCCCGGGAAGGGCTGGACGTCGCCTCGTTCCTGTCGGAGGCGGGTGCCGCGCTCGACCGCGCCGTCCCGTCCGGCATCGAGACCACTCCCGCCCCGACGTGGCTGACCCTGGATCCGGCTTCGCTGCTGTTCACGAGCATGCTCTCCGAGGGATGCACGATGCCGTGGACAGCACAGGACATGGTGTGGTTGGAGTACTCCTCGGAGATGGTGGGCAACCGGGTCGGCGATGTGTTGCGAGATCCTCGGGGTGTGCAGACGCTCCGGCAGCTGGTCGAGACCGATCCCGGTGGCGCCGGGGAGTACGTCGAGTTGCTCCGGTCGATGGGTGCGGAGCACGAGGCGCTGGTGGCGCTGCGGGCACGTGACGGGGAACACTGGGGTGCGGTGTACCTGGCCCGCGAACCCAGCCGACCAGACTTCTCCTCCGAGGAGCTCGACTTCCTCCGGCTGGTGGCCCCTCACCTGGCCGAGGGGATCCGACGCGGGCTGCTGGCGGGGGAGGCAGCCGAGCCCGAAGCTCCCGACGCCCCCGCGATCGTGGTGCTCGCCGAAGACCTCACCCTCGAGTCGGTCACCCCCGGGGCACAGCAGTGGTTGTCGGACCTGCCCGTGCTGGATCGGGGTCAGCTGCCTGCGGCCGTGCTCTCCGTGGCCCAGGTGGCGCTCGCGGGTCGTGGCCAGGGCCGACACGGGGACGAACCTGCCAGTGCGCGCGTGCGCGCGGAGCGTCGAGGCTGGGTGATGCTGCACGGCCAGACGCTGGCGGGCAGCGGACGACGTGTGGCGGTCACCATCCAGCCGGCAAGCCCGGACCGGATCACCTCGCTGCTGATGGCCGCCTACGGGTTGACCGAGCGGGAGGAGCAGGTCGCCCGCCACGTGCTGCAGGGGCACTCCACCGCCGAGATCGCCGAGGCGTTGTGTGTGTCCCCATACACCGTGCAGGAGCACCTCAAGCACATCTTCGACAAGACTTCAGTCCGTAGCCGCCGCCAGCTCGTTGCTCGGGTGTTCATCCGCCACTACCAGCCGCGCGTCGAGGACAACCACGAACGGGTCCGGGTGGACAGGCCCATCCGCGGTGGCCCCTTCCCCGATCCCTCCACACAGCGGGTCGGCGCCGCGCACGACGAACCCGTCTGACACCCTGAGACATCGTCCGGTAGCGGAGGTTGCTCAGCACCACATCGCAGTGACTGTGTGTGCGGCGCTTCGAGGCTGGTATGCCGCTCGAAACGAGTTCAACCCCAGACGGTGCTGATGGGATCGCGGTCGATCAGGGATCACGAGGGATCCGTGTCGGGTCGCCGGATCCTGACCTTCGATGGCTCGACAACGACCACGTAGCCGCGGAGGTCGTCGAGCAGGTGGGTCCTCATCAGACGCCGGAGGAGGGCCAGGATGCTGTCTGGGTCTTGTGCAACCGGTCGGAGGACGAGGATCCCGGCGTGGCTGCCGCTACGACCACCGGGTCACTCTCGCCGGCGAGGTGCTCCTCGACCACCGTGTGCACGTCATGGCCGTGGCGACGTAGCGCTTCACCCAGATCGTGAGGGAGGTTCTCGTCGAGCTTGACTCTCACGCGGGCAGCGGGTGGATCTCTTCACGCGCGAGCGCCGCACCATATGCCGCAGCGGCGCGGACCCCCTCGACGGTCAAGGTGGGGTATTGCCGGAGGATCTCGTTCTCATCGAGGCCAGCAGCCAGGCAGTCGAGGATGACGCTGACAGGGATGCGGGTACCGCGGACACGTGCTTGGCCATGGACCACGTCGGGGTCCGTCACGATGAGGTCAGCCTGATGATCGGTCATAGCTCCAGTGTAAGCCTCGACGAGTGCGTCGACCATGGTGGCTGTGGATGGAGTGGGATGCTGAGGATGCCGGCATGTCCGGCCGCAACGACCACGCCCTGGCCTGCCTGCTCGCCCTCAACGCGCTGCGCGTGTCTGAGGCGTACGGCGCGGACCTCACCGACCTGGCCCTGGCGAACGGTCACCGGGTTGTCCGGATCGTCGGCAAGGGCACCAGCCCACGCTCATTCCCCTCGCGCCACGGACTGCTCGCGCCATCGACGCCGCGGTCGGTGAGAGCACCGGCAGGCCACCGCTGGCTCGCGCGGACGGCAGCCGTCTGGATCGACACGCTGCCAGGCGGATCGTGCGCCGACTGCCGAACACGTCGGGATCGACAAGCCCATCTCGCCCAACTCCTTGCGACACGCCGCGATCACCGCCGCGCAAGTCACGACGCTGGCTGCAGCCTGCGGGACGTGCAGGACTTCGCCCGCCATGCCGACCCGCGCCAAACGCGACGCTACGACCGCGCCCGAGGCGCGCTTGACCGCAACCCCACCTGCATCGTCGCCACCTACCTTGCCGGAGCCACCGGTGCCCGATGATCCCCCTCCACCCACACGGCTGCCGTTGCCCACACGGCTGCCGTGATTGCGGGCGGGTTGGTCGCGGCGCCAAGCCGCCCGTAGCGAGCAGCGAGTTCTCGGTCGCGCCTTGGCAACGGGGACGTCGTTGGGCGGTTCACGCCGCGTGTGCCTCAACCCACTCGATCGTTCGGATCTCGCCGGGACCGGGCTCGTTCTCTCGCAGCAGGCGGGACAACGCGAATCCGACCGTGTCGTCGAACCACTGCTGATCGCACACGTCACAGACCAACGCAGGAACACCAGTCACGACCAGCAGGCCGGGTTGGTCGTCCGTGTGATGGACGACGTAGTCATGGTCCACGCGGCGTTCGGCCAGCTGGCCTTCGTCATGCATGTGGCGGGTCATCGTGGCGTCTCCTCGGGCCCGTCGCCCCGTAGGGTGCGGTCGATCGTGTCGGTTGTCCAGCCATGCTCAGCGTCCGGCTCGTACACCGAGATCAGCACCGTCGCGTCATCGAGTTCGTCGTCGGCGACCACCGCGATCAGCGCACGGCCACGGACGCGGCCTAGCAGGACGCACCGGTTGCGTTCCTCGACGACCTCGACGACAACGTGATCCTCGAGCAGCGCGAGGACCTCGTCCTCACTGATCCGGCGGGCGGCGAGCTTGCTCGGGGCGTCGCGACCCAGCCTGAGCGGCCGGCGCGGGACGAACCGCCCGCCCGGCCAGGGTCTGCTCACCTTCTGCGCGTCTGATCCCATGACACAGGAAGCCAAGCAGGCCGCTGCGACAAGAGGTGATGCCCATCACGACCTGTGGACCCTGCCTACCGCCTGAGCCGAGCACGACGCTCACCGTTCTGTTGCGCATCGCCGTGATTCTGCGCTCGCGGTCGATCCGCGGCGGCCCCCCATGGACGTTTCGGCGAATCGACACTTGGCGGACGCGGACACAGGCCAAGCCCTCCATCCCGGAACGGCATTCAGACCAGTGGCGTTTCGTGACGGAACACGGAACGCTGCTTGAGTAGCGGTGAGTGGAGACGAGGAGACGCAGCATGGTGATGGTGCCGCTGTAGTGCCACCTCCAGGTAGCCGTGGGTCACCTGTCAGGACGGTCGGCGGCGGAGATCTCACTCCACGCTCCTAGGCTCAGGAGATGGCCGCCCACATCCGCAACGAAGCAGCCGAGGACCACGATGCGGTCCGCATGCTGCTGCTCGACGCCTTCAACGGCGATGACGTCCCGTCCCGGCTGGTCGAGTTGCTGCGCGACTCGAGCGCGAACGTTCCCGGGATGGCGTTCGTCGCGACCGTCGGTGAGCGCATCGTCGGGTACGCCAAGCTCACCATCCTCGAGATCCACGGTGACCGCTCCTTCGTCGCGCTCAACCTGACCCCCGTCGGGGTCGCGGCGGACCATCAGGGCCGAGGCATCGGCCGGATGCTGGTCGAGCACGCCCTGCGCGCAGCCGAGGAGGAATCCGCCGCCCCGCTGGTCATCGTCGAGGGCGATCCGAGCCACTACCAGCGCTACGGGTTCCGCCGGGCCTCCGCTGCAGACATCGAGCGCCCGTCGCCGAGGATCCCGGACGCCGCGTTCCAGTTCAGGCCGCTGAGCCGCTACCACCCGGACCAGCACCGGGGCAGGGCCGAGTATCCCCAGCCGTTCCACGAGCTAGACGCCTTCGGCCCCTGACAACTCCACCCCGGCTGAGGTTCCACTTGGCTGGTGCCAAGCTCGTGGGCGAGGCACCTT
>CAYVJT010000106.1:0-12497 GCA_964451855.1 uncultured Actinomycetota bacterium
CGCGCGCCTCGGCCTGGGCCTCGGCGGACAGGGGCAGGTGCACCGCCATCTGGTCGCCGTCGAAATCGGCGTTGAAGGCCGTACACACCAGCGGGTGCAGCTGGATCGCCTTGCCCTCGACCAGGGTCGGCATGAAGGCCTGGATCCCCAGCCGGTGCAGGGTGGGGGCACGGTTGAGCAACACCGGGTGGTCCTGGATGACCTCCTCGAGGACGTCCCAGACCTGGTTGCGCTGGCGCTCGACCATGCGCTTGGCCGACTTGATGTTCTGGGCGTAGTTGAGGTCGACCAGCCGCTTCATGACGAAGGGCTTGAACAGCTCCAGCGCCATCTGCTTGGGCAGTCCGCACTGGTTCATCCGCAGGGTCGGACCGACCACGATCACCGAACGGCCGGAGTAGTCGACGCGCTTGCCCAGCAGGTTCTGACGGAACCGCCCCTGCTTGCCCTTGAGCATGTCGGACAGCGACTTGAGCGGCCGGTTGCCCGGACCGGTCACCGGACGACCGCGACGGCCGTTGTCGAACAGCGCGTCGACGGCCTCCTGGAGCATGCGCTTCTCGTTGTTGACGATGATCTCGGGCGCACCGAGATCGAGCAGGCGCTTCAAGCGGTTGTTGCGGTTGATGACCCGGCGGTACAGGTCGTTGAGGTCGCTGGTGGCGAACCGGCCGCCGTCGAGCTGCACCATCGGGCGCAGGTCCGGCGGGATCACCGGGATCGCCTCGAGCACCATCGATGCCGGCTTGTTCTTGGTGGTGCGCAGCGCCTCGATCACCTTCAGGCGCTTGGTGGCACGCTGCTTGCGCTGCCCCTTGCCGTCGGAGATGACCTTGCGGCACTCGGTCGCCTCGGCCTCGAGGTCGACACGCTCGAGCAGGTCGCGGACCGCCTCGGCCCCCATGCCACCGGAGAAGTTCTCACCGAACCGGTCGCGCATGTCGCGGTAGACCAGCTCCTCGGTGACCAGCTGCTTGGGCTTGAGCTTCCTGAAGGTGTCGAGGACCTTGTCGAGGTGCTCGATCTCGTTGTTGGCACGCACGGAGACCGTCTTGAGCTGCTTCTCGATCTCCTTGCGCTCCTTCTTGACCACGTCGGGCTTGGCGCCCTCGGCCTCGAGATCGGAGAGCGTGGCCTCGAGCTGCTGGAGCAGCTCCTGCCGGTCGAACTCCAGCTGCTTCTCGATCTCGTCCTTCTCGGCGGTGATCTCCTCCTCGAGCGCGGGCAGCGCCTCGTGGCGAGCGTCCTCGTCGACGTGGGTGACCACGTACGCCGCGAAGTAGATGACCTTCTCGAGGTCCTTCGGGCTCATGTCGAGCAGGTAGCCGAGCCGCGACGGCACACCCTTGAGGTACCAGATGTGGGTCACCGGAGCGGCGAGCTCGATGTGGCCCATGCGCTCACGACGCACCTTGGCGCGGGTGACCTCGACGCCGCACCGCTCGCAGATGATCCCCTTGAAGCGCACGCGCTTGTACTTGCCGCAGTAGCACTCCCAGTCCCGCGTGGGACCGAAGATCTTCTCGCAGAACAGCCCATCCTTCTCGGGCTTGAGCGTGCGGTAGTTGATGGTCTCCGGCTTCTTGACCTCGCCGTTTGACCACATGCGGATCTGCGGCGCCTCGGCGAGCGAGATCCGCAGCTGGTCGAAGTGGTTCACGTCCAGCATCTAGGACGTCCTCCCTACTTCCTCGTCTCCACTCCCGACGATGCGGGAGTCGGAGGTGCGGTTGAACCGCGGGGGTGTGTGTTCTTCATCGCTGGTGGGGCGGTGGTGGGAGCGGAGGATGATGCTCGTCGATCGGAGCCGACTCGCTTCAGCTCGGAGGCTTCCGACGACGAGCATCATCCGCAGCGGTCGCGCGACAAGGTCAGGCGTCCGCGGTTGGACGTTCGGGTCGGGAGAGGTCGATGCCGAGCGCTTCGGCGGCCCGGAACGCGTCATCCTCGGACTCGCGCAGCTCGATCTGCTCTCCACCGGCACCCAGTACCTCGACGTTCAACGCGAGGGCCTGCATCTCCTTGACCAGGACCTTGAACGACTCGGGGATCCCCGGCTCCGGGATGTTGTCGCCCTTGACGATCGCCTCGTAGACCTTGACCCGGCCGAGGGTGTCGTCGGACTTGATGGTCAGGACCTCCTGCAGGGCGTAGGCCGCGCCGTACGCCTCGAGCGCCCAGACCTCCATCTCGCCGAAGCGCTGCCCACCGAACTGCGCCTTGCCGCCCAGCGGCTGCTGGGTGATCATCGAGTACGGGCCGGTGGAGCGGGCGTGGATCTTGTCGTCGACGAGGTGGTGGAGCTTCAGGGTGTACATGTAGCCGACGGTGACCTGCTCCTCGACGGGCTGGCCGGTGCGACCGTCGATCACGGTGGCCTTGCCGTCCTTGCCCACCAGTTGCACGCCGTCCGCGGTCGGGCGACCGTGCGAGAGCAGGTCGGTCAGCTCCGCCTCGGTGCAGCCGTCGAAGACCGGGGTCGCGAACCGCACCGGACCGATGACGTCCTTCTTGTCCGCGGTCCAGCCGATGCGCTTGAACCAGTCCGGCGTGGTCTGGAAGTGCCAGCCGTTGGCGGCAGCCCAGCCGAGGTGCGACTCGAGGACCTGCCCGACGTTCATCCGTGACGGGACCCCGAGGGGGTTGAGCACGATGTCGACGGGCGTGCCGTCCTCGAGGAACGGCATGTCCTCGACCGGCAGGATCTTGGAGATGACGCCCTTGTTGCCGTGGCGTCCCGCGAGCTTGTCGCCCTCGGCGATCTTGGACTTCTTCGCGATGAAGATCCGGACCATGTCGTTGACGCCCGGCGCGAGCTCGTCGCCGTCGGCGCGCGAGAACCGCTGCACGCCGATCACGATCCCGCGGTCACCGTGGGGCACCTTCAGGGAGGTGTCGCGCACCTCACGTGCCTTCTCACCGAAGATCGCGCGCAGCAGGCGCTCCTCCGGCGTCAGCTCGGTCTCACCCTTCGGTGTGACCTTGCCCACCAGGATGTCACCCGGCTGGACCTCGGCACCGATGCGGATGATGCCGTCCTCGTCGAGGTTGGCGAGCACCTCCTCGGAGACGTTGGGGATGTCGCGGGTGATCTCCTCGGGACCGAGCTTGGTCTCGCGGGCGTCGACCTCGAGCTGTTCGATGTGGATGGAGGTGAGCACGTCCTCGCGGACCAGCCGCTCGGAGAGGATGATCGCGTCCTCGAAGTTGTAGCCCTCCCAGGACATGAAGGCGACGAGCAGGTTGCGGCCGAGCGCGAGCTCCCCGTCGGCGGTCGACGGACCGTCGGCGAGCGCGTCGCCGGTATCGACCCGGTCGCCCTCGGTGACCAGCGGCCGCTGGTTGGAGCAGCTGCCCTGGTTGGAGCGCTGGAACTTGGTGAGGTAGTAGCGGTCGATCTGGTCGTCGTCGGTGCGCACGACCACGTGATCCGCCGCGACCTCCACCACGACCCCACCGTTGCGGGCCGTGACCACGTCACCGGCGTCACGGGCAGCCTTGGCCTCGATGCCTGTGCCGACGAACGGCGCCTCGGCCCGTAGGAGCGGGACCGCCTGGCGCTGCATGTTGGCACCCATGAGGGCGCGGTTGGCGTCGTCGTGCTCGAGGAACGGGATCAACGCCGCCGAGATCGAGACGATCTGCCGCGGCGAGACGTCCATGTAGTCGACCTGCTCCGGCGGGACCTCACGGACCTCGCCGCCCTTCGCGCGGACCAGCACCAGGTCGTTCTCGAACCTGCCGGTCTTCTGGTCCAGCGGCGCGTTGGCCTGCGCCACGACGTAGCGGTCCTCCTCGTCAGCGGTGAGGTGCTCCGCCTCGTCGGTGACCTTGCCGTTCTTGACCTTGCGGTACGGCGTCTCGACGAACCCGTACTGGTTGATCCGGGCGTAGGTCGCGAGCGAGCCGATCAGGCCGATGTTCGGGCCCTCGGGCGTCTCGATCGGGCACATCCGGCCGTAGTGGGACGGGTGCACGTCGCGCACCTCGAACCCGGCGCGCTCACGCGACAGACCGCCTGGCCCGAGGGCCGACAGACGCCGCTTGTGGGTCAGCCCGGCCAACGGGTTGGTCTGGTCCATGAACTGCGACAGCTGCGAGGTGCCGAAGAACTCGCGGATCGCGGAGACCACGGGCCGGATGTTGATCAGGGTCTGCGGCGTGATCGCCTCGAGGTCCTGGGTGGTCATGCGCTCGCGCACGACCCGCTCCATGCGGGACAGCCCGATCCGGACCTGGTTCTGGATCAGCTCGCCGACGCTGCGCAGGCGGCGGTTGCCGAAGTGGTCGATGTCGTCGACGTCGTAGTCCGGCTCGCCGGCGTGGAGCTTGACGAGGTAGGACATCGTCGCCAGGCAGTCCTCCTTGGTGAGGACGTGCTCCTCGCGACGGTCGAAGCCGAGGGCCTCGAACTCGTCGGTCAGCTTGCCGTGCTTGACCTGTCCCTGCCCGTCGTCCTCGAGGCCGGAGATCTTGTAGCGACCGACCTTGGCGAGGTCGTACTTCTTGTTCACGAAGAACATCCCGAGCAGCAGCTGACCGGCCTGTTCGGCGTTCGGCGGCTCGCCCGGGCGCAGCTTGCGGTAGATCTCCTCGAGCGCCTCAGCGGGCGTGCGACCCGTGTTGTCCTTCTCCAGGGTCAACGCGATCGACTCGGCACCACCGAAGAAGTCGAGGATCTCGTCGTCCTCGATGGGGGCGTTGAGCACCTCGGGCGGCGCGAGCTCGTAGCCGCCGACCTCGTCGTTCCACGCGAAGGCCTTGAGGGCCCGGTAGAAGACGCTGATCGGCTGCTTGCGCTTGCGGTCGACGCGGACGGCGACGAGGTCGCGCTTGTCGACCTCGAACTCCAGCCACGCGCCACGCGCCGGGATGACCTTGCACCCGAACACGTCCCGGCCGGTGGTCTTGTCGACCGACCGGTCGTAGTAGACACCCGGCGAGCGGACCAGCTGCGAGACGACGACACGCTCGGTGCCGTTGATCACGAAGGTGCCGCGGTCCGACATCACGGGGAAGTCGCCCATGAAGACGGTCTGGGACTTGATGGTCCCGTCGTCCTTGTTGAGGAACTCCGCCGTCACGAACAACGGAGCCGCGTAGGTGTAGTCCTTCTCCTTGCACTCCTCCACGGAGTACTTCGGGTCCTCGAACCGGTGGTTGAGGAAGCTCAGGGCCATCTTGCCCTGGGAGTCCTCGATGGGCGAGATCTCGTCGAAGATCTCACCTAGGCCTTCATCGATGAGCCACGCGAACGAATCGCTCTGGATCGCGACGAGATCCAGCTCTTCGATGGGCAGGGCCTCGCGGATCTTCGCGAAGCTGAGACGCTCGTCGACGGCGGTGCCAGCCAACAGGGACCTCCCTGGGACGTGGTGGTCGGGTCACCAGGACGCGGTGGGGATGCGCGCTCCGGTGGGCGATGTTGCGAAGCATGTGCTCGCTTGGCGACGGTCGGGGCGCCACCCCCGTTCCTCGCCGAGGCGGGTCACAGCGTTCCATCTGTGGTGGTCGCGGGCCCGGCTGGCCGATCGGCGAGGCCCCAACGCACGACGAGCCCGCAGAACGGCGGGCACAGGCGCGGCAGGATGGCACGAACCTCGATCAGCAGGCAGGACGCCACGCGCACGGGAGCGACGGGACGGCAGGACACACGGCGGCCCCGCAGTGTAGGGCCTCCGAGCCGAGCACGTCAACCGCCCCCGGCAGCGCCTGGGGCGGTCGACGCCGGGACCTCAGCGACGAGCGCGTCGGTCCCGAGCGGGGGTGACGTCCACCGTGGTGCACGCCACCCCGCGGATCACTTGAGCTCGACCGTGGCGCCAGCGCCCTCGAGCTTCTCCTTGGCCTCGTCGGCGGCGTCCTTGTCGACACCCTCGAGCACGGCCGCGGGTGCGCCCTCGACCAGCTCCTTGGCCTCCTTGAGGCCGAGGTTGGTGATGGCGCGCACCTCCTTGATGACCTGGATCTTCTTGTCACCGGCAGCGGTGACGACGACGTCGAAGCTGGTCTGCTCCTCCGCCTCCTCGGGGGCCTCAGCCGGGCCAGCTCCGGCGCCGGCCACGGCGACCGGGGCCGCCGCGGAGACCTCGAAGGTCTCCTCGAACTTCTTCACGAGCTCGGACAGCTCGACGAGCGTCAGCTCCTTGAAGGCGTCGATCAGTTCGTCGGTGGTCAGCTTCGCCATCGTCGGTTCCTCCTGGGTGGCGCACCTGCGCCGATGGGATCGGGAGCGGGATCGAGCTGACCCCGCGGGTCGTTCAGGTCGGTCGGGACTCGTCGATCAGGACGCGTCGGTCGTGGCTTCAGCGTCCGACACCGCGGCCTCGTCCGTGTCGGACGCCTCGGGCGCATCCGTCTCGGATGTCTCGGGCGCATCCGTCTCGGAGGCTCCTTCTTCGTCGGCGTCGGTCGCCTCGGGCTCGTCCGAGCTCGCTTCGGCGGCTGCAGCGTCAGCCTCGCTCGGGGCATCAGCAGCGCCGCCCGCGTCGATCAGCGCCTGCATCAGCTGCGCCTGCTTCTGCGGAAGCGCGTTGAGCAGTCGCGCGGTGTTGGCGAGTGCGCCGTACATGAGGCCCGCGAGCTGCTCGAGCAGCTCCTCACGGCTCGCGAGGTCGGCCAGCCTGATCGTGGCGACCTCGTCGAGCACCTCGCCGTCGAGGTAGCCGCCACGGACGATCAGCTCCGGGTGGTCCTTGGCGAACTCGCGCAGGACCTTCGCAGGGGCGACCGGGTCGTCACCGCAGAAGATCAGACCGGTCGGACCGACGAGGAGGTCATCGAGCCCCTCGATACCGGCCTTCGCTGCGGCCCGGCGCGTGAGGGTGTTCTTGACGACCTTCATCTCCGCACCGGCGCCGCGCAGCTTCGAGCGAAGCTCGGAGATCTCGGTGACCGAGAGGCCCCGGTAGTGGGTCAGCAGCGTCGCGGCAGCACCGGTGAACTCGGTGCTGATCTCCTCGACCTTCGCGACCTTCTCTGGCCGTGCCATGGGTGCTCCGTCATCTCGGACATCTGGGTAGCGAGCCGCTGAGCGCGGGGTGCGTGGGTCCGGAACGACGGAACCCCCTGCGCACGCGCAGGGGGACGGCAACACCACGGTTCGTGGCGGAGGTCCGCTCCTACGCGGGACGCGCGGGGTGCTCGATCGGGCACCGTCGCGACCTTCAGCCCTGGTGGGCGTCCAGCGGTCTTCGGCTCGGTCCGGGGGAGGATAGCCCGCACCAACCGACACGTCGAACCGTGCCTCCGTGGCGCGCAGGTCGCGCACGCCGCCTACCCGTCGGTGAGGAGGTCCTCGATCCGGCGCAGCAGCGCGAACGAGGTGGCGGGCAACCCCACGGTGGCATCGACCTCGTCGGGGAGCTCGGCGACATCGCGCTCCCGGGGTGCCAGGAGCAGGATGCGCACGTGCTCGGTCTGCGGCTGGGCACGCAGGGACGTCGCGAGGCTGTGGGCACCGTCTCCGGGGAGGTCGGCGTCGAGCACCACCACCCGGGGGCGACGACCGGCGATCTCGGCCGCGGCTCCACTGGTGGCCTCGGTCTCGACGACCTCGAAGCGTTCCTCTCCGAGCGTCAGCCGGAGCTGAGCGCGAACCCCTTCAGAGGCAGAGGCGACCACCACCGTCGCTCGCTCTTCCACGGATCCTCCTTGCAGGTCTCGCCCGCTGCGTGTGCACCGTCGGCCCGTTCCGCGCGTGGACCAGCACGCAGCGTAGCCGCCGGGGGTTGCCGACCCGGCACACCGGGGGCCGCCCGTCGACGGTGACCGCCTCCTCAGTCGTCGTCCTCGAGCAGACCCCGCGCCTTGGCAGGGTCGAGCGGGACGCTCGGACTGAGGCTCGTCGAGATCGAAGCGCTGCGGATGTAGCGGCCCTTGGTCGCGGCCGGACGCTGCCGGATGATCTCCTCGAGCAGCGCGGCGTAGTTCTCCACCAGTTGCTCGACACCGAAGGACGCCTTGCCGAGGACGGCGTGAACGTTGCCGTTGCGATCAGCGCGGTACTCGACCCGGCCACCCTTGATCTCGCGCACGGCCTTGCCCACGTCCATCGTCACGGTGCCCGACTTCGGGTTGGGCATCAGGCCACGGGGGCCGAGCACCTTCCCCAGCCGCCCGAGCTTGCCCATCATGTCGGGGGTCGCGATGACCGAGTCGATGTCGGCGATGAACGCGCCGTCGCCGAGCTGCTCGACGAGCTCGTCACCACCGACGTGGTCGGCACCGGCCTCGCGGGCCTCGCCGACCTTGTCGCCGCTCGCCACGACCGCGATCCGGACCTCCTTGCCCGTCCCGTTGGGCAGGGAGACCGCACCGCGGACCATCTGGTCCGCCTTGCGCGGGTCGATGCCGAGCCGGAACGCGCACTCGACGGTGACGTCGTAGCCGGCGCTGTCGATCTCCTTGAGCAGGCTGAACCCCGCCTTCGGCGCGTAGAGCTTGTCCTCGTCGATCTTCGCGAGCGCGTCGCGGTACTTCTTTCCTCGCTTAGCCACGGTGCAACTCCTCGTGGTACCGGCGACGGGCATGAGAGCCCGTCTCCCACGGACGGATGAGTGAGGCCGAGGGTCAGGCCTCGACGGTGATGCCCATCGATCGCGCGGTGCCCTCGATGATCTTCATGGCACCTTCGATGTCGTTGGCGTTGAGGTCGGGCATCTTCTTCTCGGCGATCTCCTGGACCTGCGCCCGGGTGACCTTGCCGACCTTGTCGATGTGCGGCGCGCCGGAACCGCTCTGGATGCCTGCAGCCTTCAGCAGGAGCTGGGCCGCCGGCGGCGTCTTCATGATGAAGGTGAAGGAACGGTCCTCGTAGACCGAGATCTCCACCGGGACGATGTCGCCCTGCATCGCCTGGGTCTGTTCGTTGAACGCCTTGCAGAACTCCATGATGTTCACGGAGTGCTGCCCCAGGGCGGGGCCGACGGGCGGGGCAGGGTTGGCCTGCCCGGCCGGGATCTGCAGCTTGATGAAGCCGACGACCTTCTTGGCCATCCTCGTTCTCCTCGCGTGGTCCAGCGGCCGCAGGTGTGCGGCCTCCCACGATCGATCGGGTGTGCCGAGAGCGGAGCTCCGCCTCGGCTACAGCTTGGCGACGGTGTCGAAGGGCAGCTCGAGCGGGGTCTCACGGCCGAACACGCTGACCAGCACCTTCAGCTTCGCCTGGTCGAGGTTGATCTCAGCGATCGTGCCCGTGAAGTCCGCGAACGGTCCGCCGGTGACGCGGACGGTCTCGCCGACCTCGAGGTCGATCTCGGCCGCCACCTTGGTCGGCTCGGCCGAAGCCGCCTCGGGCTGGTCGACCTCCTCGATGTACTCGGCGGGCAGCTTCAGGGTCGCCGCGACCTCGCGCAGCGGCAGCGGCACGGGCCGGGTCCCGGGGGAACCGACGAAACCGGTCACCGCCGGGGTGTGGCGCACGATGCCCCAGACCTCGTCGTCCATCTCCATACGCACGAGCACGTACCCGGGCAGGAACTTCTTCTGGGCCGTGGTCTTCTTGCCCTTCTTGTACTCGGTCACCTCTTCGGTCGGGATGACCACCTCGTAGACGCGATCCTCGGCCTCCAGGGCCTCGACGCGGTTGGCGAGGTTGTCCTTGACCCGCTGCTCGTAGCCGGAGTAGGTGTGCACCACGTACCAGTCCCCCGGCAGGCGCGCGAGATCCTTCTGATCCCGCACGTCCGCGAGCATGCGAGGCCGGGGCCGACGGGCAGGAGGGGCCGGTTCAGCGGGGGCATCCGACGCCGCCGCAGCGTCGGCAGGCGCATCAGCGGCAGAGGCACCGTCGGCGCCTTCGGCCACAGCTGCCTCGGCACCGGCGTCGGTCTCATCCGCCCCGGCGAGCCCGAGCAGGTCGTCGAGGTCGTCCGGGTCCGTGTCGGTCGCGGTGGCCGCACCGTCGCCAGCCGCGTCGGCGGACGCGCTGTCGGCTACCTCGTCGCCAGCGGCGTCGGTCGACACGCCGTCCGGCGCGTCGTCCACCGTGACGTCCTCGGTGGCTGCCTCCTCGACGGCATCGGTGACCGCTGCGTCGATGGCGTCGTCACCGGACGTCTCGGTCGCAGGGGCCGTCGGGTCGGTCGTTGGCACGTCACGCTCCTCGGAGGGCTCGTCTGGCGCGGTGGGGGCTCGGTCGGTCGTGGGCTCGTCGGACATCGCGGTCATCCGAGCGTGTTGATGACCGCTTCGCGGATCACCCAGTCCATCGCCCACACGATGCCCACGAGCACGAGCGTGGTCACGAGCACGACGATCGTGTACGAGACGACCTCCTGGCGGTTCGGCCAGGCGACCTTGCGCAGCTCGGAGCGGACCTCGCGCAGGAACTGCCCGACGCCAGCGCGCTCCTCGGCGCCCGGCTCTGCTGCGGCGCTCTGCAGACCGGCGGTGCGGGCCTCTTCGCGCTTCGCGCGACGCTTGCTCTCTCGACTCATGTCGAACTCCTGCTCACCCCGTCGGAGCGAGGTGCGTGGCTGCCGTCGGGGACGACGCCGGAGGATCGTGGTGCGGGTACCTGAGCGGCCGCCGGTGGCTGCGGGTGCCATCGGTGTCGGGCCGCGGTGGAGGGGCTGGTGCCATGGTGCCAGCGGTGCGGGCGGGTTGCACGGGAGGAGGGACTTGAACCCCCAACCGCCGGTTTTGGAGACCGGTGCTCTGCCAGATTGAGCTACTCCCGTCCGTCCCCGCCTTCAAGGGAGCCGGTCACCGGCCACGGCCTCGTGGTGCTCGGGTCGCGTCGGGTCTACGGGACCCCTGACACGGGAACGCTGCCCCCGCAGGGACAGCAGGGTGAGCCTATCCTGCCCAGAGGGTCGGCGACAACCGCGCCCCCGGAGGCCGCACACCGTCCTCCTCCCCGCGCATGCGCGAGGACGTTCCCGACGGCCACCCGAGGCGGGCGGTTCAGAGGGTGATCCGCCCGGTCCCCCGCAGGATCCTGGTGCCGTCCTCGTTGTCACCCCACAGCTTGACCGTGGCCACGCCGTCCTCGACCTCGGTCACCTCACCCCCGAACGTCGAGGTGGTGCCGAGCGGCCAGGGGCGGGTGAAACGCACCGCGACCTCCAGCACGTTCTCTGGCCCGCCGGCGAAGGCGGTCAGGGCTCGCGAGGCGAGCCCCATCGAGTACATGCCGTGGGCGATGATCCCGCCGGTCGGGCTGACCTGGCCGGCGAAGTCCTGGTCGTAGTGCAGGGGGTTGAAGTCCCCCGAGGCACCTGCGTACATCACCGAGGTGGTGAGGGTGGACACGACCTCGACCGGATCGAGTTGCGTGCCGACCTCGACCGTCCCCGCCGACCCCTGCAACCCCACCACGGAGTCTCCGGCGCCGCTCATGACCACTCCTCCGAGGCCGCCTCCGACCCCTGCAACCCCACCACGGGGTCTCCGGCGCCGCTCATGCTGCACCCTCCTCGTCGTCGTTGGGTGCCGAACCGAGGAACACGATGACCCCCTCCGAGGTGACCGCCTGCTCCCCGGTGTCCTGGAAGCGGCAGTCCACCTCGACGGTGAGCATCTCGTTGCTGCCCCGGACGGAGATGTCCGTGATGCGCGGCGTGCACTCGAGCATGTCACCGGGACGCAACGGCCGATCGCCGTACACGTAGCGCTGTGAGCCGTGCACCAGGCTCGTGTGCGTTCCGAGGTCGGGGTCCGCGAAGAGCGCCGCACCGCCTCGGATGACCGTGAAGCAGGCAGCGAACGTCGGTGGGGCGACGCAGTCGTCGCCATCGCTGAGGTAGCGGGGGTCGGTCTCGCCGAGCGCCACCGCGTACTCGTGGATCTTCGCCCGCGTCACCTCGTAGGTGTACGACGGGTAGGTCTCACCGACCTTGTCTGGGTTCAGTGCCATCCGGCTCTCCGGCTCGGGTCTGGCCCGCCATCCTAGGTGACGATGCCTGCGCAACCGGAGCCGGGTGCCGACGTGGGCGCCGAACCCTGATCGTGGTTCGACACCGCGCACCCTGGGTCGCATCCGGCATGGTCGGGACACGACGCAGTGCTGGCCCGCCGGGGACGGCGGGCCAGCAGCAGGTTCGAAGGTGCGCGTCAGCGGGTCTCGCGGTGCAGCTGGTGCTGCCGGCAGCGCGAGCAGTACTTGCGCAGCTCGATGCGCTCCCGCTGGTTCACACGGTGCTTGGAGGTGATGTAGTTGCGCTCCTTGCACTCCGTGCACGCCATCGTCACCTGAGGACGGTTGTCGTTCTTCGGCATCGCTCTTCTTCTCTCTACCTCAACCCAGCTCCGCGAGCCGAGTGGCGTGCAGGGGATCTGGCTGGCCGGTATCCGGTGAGGGTACGAGGACCGTCATCGGTCAGGGTACGGGCAACGCAGCCGGTGCCGGTGCGGTGGTGCGGACTCGCCGACTCTGTGGGTTCGAGGAGGCGATCCGGACCATCCACCGGCACCGGCGGGAACGCGGTAAGGCCGTGTGCTACTTGAGGATCTTGGTGACGCGGCCGGCACCGACGGTGCGGCCACCCTCGCGG
>CAYVJT010000107.1:0-12489 GCA_964451855.1 uncultured Actinomycetota bacterium
GGGATCCCGCCCATCACCAGCCACACCCCGGCACGACCAACCCGTGACACATGGGCTATGGCCTCGATGGCACCGCTCGTCGCGGCGGTGTCAGCCGGTGGTCCTGGTGACGTCCTCGACCGCTCCGTCGAGGTGGACGAGCACGCCCCCGACCTCGAGGTGTCGACGCCGAGGTGGTCGGGGGCGCAGCCGCCCGGTACCGTCCGTGGCGATCGACTTCGTCCGTACATATCCTTCGAGGGCGCGCGCTGCCCGCAGCGCAGGGAGGGCCGACCGTGCTCCGCTGGGGTCGTCGACGCTGGACCGCCGCCCTGGCAGGGGCGACCGGGGTCGCGCTCGCCATCGGCCTGCCGACCGACATCATCCCCAACGGCATCTTCCGGCGGATGATGCCGGTCGAGTGGTGGAACTACCCGGTGTGGCTGACCACTGCCGTGCTAGCGGGGTTGCTGCTCGCGACCTACGTGCGCGAGGGCGGCCAGGTGATCGGCGAGGCGCCCAGTCGCCGTGGTGGCATCGGGGGACTGCTGGCCTTCTTCGCCGTCGGCTGCCCGGTGTGCAACAAGCTGGTGGTGGTGGCGTTGGGGACCTCGGGGGCGATGACCTGGTTCGCGCCCGTCCAACCACTGCTCGGCCTCGGTGCCCTGCTCCTGCTGGGCTTCGCCCTGCGCGGCCGTCTGCGCGGGGAGCGCACGTGCGCGGTCGATCCGCGTGGTGATGACACGCCACCACGCGGCGCAGCCCGCTCGCTGGGCCGGGAGTAGGGCGGCGCGGCGCCCGGCGTTCCGGGGGCGCGCGCAACGGATCGGGCGCGTCGGGAATACCTGGGCGCTAGCATGCATTTGTACGGACATATAGCCCCGTCCCCGGCCCCGATGGAGGTACCGATGTCCGCCCACCAGGCACCGTCGCGCTCCCCGAACGCGTCCTCGCCAACCCAGATCCCCGTCGCCGAGGCCGCCCGTCGCGTCGGCGAGGGTGCACTGCTGTTGGATGTGCGTGAGGCCTTCGAGTTCGCTTCGGTCCACGCCAGCGACGCCGTCAACCTGCCGCTCAGCACCCTGCAGGTCCGCCACGGCGAGTTGGACCCCAACGTGCCCGTCGCCGTGATCTGCCGATCCGGCAACCGGTCGGACATGGCGGCGCAGTTCCTGCGTCAGCTGGGCTTCGACGCCGTCAACGTCGTCGGTGGGATGGCCGCCTGGCAGGGCAGCGGCCTGCCGACGAGCACATCCGCCGCAGATGCCGCCTAGGACCATCGATGTCGCACACCGCACCCGCACTGGACCCACGATCCGAGGAGGACAGCAACCCCATGGAGATCCTGACCATCGAGACCCCGTCGCTCGGGGACCGCAGCTACGTCGTGACCGACGGTGAGGT
This sequence comes from uncultured Actinomycetota bacterium, assembly GCA_964451855.1. Taxonomy (GTDB): domain Bacteria; phylum Actinomycetota; class Nitriliruptoria; order Nitriliruptorales; family Nitriliruptoraceae; genus CSSed11-175R1. Next base: position 1,384 of record CAYVJT010000107.1, read on the forward strand.
GGCTGCGGTCATCGATCCCCAGCGCGACATCGACCGCGTCTTCGAGGTGACCGAGCCGCGTGGACTGAAGATCACGCACGTGTTCGAGACCCACAACCACAACGACTACGTCACCGGTGGCTACGAGCTCGCCCGCATCACCGGTGCCGAGTACGTCCTCAACGCCGACGAGGAGATGTTCTTCGACTTCCACGGTGTGCGGGAAGGTGACGAGCTCGAGGTGGGCGGTCTCACCGTCCGTGTGATCCACACACCAGGCCACACCCCGACGCACGTGTCCTACCTGATCTCCGACGCTGAACACCAGGCCGTCTTCACCGGCGGCTCGCTGCTCTACGGGTCGGTTGGGCGTACCGACCTCGTCTCCCGGGCGATGGCCGAGGAGCTGACGCGCAAGCAGTACGCCACGGCCAAGCGACTCGCTGAGGAGCTCGACGACGACACGACGGTCCTGCCGACCCACGGTTTCGGCAGCTTCTGCTCGTCGGCCGCGGCGGACGAGCACACCTCCAACGTCGATCCGAAGTACGGGGTCGAGACGTCGACGATCGCTGAGCAGCGGCGGGCGAACCTCGCATTGACCATCACCGACGAGGAGGAGTTCGTCTCCACGCTGCTGTCGGGTCTGGATGCCTACCCGCGCTACTACGCCCACATGGCACCGCGCAACAAGGTGGGCCCGCAGCCGATCGATCTCTCGCCGGCCGTCGAGGCCGACCCGAGCGAGCTCGCCAAGCGCATGCACGTGGGTGAGTGGGTCGTCGACCTGCGCTCCCGCACCGCCTACGCGGCGGACCACGTGTCCGGCACCGTCAACGTCGAGGTCAGTGGCTCCTTCATCACCTACCTGGCGTGGATCCTCCCCTGGGGCACCCCGGTGACCCTGGTCGGTGACACGCCCGAGGAGGTCGACGAAGCGCAGCGCCAGATGGTGCGTGTCGGTATCGACCGTCCGGCGGCCCAGGCGGTCGGCGGTGTCGAGTCGTTCGGTGCCGGGCTCGAGCGCGGCTCGTACCCGATCGCCGACCTCGAGACGCTCGCCAAGCGCCGTGCCGACGGTGAGGACCTGCACATCCTGGACGTCCGCCGGAACGACGAGCGCGGCGACCTGGCGATCCGCGGCTCGCAGCACATCCCGATCCACGAGCTGGCACAGCGCGTCGAGGAGGTCCCCGACGACCGCGAGGTCTGGGTCCACTGCGCCTCCGGCTACCGCGCTGCGATCGCCGCATCGTTGCTGGCGCGGGCGGGGCGTCGTCCGGTCCTGGTCGACGACTTCGCCGACCGGATCGAGGGCCTCGGCTTCGAGCTCGAGGCCGCTGCCTGACCCACCCACGACCGCGTGACCTGCGGCGGTTCCCCCCGTCCCGCCGCATCCCGGTGCCCCGGCTCCTCCGGCCGGGGCACCGGCACGTCACGGGTCATCTCCTGCGCCCCTTCCGACGTCCGGCGCGACGTCGGCGGGGGCGGTGGCTGTCGACCGGCTCTGCGGCCGGTTCGATCCCCGTCGTCGGGACGTCGTCGCGCGCAGCCCCGACGTGCCGGGTCTCCCGCAGCGGCTGCTCGGGGATCGCGAACATCAGCACGAAGGAGAGCAGGGCGAAGGGGATGGCGACGATGAACACGAGGCTGATCGAACCCGAGAAGGCGTCCACCACGACGTCGCGGACCGCCGGCTCGAGCGACAGGATCGTCGCAGGACTGCCCTGGATCGTCGAGGGGGCGACGTCCACGCCTCCGGGCAGGGCGCCGTGGAGCCGACCGGTGAGGCTGGCCGCCATGACGGCGCCGAACACGGCGGTGCCGACCGCTCCGCCGAGCGTGCGGGTGAAGTTCACGGTGGCGGTGGCCACGCCGAGGTCGGCCTTGGGAGCGTCGTTCTGCGCGATCAGGATCAGGTTCTGCATCACCATGCCCATGCCGATCCCCAGCACGGCCATGAACAGGCCGGCCTCGACCCGGGTGGTCGCGACGTCCATCGTCGCCAGCAGGCCGAGCGCGAGGGTCATCAGCAGCGTCCCGGCCAGGGGGTAGCCCTTGTAGCGTCCCGTGCGGGTGATGAGCCGTCCGGAGATGACCGAGGAGGCGATCATCCCGCCCATGAGCGGGGTCATCAGCAGCCCCGCTTGCGTCGCGCTCGCACCGATCACCAGTTGGAGGAACACGGGCAGGAACACGATGGCGCCGAACAGGGTCGCGCCGATGATGAACCCGCCTGCCGCAACCAGGCTGAAGGTGCGGGAGGCGAACAGGCGCAGTGGCAGGATCGGTGAGGCGACGGTCTGCTGACGCCGGATGAACAGGATGCTGAGCAGCGTCCCGGTCCCGGCGAGCCCCAGGATGGTGGACGAGCCCCAGGGGTAGGTGTCCCCACCCCAGACGACGACCAGCAGCAGGGCCGACACGCTGGCGACCAGCAACGCGGCACCGAGGTAGTCGATCGAGCCCTCCGCCCGTCGGTGAGGCAGACGGAGCACCCGGTTGGTCACGACCAGCGCAGCGAGGCCGATGGGCACGTTGACGAAGAACGTCCACCGCCAGTCGACGTGGTCGACGAAGAACCCCCCGATGAGCGGTCCGGTGATGGAAGCGAAGCCGAAGACCGCCCCGATGTAGCCCTGGTAGCGGCCGCGTTCGCGGGGGGAGAGGATGTCCCCGATGATCGTCAGCACCAGAGCCATGACCCCGCCCGCGCCGACACCCTGGACCGCTCGGGCGCCGATCAGCATCGGCATGTTGAGCGAGAGCCCGGCCAGCATGGAGCCGGCCAGGAAGATCACGATCGCGATCTGGAACAGCCGCTGACGCCCGTAGAGGTCCGACATGCGCCCGAACAGCGGGGTCGCGGCCGTCGCCGCGAGCAGGTAGGCGGTCACGATCCAGGCGATGAGGTCGACCCCGCCCAGCTCACCGGCGATCGTGGGGAGCGCGGTGGCGACGATGGTCTGCGCGATCGCGACGAGGAACAGTCCGGTCAGCAGCCCGCTGAGCACGACGAGGATCTCGCGGTGGGTCATCCCCCCGGCGGGTTGTCCGATCGCGTCGGTGCTGGTCACGGTCAGGCTCGTTCCTCGGCGTCGAGGGCGTCGACGATCCGGTCGAGGCCGGTCGCCAGGGCGGTCACGTCCTCGGGATCCCAGTCGTCGAGCAGCCGAGCGAGGTGGGCGCGCCGTGTCTCGCGTACCCGTCGCAGGGCGTCGGATCCCGCCTTGGTAGGGGTGTAGCGGCGCGCGCGGGCATCGTCGGGGTCGGGGGTGGCCTGGACGTAGCCCTCGTCGACGAGCCGCTTGACGTGGCGGCTCGCCGTCGAGACCTCCAGGCCGAGCGCTGCGGCGATGTCGGAGAGGCGTCCGCCGTCGAGTTCCGCGACCCGCACGAGTGTGACGTAGGCCGCGCGCTCCAGGTGGAGGCCGGCCTTCCGCCGCGTCGCCTCACCGGCCGTCGGCAGGAAGGCGCGACGGATCAGACGTGTCAGGGCACGTTCGAGCTCCGCGTAGCGGTCGGTGTCGTCGAGCATGCCCCTATGATACAGCAGTTGCTTGCAGACTGCAACTATACTCCCTGCAGAGCTGCTGGTTCGGGCACCCGTCGAGGTGCGCGAGCGTGACCGTCGACGTCGAGAGCCTCCGGGTCGCTGACGCTGTGGCTACGGTGCGCTATCGACCGTGCTGGAGGAAGACGTTCAGTACCCGGCGCAGGCCACTTGCTGGAGGGATGGCCACCACAGCGGGTCGGCGCAGGGCGGGTGCGGTTGTCGCCAGGCAGCCCGGCTCTGACCGGGTGTGAGAGGAGCTCCTGTGCCCGTTCCGGTCCTGATGGATGTCGACACGGGGATCGACGATGCCCTGGCGTTGTTGCTCGCGGCGCGGTCGCCCGAGCTCGACCTGCTGGGCGTCGGGACGGTCGCCGGCAACGTCTCGGCGGCCGTGGGGGCGCACAACTCCCTGCGGGTCCTCGAGGTAGCAGGTGCCACCGGAGTGCCGGTGGCGATCGGCACCGACCGCCCGTTGCTCGCGCCGGTCCGCGAGGCGACGCACGTCCATGGTGCGGATGGGCTGGGTGAGACCGACCAGCCGTCGCCATCGACCGCACCCGCGGATGAACACGCGGTCGATCAGCTGTTGCGCCTCTCGCACGCGCACCCAGGGGAGCTGGTGGTCGTTGCGGTCGGCCCACTGACCAACGTGGCCCTCGCGCTGACCCGGGATCCCGCCCTGGCGGAGCGGCTCGGCCGCATCGTGCTGATGGGTGGTTCGGCGCGCTCTGGCGGCAACCGCTCCCCGTGGGCGGAGGCCAACATCGCATCCGATCCGGAGGCCGCAGAGATCGTCTTCGCGTCTAGCGCCGCCCGGACCATGATCGGCTTGGACGTGACGTTGCAGGTGAGGCTCGCTGAGCAGGATGTCGAACTCCTCGCTGCCTCGGGCGACCCGGTGGGTGGGTTCGCCGCGGAGATCCTCCCGTTCTACCTCGACGCCTACGAACGGTGGTCCGGCAAGCGCCGTTGCGCGATGCACGACCCGTTGGCGGTGGCGGTGGCCGCGCAGCCCGACCTGGTGGAGACGTTCGCGTTGCCGGTCCACGTCGAGTTGCGCGGTGACCGGACGCGGGGGATGACCGTGGCCGACCTGCGGTCGATGATGCGCGGTCGGGACCCCGGTGACGGCCCGTACACCGACGTCGCCCTCGAGGTCGATGTGGGACGGGCCAGGGAGCTCGTCCTGACCCGCCTGACCCACGCGTAGATCGGGCCGACCGGAGGCCTACCACGCGGCGAGGAGGTCGCGGACCGTGGCTGCCGGGTCGTCGGCGGTCATGACCGTGCCCATGACGGCGATGCCGTGGGCTCCCGCCTCCCGCCAGGTCCCGGCGTTCGATGGTGTCACACCCCCGAGCGCGAGCAGCGGCAGCCCGTCAGCCGCCCCGACCAGCCGTCGCAGCCCCTCGACCCCCAGTGCGGGGCCGTGGCCGGGCTTCGAGGGTGTGGCCGCGACCGGTGACCCGAAGGCGTAGGTCACGCCCTCGTCCCGAGCGGCCACCACCTCGGCGTCGTCGTGGCAGGAGCGACCGATCAGCTCCATCGGCTCGGCACACGGAGGATCGCTCGCGGCGAGGTGGACGCCGTCCGCGTCGAGGTGGCGCGCCAGCGCGACGTCGGAGGCGACGAGCAGGCGCGCCCCGGCCTCGGCGGTCAACGCCCGCAGCTGCTCGCCCAGCTCGCGGCGCTCCGGGACGGCGAGGTCCTTGTCCCGCAGCAGCACGGCAGGTGCCCCACCGTCGAGTGCCGCCGCGACCACGTCGCGCACCGGCCGACCGGCCCGTGCGGCCGCGAGACGGTCGGTGATCACCACCAGGCGGGGGACCTCGACCATCAGGGCTCCGAGGTCGCGTCGCCCGGACCGACCAGGTCCGGGCGACCCTCGTCGGTGGTCGACGCCTCCGCGTAGAGGCGGCGGGGGATCCGCCCGGCGTGACGCGCGAGCCAGCCGGCCTCGACCGCGTGACGCATCGCGGTCGCCATCGCCTCAGGATCGCGGGCTCGGGTGACCGAGGAGGCCAGCAGGACACCGTCGCAGCCGAGCTCCATCGCGAGGGTCGCGTCGGACGCGGTGCCGATCCCCGCGTCGAGGATCACCGCCACCTCGACCCGGTCGCGGATGATCGAGAGGTTGTACGGGTTGAGGATCCCCATCCCCGAACCGATGGGTGAGCCGAGCGGCATCACCGCTGCGCAGCCGACGTCTGCCAGTCGCATCGCCAGGATCGGGTCGTCGTTGGTGTAGGCCCACACCGTGAACCCCTCGTCGACCAGTCGCTCGGCCGCGTCCAGCAGTTCGACCGCATCGGGGAGCAGGGTCCGTTCGTCGCCGATCACCTCGAGCTTGATCCAGTCCGTCTCGAAGGCGTCACGGCCGAGCTTGGCGACCTGCACCGCCTCACGGGCCGTGTAGCAGCCGGCGGTGTTGGGCAGCACGCGGGTCCCGACCCGTTCGACCATGTCGAGCAGCGAGCCCGGGCCGGTGTCGGTGACGCGGCGCAGCGCCACGGTGACCACCTCGGTGCCGGAGGCAGCGATCGCGCGCTCCAGGATGTCGAGGTTGGTCGCGCCACCGGTGCCGAGCACCAGACGCGACCGCAGGGTCGTGTCCCCGATGGTGAGTCCCTCGTCCATGGTCCGGCCCTTCCTCACGCGGCTGGCTCAGCCACCCTGGACGGCGCCGACGATCTCCACCTGCGCGCCGTCGTCGAGGGTGGTCGCGTCCCACGCGTCGCGTGGCACCACCTCGCCGTCGACCGCGACGGCGACGCCGCGGCGGTCGGCCACCTCGGCGTCGACGAGGGCGCCGAGCGTGGTCGGTCCGTCGAGCTCACGAGCCCGGCCGTTGACCTCGATCCTCATCGGTTCCCCCCAGGTGATCGGTTGGCCTCGACCAGGGTGTCGAGGCCGGGGCGGCCACGTCCACGGTGGTGCCGACGTTCGGTCAGGGTGGACCGGTCCGGGGCGGCAGCGGCAAGGACGGGGTCGGGCTCATCGCCGGTGAGCAGCGCGGCGACCGCGTCGGCGGTGATCGCGGTCAGCAGCACCCCGTTGCGGTGGTGACCGGTGGCCAGGAGCAGGCCGTCGAGCTGGCTGGGACCGATGATGGGCGCGTTGTCGGGGGTCGTCGGTCGCAGGCCGGAGATGGTCTCGGTGAGCTCGAGCTCGTCGAGGCCAGGCACGATCGCTGCGGCGTCGTCGAGCAGCTCCCGGGTGGCGCCCGCCGTGACCGAGGTGTCGAACCCCCGCTCCTCCTGGGTCGCACCCACCACCAGCCTGCCGTCGTCCCAGGGGACGAGGTAGACGCTGCGATGATGTACCAGTCCGCGCACGGTGGTGTGGAGCACCCGCTGGCCGCCGGGGTCGCGCAGGTGCAGCACCTGCCCCTTGAGCGGACGGACCCGTGGTCGCAGCTCGTCGGGGATGCCGCCGATCGTCGCCGACCACGCGCCGGCCGCGAGCACCACCTGACCGGCGGGCAGGACCTCGTCGTGCTCCGTCCGGGCACCGGTCACGCGATCGCCGTCCCGTGCCAACCCCGTGACACGCTCGCGCAGGATCCGCACCCCGACGTCGTCACAGGCCCGCAGCAGCGCATCGACGACGACGCGTGTCTCGACACGGTGGTCCTCGCCGGCGAACAGGCCCACCCGTACCCGGGGGCTGAGCAGCGGTTCGCGCTCGCGGGCGTCGCGGCTCCGCAGGTGTGCCACCTCCAGCCCGAGCTCGGTCTGGAACGCGTGCAGGTCCGCCAGCGCAGCCGCATCGTCAGCGTCGAACCCGACCAGCAGGGTCCCGTCGGCGCGGTAGCCGACGTCGAGCCCGGTCGTGTCCTGCAGGTCCGCGGCGAAGGCCGGCCAGCGTCGGGCAGCGGCGATGTTGAGGGCGAGACGGTCCTCCTCGCCGTAGACCACCTCGGTGACCGGCGCGAGCATCCCGGCAGCGACGTTCGAGGCCCCGTGTCCCGGGTCGGGGTCGATGACGGTGACGTTCACCCCGGCGCGCGCGGCCTGCCAGGCGCTCGCCAGGCCGATCAGCCCGCCACCGACCACCAACACATCCGGGCTCATGGGATCACCTCGGTCATGCCGGGCGGTCGGGATCGTCCGAGACCGTCGTGCGCTCCCGGACGGCCGCGTCGAGCTCGCTGAGATCGATGGTGGGGCGGGTCAGCAGCGACACCACGACGGTCACGAGCCCGCCGGCGATGATCGCTCCCGCGAAGGGCGCCAGCGTCGGCACCGCATCGGGGAAGGTCACCGCATCGACCGCGCCGGGGAGGGAGCCGGTCACGATCCAGCTCAGCCCGACGGCGCCGACGGCGCCCGCAAGGATGCCGGTCCACACCCCGGTCGTGGTGGTGCGGTACCACAACCCCAGCAGCGCCGGCAGCAGCAGGACCGCCGCCAGCAGGTCCGCGATCAGGAACAGCTGCAGCACCGAGGTGGCGACGAGCCCGACGGCCGCGGCGGGCAGCACGATGAGCACGGTGAGCAGGCGGGCGTGGGGCAGCCGCAGCGTGGGGCGTTCGGAGACGAGCAGCGCAGCGAGGCCGTTCTCCAGCGTGTCGACCGACGAGGTGACCAGCGCGATGCCGAGCAGCAGCACCCCGGCGATCACCACGGTCGGTAGCTCGGCCGTCAGCGCGAAGGCCGACAGAGCGGGAACCTCGACGATGCCCATCGACGCGGCCAGCACCCCGAGCCCACCGGCGATGAGCATCAGCGGGATCGTGGCCGCGGCCCCGATCAACGCGCCGCGCCGCAGCGCCCGGTCGTCACGCGCGGACCACACGCGCTGCCAGTAGCCGTGGTGGAACATGTTGGCGGCGGTCACCGCGAGGATCAGCGTCGCTGCGCTCTCCAACCCGGCGCCGTCGACGCCGAGCAGCCCGCTGTCACGCACCATCGCGACAGGTGCGTCGGCGCTCACGATCGCGGCGGTGGCCGCGGTCGTGAGCAGCACGATCACCAGCCAGCTCTGCCACCGGTCGGTGCGCAGGGATGCGCGCAGCCCGGCGTAGGCGGTGTAGGCCAGCGTCGCGACGACCACCGCGGTGACGGTCACCTGCCGGGAGATCCCGCCGAGCAGTTCGACCAGCCCTCCGATCGCGACCAGCTCCGCTGCGACGAAGACCCCCATGTACAGCAACGACACGAGCGTCACGATGACGCTCGCAGCCGGCCCGAAGCGCACCCGCAGGAACTCGCTCAAGCCCTGCCCCGACGGCACGATCCGGCGCAGGCGGGGACCGACGAACGCGAACACCAGGAAGGGGCCTGCGGCCGCCAGGGCGTAGCCGATCACCGGGCCGATGCCCATGATCGCGCCCAGTTCCGGGGGAGCGAACAGGATCCAGGCGCCGAGCCCCGAGGCCAGGAACGACAACCCGAGCGCGAAGGGGCCCTGGGTGCCGCGGGCGGTCGTGAAGTCGTCCACGCTCGTCCCGCGGCGCTCCCGACCCGCGCGGAGCCCGATCACCACGAACACGGCGAGCACCGCGACGAGCAGCACCACGCTGATGGGTGTCGACACCATGACGCGCTCCCTCCGCCGGCATGACCCGGATCAGGTTCCGAGGTATCGCGCCCGCCCGGCGCACTCTCAGCCCTCGGTCCGAAGGGCTCCCTCGACGTCTCGTGCGAACGACCGTAGCAACCGAGCTGCGCCCCCGCAGCGGCGACGGTGAGCTTCCCCGGTCAGGGTCCGGCTCGAGAGGTCTAGGGTCAGCTGGGACAGAGGTTCCGCGGCTCTATGTGGCGCATCCTCACGGCGTCTGCTCATGGCATCTGCTCACGGCGCGTGTGCCGTCTGCCTCCGGGTCTCGCCGAGCTCGTGCGCGAGCATCCGCATCGCCAGGGTGCCGAGCAGGGGGCCTGGCACGAGCACCAGGAACGCCCACCGCCAGCCGACCGTCTCGACCAGCAGCGGGATCAGCCAGATGGTCACAGCCGTGAAGGCGAACCCCAGCGCGAGTTGCAGGGTCAGGCCGGTTCCGACGTAGCGCTGGTCGGCGACCTCGGTCACGAGCGTGGAGAACTGCGCGGAGTCGGCCACCACCCAGAAGCCCCAGAACAGCATCACGGCCATCACGGCCACCGGATGGAGCCCCCACACGAGCCCGGCGAGGGCGGCGGAGGCCCCGGAGAGGGTCATGGCCAGCGACGTCAACCATGTGCGGCTACGGCGGTCCGCGAGGACGCCGCCGGCGACGCAGCCCAGGGTGCCGATGCCGACCACGGCGAAGGCCCCGAAGGCGGCGGCGACCTCCGGTTCGCGCATGCCCACGTGCTGGAACGAGGCGGTGAGGTAGGCGACCGCCCATGCCCACAGGGCGTACAGCTCCCACATGTGCCCGAAGTAGCCGTAGGAGGCCAGGCGCACGCGACGGTCTCGGGCCACACGCAGGGCGTCACCGAGCCGGAACGCGGCCTGCGGGAACGGGTACGGACCGTCGCGGCCGAGCAGGGCGATCACGCCGCCGGCGACGGTGGCCAGCGAGGTGACGACCACGACGAGCCGCCAGTCCAGGCCACCCAGTCCGCGAACCAGGTGCGGCAGCGCGGACCCCAGCGTCAGCGCGCCGACCATGACGCCCAGGGCGAGGCCGCGGCCGCGCCGGAACCAGGTCGCCATCGCCTTCATGGCCGGTGGGTAGACCGCCGCGAGGCACGCTCCGGTCGCGAACCGCAGCGCGATCGCCGGCCCGGCAGCGTCGACGAGCAGCAGGCCGGCGTTCGCAGCGGCCGCACCCAGGGCGCCGACCGCCATGACCCGCCTCGGGGGGAACCGGTCGGCGAGCGACAGCGTCGCGCTGACCAGCGCACCGGAGACGAAGCCCAGCTGCACGGCGATCGTGAGCATCGAAGCGGTCCCGGGAGTCAGGCTCCACGCCTGTTCGAGCTCGAGCACGACCGCCGACGCGGAGAACCAGGTGCTCAAGGCGAGGAACTTCGCGGTCGCCAGGCCGGCGAGCGCGTGCCAGCGGCCGACGGGATCGACCTCGCTCACGGTGTCCGCGGCAGGGGAACGGTGTAGCAGACCGCATGGCCCTCGACCGCGACGGTGCCGTCGTCGCGTTCCACCCGGACGTCGAGTTCCGTGACGGGCTTGTCCTCCCGCACGGAGGTGACCTCGACCGTGCCCGTGATCGTGTCGCCGGGGTGGACCGCGGCGAGGAAGCGCAGGTCGAGTTGGAGGAACACGCTCCCCGGCCCGGGGAGGTCCTCGGCGACGACCGCGTTGAGGATCGCGGTCGTGACGCCACCCTGGACGACGATCCCGCCGAAACGGGTCTGGGCCGCAAGCTGCTCGTCGTAGTGGATCGGGTTCCGGTCCCCGGACAGCTCGGTGAACCGCTCGATGTCCCGGCTGGTCACCGTGCGCGAGCGCGACGCCCTGTCACCCGGTTGCACGCTCGGCTTCACCTTCTCCACGTGCTCCCCCCTCCTCCTCGTGCTCCCCCTCCTCCTGCCGATGAGCCTAGGCGCCGCGGGCGGTCCCGTGCGAGCGCGGTGTCCGATCGTCGGGACGTGCTGCGAGCGCCGGCGCCGGCCAGCTCGTGAGCC
>CAYVJT010000108.1:0-1091 GCA_964451855.1 uncultured Actinomycetota bacterium
GTCGAGACCGCGGCGTCGATGGGAGGGCTCATCCTCCCGCCGCTGATGGCCGTTGCCGGCTTCCTGATGGCCGAGTTCATGGGCGTGCCCTACTGGGACGTGGCCATGCGTGGGTTCGCGATCGGCTTCGTCTACTTCTCGGCGCTCATGCTCGCCGTCTACCTCATGAGCGTGCGGATGCTGCCCGCGGATGACGTGGAGCGGCCCCGCTTGGAGGTGTTCGAGTACTTCAAGACCGCCTTCTTCTTCGGCGCCATCGTCACCCTGGTGGTCATGCTCGGCGTCGTGGGCATCGGGGCGATGCGCTCCGCTCTCTACGCCGCCACGATGATGCTCGCCGCCCTGCTGGTGCTCTACTTCGCGTACAAGGTGTTCGTCCGCAGCAACGAGAGCTACAAGGCGCAGCGGCTGTGGACCAACCTGCGCTCGACGGTGGAGACCTTCGCCGACCTGCTGTGGTACCTGGTCATCCTCATGGCGACGCTCGGGATCATGATCGGGCTGTTCACCGTCACCGGGTTCCTGTTGCGCATGGGGTCGCTGCTCATCGAGCTGGCGAACTGGAGCATCCTCGCCACCATCCTGATCGCCTGGATCTTCGGCTGGCTGGCCGGGACGGGACTGCCTCCGACCGCGACCTATGTGGTCGTTGCGGTGATCATCGTGCCACCGCTGATCCAGTGGGGGGTCAACCCCTGGGTCGCCCACTTCTTCGCGTTCCTCATCGCGGTCTGGGGTGAGCTGTCACCCCCGACGTCGCTCACCGCGGCGGTGGCATCGCGCATCGCGGAGTCGTCGTTCATGGCCACGATGTTCGCTGCGCTGAAGATCTGTCTGCCCATCGTCCTGATGTCGTTCGCGATCTTCGTGCGATCCGACGCGGTGATCGAGCAGGGATTCGGGCAGATCCCCGACACCGTGGCCCTCGCGCTGGGGAGCCTGGCGATGACGTTCGCCGCGGTCGGGCGCTTCTTCCCAGCCCGTGGGCGAGATGCCGGCGCCAGGGTCATCCTGGCCGTGGTCGGCGGGGTCGCGCTGTTCCATCCGTCGCTCACGGTGGCCCTGCTGGCCTCGGGGGCGATCCTCGTGGC
>CAYVJT010000108.1:1191-2279 GCA_964451855.1 uncultured Actinomycetota bacterium
CGTGTCCGCCACCAGGCCGAGCACGATGGGGCCGATGGCCGCGCCGAGGTAGATCCCGGTCTGGCTCACGCCGGTGGCAGCCGCCGCGGCCAACGGGTAGGCACGGACCACCGCGAGGTTGTACAGCCCGGGCCAGCCCCAACCTGCACCGACCGCGAGCAGGGCCCCAACGACGACGAGCATCGGCTCGAGCGCGAGGAGCACGCACCCTGCCGAGCCCAGGAAGAGGAGGATGGACATCGCGCGCAGGGGATGGATCGGTCGCTGGTCCGCCAGCCACCCGATCCCGACCCGCACGGCCAGGCCGAGCAGGCTGCTCCCCGCGAGGAGCAGTCCGGCGCGGCCCGGGAGCATCCCGTCCGCGACCGCCGAGCTGACGAGGAAGGCGCCGAGCGCGTTGCCCACCATCGCGGACCCGAACCCCACGGTGGCGACGAGCAGCAGCGCACGCAACGCACGAGCCGGTAGGGCACCTGGCCGGCGTCGTGACAACGCCACAGGGGCGTTGGCCTCGATCGGTTCCTCCAGCTGGTCGACGGTCGGCGGTTCGGTGGCGGGGCCGGCTGGCTCAGCGTCGCGGAGCGTGAAGGTCCCGGTTGCCGCCGCGAAGCCGATGGCGGCGGCGAACCCGTAGGTCCACCGCCAGCCGATCGTCAGGGCGACGACGGGGACCGACAGGCCGCCGAGCAGCGTGGCGATCAGGATCGCTGACTGTTTCACCCCGAACACGAGCCCGTAGCGGTTCGGCGGCACGACCCGGACGAGCGCGAGGTTCGCCGCAGGCTGGGACAGGGCGTTGCCGAGCCCGGCGAGTGCGAGGAAGCCTGCAAGGAGCAGCCACGTGTCGGCGAGCAGGGCGACCCCGACGAGGCTCACGACGGTGATCGACATCCCGCGGCGCAAGCCTGCCGGCCACCCGACGCGTTCGACGACGTGGCCTGCCACAGCCGACGTCGCCGCGGAGACGATGAAGAAGCCGCTGATCGCCAGGCCCAGCAGGGTGACGCTGAAGCCGAGCTCCGCCCGGATCTGCACCGCCGAGGCGCCGGTGAGGAACGCCGGGAACTGACCCACGGTCACGATCGCCA
>CAYVJT010000108.1:2379-9240 GCA_964451855.1 uncultured Actinomycetota bacterium
GGCCAGCACGGGCTATAGGCTTCCGAGGCGGAGCACACCCCACGATCCTGAAGGGCGAGCGACGTCGGGCTCGAGTGAGCATCCTCGCCGCCGGGCCAGAGGCAGCTACCGATGGACGACCTCACGCCGTACCGCATCGCCTTGACCGACTGGCTTGCCTGCGCCCACGCAGGTCGCCGGGAACCGGCGGCCACCGCCGCGCGGGACGCGGGTGACGAGGTGAGCGACAGGGTCCTGCATGCCGCCGCGGCTGGGCATGTCCTCGACTTCGACGACACCTACCTCCCGGGCCTCGCCCACCTGAGCGCCCCGACCGCTCCAGTGGCCATCGTGTTCGGCGCGCAGCGAGGGGCCACCGTCGGTGAGGTGCTCCAGGCCTATGCGGCTGGCTTCGAGGCCATGGCAGCCGTCGCTGCGGCGAGCCACCCCCAGCTCTACCGGGGAGGCTGGCATCCCACAGCCGTCTGCGGGACCATCGGAGCCGCAGTCACGGCGGCCACGTTGCTGCAGGTCGACCCCGAGGTGGGTGTGCAGGCGCGCAACCTCGCCGTGCTCGGCGCCGGCGGGTTCCGCGCCGCATTCGGTTCCGACGGCAAGTCCCTGCAGGTCGGGCTCGCCGCCATCACCGGCCTGCACGCCGCCAGGCTCGCAGCCGCGGGAACGCGGGTCCCCGATCGCACCCGGAGCGGCACCTGGAGCTTCGAGTCGGTCTTCGGGGCGAGTTGGGCCGAGCCGGATCCGGCGAGCCCAGCGATCGCAGACAACTGGCTGAAGCGCTATCCGTGCTGCCTGCAGACACACGGCGCGATCGAGGCGGCCGTCGCTGCCCGTGATCGTGGCGCGACCGCGTCGGGTTCGGGCACCGTGACCGTGCACCCGATCTCGTGCGATGCTGCCCCGGTGGGTCCCGACGTGGAGACGGGTCTGGAGGCGAAGTTCTCGATCGCCTACTGCACCGCGCTGGGCATCGTGCAAGGCCACCCCGCCCTCGCTGACTTCGTGGAGGTGGACGCGGCGACGCGGTCACTGGCCGAGCGCATCGAGGTTCGCAGGGACGACTCCCTGCTCGAATCCGAGGCGCACCTGCGCTGGGAGGGGACCGATGGCCGCGTCACCGAGACACTGACCAAGGCGGCGGTGGGTTCCCCCGACCACCCCATGGATCATGAGCAACTGCGCGACAAGCTGGCTGACCTCGATGCCGAGCACCTGCCGGCGATGTTCGACGACCTCGAGGCGGGAGCTACGGGTCTCGCGGAGCTCCTCGCCGCCCCCTAGGACGTTCAGCGGCGGCTGGACCTCGACGTGGTCGTGGGAGGAGACATCCGCATGCAGCTCATCGCAGGAAGCGCCTCGGGACAGCTCGCGGCGGCGATCGCGGTCGAACTCGGCACCGAGCTGGTGGGACGGGAGCTCGAGCGGTTCCCTGACGGCGAGATCCACGTGCGCCTGCACCAGGAGCTCCGCGATGCGGACACCTTCATCTTCCAGTCCACCGGACCACCGTCGCAGGAACATCTGACCGAACTTCTCCTGTTGGCCGACGCCGCCTACCGTGCCGGCGCGGCTCGGATCACCGCGGTGATGCCCTACCTGGCCTACGCACGGCAGGACCGCCGCGCCGCGATCGGCGAGCCTGTCGGTCTGCGGGTGGTGGCCGACGTCCTGCGCGCATCCCACATCGATCGACTCGTCGTGGTCGACCCGCACACCCCGGCGCTCGAGTCGATCGTCGGCGTACCGGTGGAGACCACGACAGCCATCCCGCTGCTGGCCGACGCGCTGCGCCGTCACGTCGAGGCCGGCGCCGTGCTGGTGGCCCCCGACCTCGGTGCTGCCAAGCTGGTCGATCGGTACGCCGCGGTGCTGGACCTCGACGTGGCGATCGTCCGCAAGACGCGGGTGTCCGGCGACCAGGTCACGGTCGGCTCGGTCGTCGGCGACGTCGAGGGTCGGCAACCGATCATCGTCGACGACATGATCTCGACCGCGGGCACGATCGCGTCCGCGGCTGAGGCGCTGCACACGGCGGGTGCCCTGGAACCGATCGTCGTCGCCACGACCCATGCCCTGCTCGTCGGCCCCGCCGTCGAGCGACTCGGCGCCCTGGACCTCGAGGTGGTGGTGACGACCGACAGCGTCGAGGCACCGGCCAAGCCCCTGCCCCTCGAGCACGTCACCCTCGCGAGCCGGCTCGGTGAGGTCGTCCGCCGGCTCCACGAAGGCCGTCCGCTCGACGAGCTCGCGGCCTACCAGTGAGGCCCACCACTGGGTCGGGGGCAGGTCAGCGGGCTCGTTCCAGGGTGGTCGTGACGAGCGAGACGGCCTCGTCGAGGATCGCCTGGAGGTGGGTGTCGTCGCGGAGGCTCTCGGCGTAGATCTTGTAGACGTCCTCGGTGCCGGATGGACGCGCAGCGAACCACCCGTTCGCCGTGATCACCTTGAGCCCACCGATCGCCGCATCGTTGCCGGGAGCGCGTGTCAGTACGTGCGTGATCGGTTCGCCGGCCAGGGTCTCGGCCGTGACGTCCGACGGGGAGAGCCCCGCGAGCGCCGCCTTCTGGTCGGGTGTGGCCGGCGCATCGACGCGCCGGTAGGAGGGCTTGCCGAAGCGTTCCGCCAGCGCCTCGAACCTCGCGCCGGGGTCCTCGCCCGTGCGGGCGGTCATCTCCGCGGCCAGCAGGCACAGGATGATGCCGTCCTTGTCCGTCGTCCACGTCGTGCCGTCCCGGCGGAGGAACGACGCGCCGGCGCTCTCCTCCCCGCCGAAGCCCACCGACCCGTCGAGCAACCCGTCGACGAACCACTTGAACCCGACGGGCACCTCGATCAGCCGGCGGCCGAGGTCGCTGACGACCCGGTCGATCATGCTGCTGCTCACCAACGTCTTGCCCACGCCCACCTCGGGTGCCCAGCCGCGCTCGGCGAACAGGTAGGAGATGGCGACAGCGAGGTAGTGGTTGGGGTTCAGCAGCCCGGCGGCGGAGGTGACGATGCCGTGCCGGTCGCCGTCAGGGTCGTTGCCGAACGCGACGTCGAAGCGGTCCTTGAGTGCCACGAGGTTGGCCATCGCGTCCGGTGACGAGCAGTCCATCCGGATGCGTCCGTCGCGGTCCGGCGGCATGAACCCGAAGGTGGGATCGACGCGGTCGTTCACCACCTCCAGGTCGAGCCCGAACCGCTCGCCGATCGCGCTCCAGTAGTCGACGGTGGCGCCGCCGAGCGGATCGGCGCCCAGCGACAGCCCCGAACCCCGGATCACCTCCAGGTCGACGACCTGCGGCAGATCGTCGAGGTAGTGGGTGCGGTAGTCGTGGCGACGGACGTCCTGGCGGGCCCGATCCCACGCGGTCCGTGCGATCCGCGACGTCGCGGCCAGCAAGCGGTTGGCGCGGTCCTCGATCCAGGTGGTGACGGCGCTGTCAGCCGGCCCCCCGTGCGGCGGGTTGTACTTGAACCCGCCGTCCTCGGGCGGGTTGTGCGACGGGGTGACCACGATGCCGTCCGCGGGGTGCCCGGGATGCTCGCGGTTGTGGGCCAGGATCGCATGAGAGATGACCGGTGTCGGGGTGTAGCCGTCCGCGCTGTCGACGAACACGTCGACGTGGTTGGCGACGAGGACCTCGATCGCGCTGCGGAAGGCCGGTTCGGAGAGGGCGTGGGGATCGCGCCCCACGAACAGCGGGCCATCGATGCCCTGCGCGGCGCGGTGGTCGCAGATCGCCTGGGTGGTGGCGTGGATGTGGCCCTCGTTGAACGAGCGGCGGTCGGCGGATCCACGGTGCCCTGACGTGCCGAAGGCGACGCGCTGCTCGGGGACCCCCGGATCGGGGGCCTCGTCGTAGTACCGGCCGAGCAGGCGTTCGATGTCGCTCGCGTCCGGGTTCTCGGTGGCGTCGCTCATCCGCGGATCCTGTCCTTGCCGGTGCGGTCCGCGTGAGGTTAGGCACCCGGGCCGGTGGACGATCAGGCGACGGCAACGGGGTCATCGCCAGCCAGCCCGCGGCCAGCACGTCCATCACCCTCGCCGCTGACGACCGCGTGTCGGATCTCTACGTCATCAGGTAGGGATCCGCACCGCCGAGGTCACCCGATGTAGTCGCAGGCCGATCTCTACCGCATGGGGTAGAGATCGGCACTGGAGGTGCCCAGGTGGGGTGCACCGCGATCCGACGCGCCCCGACCCTCTGTGGATCAGCCGAACCAGGTGGCGAGGTGGTCGCGCTCGTAGGCCTGCTTGCGGCGGAACTGCTCGTGGTCGGCCGGGGTGAGGCTCACGTCGGGTGGATCCGCGTAGAAGTTCCCCTCGACGAACGCCACCTGCTCGCCGGGCAGCTCCAGGAAGCAGTAGCCGTGGCCGTCGAAGTGCTCCTCGTTGCCACCCAACAGGTCGACGGCGAGGTTGCGTGCGGCGATACGGGCCTGCGCCGCGGCGAACACGCCGGCGTGCGGCAACTGGGCGGTCGCGGTCGGGATCCGGGTGCAGTCGCCGACCGCGACGACGCGGTCGTGGTCGAGGCGCAGGGTGGCCGGGTCCGGCTCGAGCCAGCCAGACTCGGCGGCCAGTCCGGCGTCGACGAGCACCTCGGGGAGCGCGTCCGCCGGCACGCCGAGCAGCAGGTCGTAGCCGAGCTCCTCCGCCCCGTCGGCGAAGGCGATGGTCAGCCGGTCCGCGTCGACGTCGGTGACACGGTGGCCCGAGAAGAGCTCGATCCCGTGGTCGTCGAGGTGGCTCGCGACGTACTGGCTCGCGTCCACACCGGCCACGGGCAGGGTCATCGGCTGCGGGGTGGTGACCACCACCTCGACGTCCTCACGGACGCCGCGATCGCGTAACAGCGCGTCGACGATCAGGGCCGCCTCGTAGGGAGCGGGCGGGCACTTGAACGGCCCGCCCAGGATCGACACGACCACCCGCCCCGCCATGATGTCGGCGAGGTCCTCGCGGATCGCGGGGAGCGCTGCCTGGTCGTAGAGGTCGTGGGCGCCGCGGGCGGAGAGCAGCTGGCGGTGCTTCGGCGACGGGCGGGAACCGAGGGCGATCACCATGGCGTCACCCTCGAAGGTGCCCGCGTCGGTCCCGACCCGTCGGGCTTCCGCGTCGATGCTGGTGATGTCGGCCTGGACGAAGCGGATACCTCGGCGTTCGAGGTCGCGCAGGGACCGGGTCCCGTCGGCGATCGGCCGCATGCCAGCGAGGTCCCACAGCTTCGCGAACCCCATCGTGAAGCTGTCGTGGCGGTCGATGAGCACCACCTCGTCGTCGATCTCGAGCTGTTCGCGGAACTCGTTCGCCGCGGCGACGCCGCCGAACCCCCCGCCGAGCACCAGCACCTGAGCCACGATCACGTCCTGTCGTCGGGTCGCGGTCGAGCGTAGTGAGCAACCCGGGCGGCCGGGTTGGCTCTCCGGGCCCCGAGCCGGCAGACGGGTGGGATGCCCTGGGTCGTCAGGTGGCCCGACGCTCGGGGCGCAGCCAGAGCCCGTCGCGGGGGCGCAGGGTGATCAGCGGGTCGAGCTGCAGTGGCCGCTCGTCGACGCTCCGCAGGCGCCAGCGGCTGACGATCGTCGCCAGCGCCAGCACGCCCTCCGTCCACGCGAAGCCCTCGCCGATGCACTGGCGCGCCCCGCCGCCGAAGGGGAAGAAGGCCGCCCGGGGATGCGCTGCCGTGGCATCGGGCGACCACCGGTCCGGGTCGCACCGTTCGGGGTCCGCCCACCAGCGTGGATCGCGGTGGATCACCCACTGTGGGGCGACGACGACGTCCCCGGGCTGGACCACCTCGCCGTCGTGCCCGTCGACCGGGTGCTCGGTGAGCGCTTCGCGGCCCATCGCCCACGACGGTGGGAACAGCCGCAGCGCCTCGGCGAACACGCCGTGGCAGACCGGCAGCCGGTCGCGGTCGTGCGCGGTCGGGCGTCGGCCGTCGAGCACCCGGTCGACCTCCGCGTGCACGCGCGCCTCCGCCTCGGGATCCTGCGCCAGGAGGTGGAGGCTGAAGGCCAGGGCGTTGGCGGTGGTCTCGTGGCCGGCGAGCAGCAGCGTCAGCGCCTCGTCGCGGATCTCGTCGTCGCTGAGCCGGTCGTCCGGGTCGGCGAGCACCAGGCTGGACAGCAGGTCACCGCGGTCCTCGCCGCTGGCCCGCCGCTCGGTGATGGCCCGCTCCACCAGGCCGTGCAGGGCAGCGCGTCCACGGCGCAGGCGACGTGCCGGGCCCACCGGCAGGTGCTGCAGTCGCCACCCGAAGGGCACGAACGCCAGCTGGTAGGCGCTGAGCAGGTCCTCGATCGCCTGCTCGACGAGGTCGACGTCCGCGTCGACCTCGGTGCCCAGCAGCGTCGCGCCGGCGGTGGCCAGGGTCATGCGGACCGTCTGCGCGTGCACGTCGATGGGCGCTGCCTCGACCCAGCCGTCGGTCGTCGAGGCAGCACGGTCGACCATGACGTCCGCGTACTCGGTGATCCGGTCCGGATGGAACGCGTGGTTGAGCAGACGGCGGTGGCGGCGATGGTGGTCGCCCTCGGAGGTGAGCAGGCCGTCGCCGAGGACCAGCCTCGCGCGCTGCAGGACGGGTCCCTTGCGGAACCGCTGGGCGTGGGTGACCAGCACCTCGTGGACGAGGTCGGGGTGGGACAGCTGCCACACCCGGTAGGGCCCGATCCGGAACCTCGCCACGTCGCCCTGTTCACGTGCGAGGCGCGTGAGGAACCCCAGCCGATCGCGGCGGAAGGCCAGCAGGTCGCCGAGCAGCGGCACGGAGCGGGTGGCTGGAGGGGCCATCGGGCCACCGTAGCGACCACCACCTCGAGGTGGTGGGCTCGTCCGGATCCGGCCCGGGAAGCGACGGAGACGCGGTCACC
>CAYVJT010000108.1:9340-12429 GCA_964451855.1 uncultured Actinomycetota bacterium
AGCGCAGCCTGTAGGGTCCCGACGTGGATGCCATGCAGCTTCGCGTGCTCGGACCGGTTGAGGTCGCTGCCGCTGGCCGTCGCGTCACGGTCGGCAGCGATCACCAGCGTCTGATCCTGGCGGTGCTGCTGGCGGCGCGGGAGCGGGCGGTCTCCGCTGACCGCCTCGTCGACGCGGTGTGGGGGGCGGACCCACCGCCGAGCGCCCGGAGGTCCCTGCACACCCACGTCTCACGGTTGCGTCGCACCCTGACGGCCGCCGCCTCGGACGACGTCGAGGTGGTCGTCACCGAGCCCGCCGGTTACCGGGTGGACCTCGAACGCCACGACCTGGACGCCCGGCACTTCGAGGCAGCGCTCGCCCGCGCTCGCCAGGCGCTCGACGCGGACCCCCAGCGGGCGGTGCACCACCTCGACGAGGCCCTGGGCCTGTGGCGCGGTCCAGCCTTCGGTGAGCTCGCTGAACACGAGTTCGTGCGGGCCGAGGCGGTGCGCCTGGATGGTCTGCGCGCTGTCGCGGTCGCCGAGCGCATCGATGCGCAGCTGGCGATGGGCGACCACCGGGCGGTGATCGGGGATCTCGAGGCCGCGGTGGCCGCCGAACCCCTCGCCGAGCGTCACCACGGACAGCTGATGCTCGCCCTGTACCGGAGCGGCCGGCAGGCCGAGGCCCTGGAGGTCTACCGACGGCTCCAGCGACTGCTCGGCGAGGAGGTCGGCGTCGATCCCTCCCCGGAGGTGCGCGACCTGCACGAGCGGATCCTGCGGCAGGATCCCGAGCTGGCGGCGACCCGACGTCTGACGACCTCGAGCGGCGATCAGCAGGCCGCAGCTTCCCGGGGAGATGACGACGCACCGACCCCGCTCGTCGATCGTCAGCCCGGAACCCTGCTCGGCCGGGACGATGACGTCGCTGCGCTGACCACGCTGGTCGCCGACACGTCGTTGGTGACGCTGACCGGCCCCGGCGGGGTGGGCAAGAGCCGGTTGGCCGAGGAGGTCGCCGCCGAAGCGCGTCACCGGTTCGAGGACATGGTGGTCGGTGAGCTGGCGGCCGTGCGCGACCCAGCCAGCGTGACCGCGGCGCTGATCGAGGCGCTGGGGCTCCAGCACAAGGGCGACCGGTCGCCGGAGGAGACCGTGCTGGCGGCGTTGGGATCACGCCGCCTGCTGCTGGTGCTGGACAACTGCGAGCACCTGCTGGGCGAGGTCGCGCCGCTCGTCGATCGGATCCGCGGCCGGTGCCCCCACGTCGCGATCCTCGTCACCTCGCGTGAGTACCTCCACCTGCCCGACGAGCGCGTGTGGGAGGTCGCGCCGCTGCCGCTACCGCGGAGGGACGCGAGCGCTGCCGAGGTCGCAGCGTCGCCGGCCGGGGCGCTGTTGTGCCGCCGCGCGCGAGCGGTCGAGCCCTCCTTCGAGCTCACCGACGCGAACGCTGCGACGATCGCCGAGCTGTGTCGGCGGTTGGACGGGATCCCCCTCGCGATCGAGCTCGCCGCGGCTCGGATCCGGGCGCTCGCGCCGGGCGAGCTCGCCGAGAGGATCGACCATCGGTTCCAGGTGCTGACCGGTGGCTCCCATCAGCAGGCGGGCCGCCACCGCACCCTGCAGGCCGTGGTGGACTGGTCCTACGAGCTGCTCACCGATGCCGAGGCACGCCTGTTCGACCGCCTGTCGGTCTTCGCCGGGGCGTTCCCGCTCACCGCCGTCGAACGGGTGTGCGCGGGCGAACCGTTGATCGACACCGAGGTCGCGGGTGTGCTCGCGGAGCTGGTCGACAAGTCGCTGGTGGTCGTCGAGCGCGGCCAGAACGGTGTGCGCTACCGGCTCCTCGACACCCTGCGGGCCTACGGGGCCCAGCGGCTGGAGGGGTCGGGGGCCGCCGAGGACGTCCGAGCCGCGCACGCCACCTACCACGTGCTGCTGGCCGAGGCGCTCGGCCCGCAGGCCCGGGGACCCGACGAAGGGGATGCTCTCGCGCGGATCGATGAGGCGGTCGACGACCTGCGCGTCGCGCAGGCCTGGCTCGCCGATACCGGGGACGTCGACCGGTCGCTGCGCCTCCCGGCCGCCCTCCACGACCACCTCACCTTCCAGCCTCGCGCCGAGGTGTTCGCCTGGGCCGAGGCCGCCGTGGAGCTGCCCGGCGCGGCGCAGCATCAGGCGTACCCGGGAGCGATGGCGACCGCCGCCCGGGGGATGCTCAACCGTGGCGAGCTCGACCGGGCCCGCGACACCGCCGAAGCCGCGGTCGCCGCAGCCGAGCCGGACAGCCTCGCCGTGCTGTGGGCGCTGTACCTGCTCACCAACGTGGCGCTGTACGAGGGCCGCCTCGACGACGTGCTCGCGCTCGCCGAGCGTCGGCTCGCCCTCGCGGATGCCCTCGGACAGGACTACCACCGTGCGCTGGCAGGGGTCAGCCGCGTGCTGGCGCTGATGTACCGCGGGGATGCTGACGCGGCAGCCCTCGCGGCCATCGACGCCCGCGACGCCGCGGAGGCGTCCGGCAACCACACCGCGCGCGCGTGGGCGCTCTACAGCAGCGGCGAGGCGCTGCTGGAGACGGACCCGACCGAGGCGGCCGTGCTGCTGGAGCAGGCGATCGAGGCCGCGGGACGTGTCGACCGTCCCTTCATCGAGGGGGTCGCGCTCGTCTCGCTCGCGTCGCTGCGCGGACGCGCCGGGGAGACCGGTCAGGCGCTGGAGCTGTTCCGCGAGACGGTCGCCCACTGGCGACGCCTCGGTGACTACACCCACCAGCTCACGACGCTGCGCAACCTCGTCGAGCTGCTCACCCGCATCGAAGCGGACGAGGCCGCGGCGGTCCTGCACGGTGCGGTCACGGCGGGCGCGACGCCGAGCTACGGTGCCGAGGCAGAGCGTCTCGCCGGCGCCTGGGCCCAGCTCGAGCAGCGCCTCGGGACGGACGTGGCGACGGCCGCTGCTGGGCGCGGCCGACGGCTCAGCACCAGGGAGATGGTCGATGAGGCGCTCGGTCGGCTCGACGGGCTGATCGAAGCAGCCGTGACCGGAGAACGCCCCTAGCGCCCCTAGCGCCGATGGCTGCCCCGATGTTTCACGGGTTGG
>CAYVJT010000109.1:0-3023 GCA_964451855.1 uncultured Actinomycetota bacterium
GCCGAGGGTGGCACCCTGCTCGACGAGAAGGTCACCGAGGTGGAGATCGCCGAGGTGGTCGGCAAGTGGACCGGCATCCCGGTCACCAAGCTGATCGAGTCCGAGGCGGACAAGCTCGTCCACCTCGAGGACCAGCTGCACGCCCGCGTCGTCGGGCAGGACGAGGCCGTCGAGGCGGTCGCCAACTCCGTGCGCCGCTCCCGGTCGGGCATCGCCGACCCCGACCGGCCCCTCGGCTCGTTCCTGTTCCTCGGCCCGACCGGTGTCGGCAAGACCGAGCTGGCCCGCGCACTCGCCGAGTTCCTGTTCGACGACGAGCGGGCGATGATCCGCATCGACATGGGCGAGTACCAGGAGAAGCACACCGTCGCCCGCCTGATCGGCGCACCCCCCGGTTACGTCGGCTACGAGGACGCCGGCCAGCTCACCGAGGCGGTGCGCCGGCGGCCCTACCGGGTCGTGCTGCTCGACGAGGTGGAGAAGGCACACGCGGACGTGTTCAACGTGCTGCTCCAGGTGCTCGACGACGGGCGCCTCACCGACGGGCAGGGCCGCACCGTCGACTTCCGCAACGTCGTGGTGATCATGACGTCCAACCTCGGCTCCACCCACATCCTCGACGCCGAGATGTCCTCTGAGGCGCTCCGTGAGCGGGTGATGACCGATGTGCGCAACCACTTCCGGCCGGAGTTCCTCAACCGGATCGACGAGGTGGTCATCTTCGATCGGCTGGCCCGCGAGCAACTGCGCGAGATCGTCGACATCCAGCTCGAGCGGCTCCGCAGGCGGCTCGCTGAGCGCGACCTCACCCTCGAGGTCAGCGACGCGGCGATGGACCTGCTGGCCGAGCTCGGCTACGACCCGCTGTACGGCGCACGCCCGCTGAAGCGCGCGATCCGCAAGCACCTCGAGGATCAGCTGGCCAAGGCGATGATCGCCGGCGACGTCGTCGATGGGCAGACCGTCCAGGTCGATGCCGAGGACGGACAGCTACGCATCACCGGCGGCACACCCGCGATGGCTGACCCCGTGGCCTGACCGACTGGTCCTGACCGACCGGGGCTGACCGACCGGGGCTGACCGACTGGGCCTGACGGACGGTCCACCTCGGCCCCCTGCGGATCCCTACCCATACCGGTAGGGATCCGTTCGGCGTGAGGGTGCGCGAGACCCGGCGTGCGGATCCCTACCGATATCCGTAGAGACCCGCACGCCACCGGCGATCCCGACAGCTCACCGGCGCGATCGGCACGCCGTCCGCGTTCAAGGTCGCCGTCTACTCGACCAGCCAGATGAAGTAGGCGAGCAGCACCACCCCGAGCACGTAGAGGGTCGGGGTGACCTCCTTCGCGCGGCCGCGGAACACCATCAGCAGCGGGTACAGGATCAGCCCGAGGGCGATGCCGTTCGCGATCGAGAAGGTCAGCGGCATCGCGATCACCGTGACGAAGGCGGGGATCGCGATCTCCATCTTGTCCCACTCGATCTCCCCGAGCCCCCTGGCCATCATCACGCCGACGATGATCAGGGCGGGCGCGGTGACGTACTGCGTCACGGCCGACAGCAGGGGCGAGAACAACAGGGTCAGCAGGAAGAAGCCGGCGGTGACCACCGAGGTCAGCCCGGTCCTCCCGCCGGCGCCGACGCCGGCTGACGACTCGATGTAGGACGTGGTGGTCGAGGTCCCGAGCACGCCACCGGCGATCGTCGCCGACGCGTCGGAGACCAGCGCGCGCCCACCGTTCGGCAGCTTGCCGTCGGAGGTGAGCAACCCCGCCTGGTTCGTCACGGCGATCAGCGTGCCGGCGGTGTCGAAGAAGTCGACGAACAGCATCGTGAAGACCACGATCGCCATCTGCACCGTGAACAGCTCCGGCAGTGCGGCGAGACCAGCGCCGAAGGTCGGTGCCAGGCTCGGCGGGGTGGAGACGACCGCGTCCGGCGCCGGAGCCAGACCGAAGATCACCCCGGCGATGGCGGTGATGATGATCCCGTAGAAGACCGCGCCCTTCAGCCCACGCAGCAGCAGCAACGCGGTCACGATCAACCCGAAGATCGCCAACATGGTGTTGGGACTGCCGAGGTCGCCGAGGGTGACCGCGGTCGGCTCGTACTGGACGACGATCTCGGCGTTCGACAGGCCGATGAACGCGATGAACAGCCCGATCCCGGCCCCGACGGCCAGCTTCATCGGCATGGGGATCGCGTTGATGATCCGCTCACGGAGGCCGGTGACGGTCAGGAGCAGGAAGAGCACGCCGGAGGTGAAGGTCCCGGCGAGCGCGACCTCCCAGTCGATGCCCATGCCGAGGACGACGGTGAACGCGAAGAACGCGTTGAGGCCCATCCCTGGGGCCTGCGCGATCGGCAGCTTCGCCCACAGTCCCATGATCAGCGTCCCGAGCGCGGCAGCGAGGCACGTCGCGACGAACACGGCACCGAAGTCCATCCCGGCGTTGCTCAGGATGTCGGGGTTGACGAACACGATGTAGGCCATCGCCAGGAACGTGGTCGCCCCGGCGATCACCTCCGTGCGCACGGAGGTGCCGTGCTCTCGGAGCTTGAAGTAGCGCTCGAGGGGGCCGTCGGACCCGGCGGGGTCGCGTTCCTCGGTCGTGACGTTGGTCTCGTCGGACACGGCGAAGCCTCTCTGCTCGGCAGCAAGTGACGATGAGCAGGGGCGAGCCCTGCTCCACCCAGGGCTGCGGGCAACGGCGTGGTCCCGCGTCACCCGCATCGGCGGAGGCCCCTCCCGGCCTCTGCCGACGGGAAGGCTAGACGGGCAGCCGTCCGCACCGACGGAGCCAACGCAGCCGGACGCGGCTCGCGCACGTGGTGAGCGCATCGTGTGAGACGGCGTGACCGTGATCGGCTGCCGTGCTAGCGAGCACCGTGACCGAGCGGGGAGACCGGCATCCCGGCCGCCGAAGGCAGGCGGGCATGCCCCGGCGTCCAAGGACGAGCCGCAGACCGGCAGGTGTCACGAGGGGGCTGGGCCCCCAGGAGAGCTGGGCCCCGAGGAG
>CAYVJT010000109.1:3123-7902 GCA_964451855.1 uncultured Actinomycetota bacterium
GCCCCTGCGGCCGCCTCCTCGGCGTCTGCCGCGGCGGCCTGCTCCGCGTCACCCCCGGCGTCGCCGCAGCCAGCGAGGAGGAGCAGGCTTCCTGCCAGCAGGGTCGTGGTCATCGGTCGAAGCAGCATGCGGTTACGGCCCATCTGGGGGACCCCCTCGAGGTTGACTTCCTGACGTTCGGCTTCGTGACGGTGCCTGCGCCGGTGGGTCAGGGGTCGATGACCATGATCTGGAGCATGCCCTCGTCGGTCCCGTCGTTCTCCATGATGAGGGTGGCGTGGACGCCGTGCTCCTCGGCGTCGTCGGTCCCGATCACCGCGCCCATCTGCCCCTCGGCCATCGTCATGCGCTCCACCTGTGACCAGTGGCTGCTCACCGCGGCCTCGAGCTCGTCGAGCAGGTCACCGAACGCACCCTGGATCGTCCCCTGGACCATGATCGCGTTGCCGTTCTCCACGTCCTCCATGCGGCTGACGCTCTGTGCCGTGAAGCCGGCAGGCAGGTCGATCGCGTCGGTGACCTCCGACGGGACCTCGCCGTCGAGGGTGGTCGTCACGGAGCCCTCGTCGGTGTGGATCGTGGAGGTCCCCTCGTCATCGACGTCGACGCCGAAGGCCTCGCCCTCCTCGGAGGTGATGTTGAAGGAGCCGCCCTCCTCGCTGAAGTCGATGTCGACCTCCCCGACACCCTCGACGCGGGAGAGCCCGCCCTCGATCAGGTCCTGGACCGAGCAGGCGGCGACCATCAGGCCCGCCGCCGCCAGGGCGACCGAACGGGTCAGTAGGCGGCTGGTTCGGGTGGCGCTCTTCATCAGCTTCTCCGAGATATCCACGTCGACCGGCCCTCCGGTGGAGGAGCGGCCGAGCTCACTTGTGTCGATGTCGACCGGCGACCGGCGACCGGGGCGGGGGCGCCACGTGTGCCCCACACGTGGCGTGCCCCGTGCCCCGGGTACCGCGTGTGCCCCACGCATCGTCCTCGCATCATCTCCCTCGGTCAGCAGCCCGGCAACGTGAGAGCTACTCACCGTTGCGTGCGTTCTACGTGAATCAGTGAGCGTTGAACGCTCGTCGCCGCGCTGCTCCTAGGACGGGCTCGCGGACGGCTCAGCCGATCCCGGAGTGATGGGTGCGTCTCCGACGGTTACCTGGCGGAGACGCACCCATCAGGTCGGCGCCAGGTCGGCGCCAGGGGCGGGTGGCCTCCGCAGCAGTCGGGATGGACGCCCGCAGCCAGGCAGCGGCTACCTTCCGGGCCATGGCACAGGATGCGGGGCAGCCGACGCGCGCACGACGTTGGCTCGTGGTGCTCACCGTCGTGCTCGTCGGGGTGATCGCGGCCGCTTGGCTGCAGACCGACCCCATCGATCCGGTCCCGCACTTCGCCGAGCGCGAGGTCTCGATCATCGCGCACGCCGGCGCGCAGGGGCACGCACCGCCCAACACGATGGCCGCGTTCGAGGCCGCGCTCGAGCTCGGGGCCGACACCCTCGAGATGGACCTGCAGATCACCGCGGACCGTGAGATCGTCACGATCCACGACGGCACCGTCGATCGCACCACCGACGGGACGGGCCGGGTCGACGAGCTGACCCTGGAGGAGCTGCAGGACCTCGATGCCGGCTACACCTGGGAGGACGAGGACGGCGACACGCCCTTCCGCGGACTGGGCGTGCGTCACGCCGAGCTCGGCGAGGTCTTCGAGGCCTTCCCCGATACCCACCTCGTCATCGAGCTGAAGACCGACGGCGGTGAGGCGATCATCCAGCCGACGATCGACCTGATCGTCGAGCACGGCCGGACCGACTCGGTCACCGTCGCGTCGTTCAACGAGGACTACCTGCTGCCGGTGCGCAGCCAGCTCCCCGGCGTGCCGACCAACATGCCGGAGTCGGAGACCCACGACTTCTACGTGCGCCACCTGGTCGGTCTGCACCCGTGGTGGAACCCGCCCGGGAAGCTCTACCAGGTCCCGGAGACCTTCGAGGGGCGCCAGGTCATCACCCCGGGGTTCGTCCGCGCGGCGGAGCGGTTGGGCATCGACGTCCAGGTCTGGACGGTCAACGACCCGGAGCAGATGCACCGCATCCTCGACGCGGGCGTGCACGGCATCATCACCGACTACCCCGAGCGGGTCGTCGAGGTGCTGGAGGAGCGCGAGGCGGAGCGCGGCTACGCGCGCGGGGCCGACCCGACCCGCTACGACGCCCAGCTCGAGCGCGCAGAGCGCCTGCAGGACCAGGCGGGCTGGCTGACCCCGATCCTGGCCGTCATCACCTTCCTCGGCGACGAGGAGTTCTACCTGCTGGCCCTGCCTCTGCTGTACTGGGCGATCAGCCGGCGGCTGGGTGTGCGACTGGGTGTCATGCTGCTGGTGACCGCCGGTCTCAACGGCCTGCTCAAGCTCGTGTTCACCACCCCGCGCCCGTCGTTCCTCGACCCTTCGTTGGAGGTCGTCGAGGAGACCTCCTTCGGGCTGCCGTCGGGGCACGCGCAGAACGCGACGGCGATCTGGGGTCTGCTGGCGGCGTCGCTGCGGAACTGGCCGGTGCGGATCGCGCTGATCGCCCTGATCGGGCTCATCGGGTGGTCGCGCATCCACCTCGGCGTGCACTTCCTCGAGGACATGGTCGTGGGGGTGCTGGTCGGTGTGATCCTGGTCGTGGCCTACCTCTGGCTGGCGCCGAGGTTGAAGGGGTGGGTGACGCGGCTGAGCGTCGGCGAACAGATCCTGGGATCGATCGCCGGCTCGCTGCTGTTCATCGCGCCCGCGACGCTGCTGGCCGGACGGCTGATCAACGTCAGCTTCCCGTGGCCGGGGATGGCCGACCCGGCCCAGGCGACCGGCGCCTCCGGCGTGGTCACCCCAGCGGCGACCCTGGCCGGCTTCGGGATCGGGCTCGCGCTGCTGCACGCCCGCGGCGGCTTCGACCACCGCGGCGCGCTCGGACGTCGGGTCGTGCGGGTGCTCGTCGGTCTCGTCGGGGTCGTGGTGCTGTGGGAGGGGCTCGGTGCGGTGTTCCCCAGCGGGGAGGAGCCGCTCGAGCTCGTCCTGCGCTACGTGCGCTACGGGCTGGTCGGTGCGTGGGTCGGCGGCCTCGCGCCGCTGCTGTTCGTCCGCTTCGGCCTCGCCGATGCCGCACCGCCCGACGACCGGACCGACGACCACGACGACGAGGTGGCAGGGGCCGACGCCGAGCGGTGATCGTTGCCTCGTGATGTTCGGTGCCGAGCGGTGATCGGCCTCTCGCCCAGACCGTGGTAGCGCCGCCCCACTACCGTGCGCCGTGCTCGAGGTGCCCTGCGCTCGCGGGGTGCAGGCGACCAGGAGGAGCCACGTGACACGGACCCGCCTCTCGGATCCGGACGCCGTCGTGGTCGGTTCGGGCCCCAACGGGCTCGCGGCCGCACTGGCGCTCGCTCGTCAGGGGTTCAAGGTCACCGTCCTTGAGGCCATGGACGAACCGGGTGGGGGGACGCGGACCTACGAGGACCCGCAGGTCCCCGGCCTGTTCCACGACCACTGTTCCGCGGTGCACCCGTTGGCGATCGCCTCGCCGTTCCTGCGCACCCTTCCCCTGGAGCGCTACGGGCTGACCTGGTGCCACCCGGAGATCCCGCTCGCCCACCCCTTGGACGACCAGCCGGCCGCCGTCCTGCACCGCGACCTCGCGGAGACCCTCGCCGACCTGGACGAGGACGCCCCGACCTGGGACCGCTTGTTCGGCCACGCCTCACGCCATATCGATGCGCTCTCCGAGAGCCTGCTCGGCCCGGTCCTGCGCGTGCCGCGCCACCCGCTGGTGCTGGCACGCCAGGGTCCCGCGTCGCTGCTGCCCGCCAGCCTCGTCGCACGGGCGTTCAGGACACCTCGAGGTGCTGCCCTGTTCGGTGGGGTTGCCGCCCACACGATCGGACGGCTCGATCAGCCGCTGACCACCGCGATCGCGCTGGTGCTCGGCGCCGCCGGACACTCCTACGGCTGGCCCGTACCGCAGGGTGGTTCGCAGGCCATCTGGCGGTCGATGGTCGCCTACCTCGAGGACCTCGGCAGTGAGGTGGTCACCGGCACCCACGTGCGCGACTTCTCGGAGCTGCCGCGCGCCCGCGTCGCGCTGTTCGACACCTCGCCGACGCAGCTGGCCTGGATCCTGGGGCAGCGCCTTCCGGAGCCGGCCCGGCGTCGTGCTGAGCGGTGGACCTACGGACCTGCGGCCTACAAGCTCGACCTCGCGATCCGGGGCGAGGTGCCGTGGGCGGACGAGCTGGCGCGCCGGGCCGGGACGCTGCACCTCGGCGGCACCTTCGAGGAGCTCGCCGCGTCGGAAGCGGCTGCGGTCGCGGGGGAGCTCCCCGAGCGGCCCTTCATGCTGGCCTGTCAGCCCCACGTCGCCGACCCCAGCCGCGGGGTCGACGGCATCACGCCGCTGTGGACCTACGCCCACGTCCCCCACGGTTCGACGGCCGACGTCGCCCCGCTGATGGAGGCGCAGCTGGAGCGGTTCGCGCCCGGCATCTCGGAGCGGATCGTGGCGCGCAACGTCACGACCCCGGCCGGGTTCGAGGCAGCCAACCCCAACCTGCACGGTGGCGACATCGCCGGTGGAGCGAGCACGGTGAAGCAGCTCGTCGCCCGTCCGAAGCTCGCGCCCGATCCCTACGCGACCGCGGTGCCGGGCGTGTTCCTGTGCTCGGCGTCGACGGCACCGGCGCCGGGGGTCCATGGCATGAACGGCTACCACGCCGCGAGGTCCGCCCTGCGCGTCCTGACCGCCTGACG
>CAYVJT010000109.1:8002-12420 GCA_964451855.1 uncultured Actinomycetota bacterium
GTGACCGCTCCGGCGAGAGCCCTGCCCGCTCCGGCGCGGATCCGGCCCGTCCGGCGCGGATCCGGCCCGTCCCGCGCGACGGACCCCTCGGCGACCTCGAGGTGGAGGGTAGGCTCGAGGCAGCTCGACGACGAGCCCGTCCGGGGCGACGTGGGCAGGAGGCAGCGACCGTGGCCGTCATCAAGACGATCGATCTCGTGGGTGTCTCGACCGAGTCCTGGCGAGACGCGGCACACAAGGCCCTCGATGAGGCGACGAAGACCCTCCGCAACGTCGAGGGGTTCACCGTGCTCGAGACCTCGGCGACCGTGGAGGACGGTGGCATCGTCGAGTACCACACGAGCGTGCGCATCCGGTTCCGCATCTCGCGCTGAGCGAGCGGACGTTCAGCTGGCGTTCCGGGCGGCGAGCGCCTGCTCCAACGTGATCGGGACGTCACGGATCGGTCCGCGGTGCAGCACCGCGTGCGGGAGGTGGCCGAGGTCCTCGTCCACGAACCCCTCGCCGCCGACCACGATCCCGCAGGTCCCGAGGTCCGGCCGGTCGTCGAGGAACGCTCGAGCGTGGGTACGGAACACGGCACCGACGAGCACCACGTGCGGGGCCAGGTCCACCACGCTGCGCTCCATCACCGCGGTGGGGGTCCGGGGACCGAGGTAGTGGATCCGCCATCCCGCCTGGGCGGCCACGACCGCGGCGGCGAGCAGACCCAGGTCGTGCTCCTCACCCTCGGGGGTGGCGGCGAGGCACGAGCGGCTGGCCACGGTGGTGCCGATGCGCAGCAGCCGCTGGAGCCGCGGGCGGAGGGTGTTGGTCGCGAAGTGCTCGCGGGCGATGACCCGCGGGTCGTCCTGCCAGCCGTCCCCGACCTCCCGCAGGACGGGCAGGATCACCTCGTCGAGCGCGGTCGGGACCTCCAGCCGCGCGAAGACGTCGTCCACGGCCAGGTCGGATGCTGCCCCGTCGAAGGTCTCGATCGCGGTCTTGAGCCGCTCGATCAGGCTCGTTGCGGCGATCTCGGCTCCCCCGGTCACCGCGCGGAGGGGGGTGACCGACGCGGGCTCGCGCAGCACCTGTCGCGCGGCTGCGGCGGCGGACCAGCCGTCCTCGAGCAGTCGGGTCATCGCCCAGACCCGGGCGAGGTCGCTCTCCCGGTAGAGCCGGTGCCCACCGTCGGTGCGGTCCGGGTCCAGGAGCCCGTACCGACGTTCCCAGGCACGCAGGGTCGGCACGGCGACGCCGGTGCGCCGTGCGACCTCGCCTATGCGTAGGACGCCGTGGTCCTCGGCCATGGGGCGCACGTCTCCGGGGTCGTCGCTGAGCTTCTCCGGCGGGTTCGGTTCCGAGGCCGTGCTGGACGGGTGGGGGACAAGGCCTCGCCGCCGTGCTGCGGCACGGTGCGGGCCACCGCCGCCTGCGTGCTGCGGCACCTCACCGACCACACCGCCGGAGCGGGGAGAGAGCCTAACGGCCGTTCGCTGCCATGCGCGGTCACAGCGCCGGGTGTGGTGCTCGCCGTACCGACGTCTACGGTGCGGGTATGGAGCCAACACCGCTGACGGAGCTGACCGCGGGCACCCCGATCGTGTTCGGGGGCGACCGCGTCACGACCGTGCCCGAGGAACTGGCTGCGGCCTTCCGGCCGGGTGATGCCCTGACGGTGCTGCAGGACTCGGGCGACCTGCTGCACGTACCGGCGGTGGACCGGCAGGCTGCGCGGATCGCCGTCGATGCGGCGACGTCCGCGTTCGCCAGGATGGGCGAGGTCGACGACGCGCAGCTCGACGCGTTCTACGAGGCCTTCGCCCGCTTCCTCGAGGACGACGCTGCGTTCGCGCCGATCGCCGAGGCCAACCAGCAGGACGTCGCGGACGCCCGGACACGCGGCCGCTCGACC
Source organism: uncultured Actinomycetota bacterium (assembly GCA_964451855.1). Taxonomy (GTDB): domain Bacteria; phylum Actinomycetota; class Nitriliruptoria; order Nitriliruptorales; family Nitriliruptoraceae; genus CSSed11-175R1. The sequence goes on from CAYVJT010000109.1 coordinate 9,900, forward strand.
ACGCGCCTCGTGCTGAGCGAGCGGATGCGGTCCGACATGGTCGACGGGCTCCGCGGATGGGCGCGCATGCCCTCGGTCCGTGGCGAGGTGGTGCGCCGCGAGGAACACGGGGGTTGGACCCTCGAGCAGTACCGCGACCGGCTGGGGGTCATCGCGTTCGTCTTCGAGGGCCGCCCGAACGTGTTCGCCGACGCCTGCGGCGTGCTCCGCACCGGCAACACGGTGGTGTTCCGCATCGGCTCGGACGCCCTGCGCACCGCACGGGCGATCGTCGAGCACGCGCTCGACCCCGCTCTGGCGGACGCCGGGCTGCCGGCGGGGGCCGCCTCGCTGGTCGATGCGCCCTCCCGCGCGTCCGGGTGGGCGCTGTTCACCGACCAGCGCCTGGCGCTGGCCGTCGCACGCGGGTCGGGCGCGGCCGTCCGCCAGCTCGGCGCCGTCGCCCAGCAGTCGGGCGTGCCGGTGTCGCTGCACGGCACCGGCGGGGCCTGGATCGTCGGGGCACGGAGCGCCGACGCGCAGACGTTGCGTCGCGCGGTGCACCGCTCGCTCGATCGCAAGGTGTGCAACACGCTCAACACGTGCCTGATCGTCCGCGAGCGTGCCGACGAGCTCGTCCCGCAGTTCCTCGCAGGGCTGACGGCTGCAGCGGAGGACCTCGGCACCAACCCCAAGCTCCACGTCCTCGAACGTGATCGCGACCAGGTCCCGGACGACTGGCTCGAGCGGGTCGTGCCGATCTCACGGGCCGATGGCGAGCCCGAGGAGCCCCAGGCCGAGACGCTGGTCGAAGCGCAGCTCGGCGTCGAGTGGGAGTGGGAAGGCAGCCCGGAGGTCTCGCTCGCCATCGTCGACGATCTCGATGAGGCGGCGGAGCTGTTCAACGCCTACAGCCCGCGGTTCATCCTGTCGGTCGTCGCCGAGGACGTCGGCGAGCGGGAGCGCCTCGCAGCGACGGTCGAGGCGCCCTTCGTCGGCAACGGCTTCACCCGGTGGGTCGACGGGCAGTACGCCCTCGGGACCCCGGAGCTCGGGCTGTCGAACTGGGAGCTCGGCCGACTGTTCGGTCGCTCCGGGATCCTCTCGGGCGACGGCATCTACACGGTGCGGTGCCGCGCGATCCAGCACGACCCCGACGCGCATCGATGACCGACGATGGTGCCCACCCTGGGGTGGAGCGTGCGCGGGCACCATCGACGCTGCTGCTGGTCGCGACCCTCGTCCTGACCTCGCTCAACCTGCGTGCGGCGGTCACCAGCCTCGGGCCCGTGCTGCGCGACGTCCAGGCGGAGCTCGGCATGTCCGACACCGTGGCGGGGCTGTTGACCACCCTGCCGGTGCTCTGCTTCGGCATGGTCGGCCTGGTCGCCGCGAGGCTCGGCCGGCGGATCGGCACCGACCGTGCGCTCGTCGCGAGCCTGCTGCTGATCAGCGTCGGGCTGGTCGTGCGTGCCCTCGCCCCGACGGTCGGCTGGCTGCTGGTGACGAGCGTCATGGCCCTGGTCGGCATGGCGATCGGCAACGTCCTCGGTCCCGTGGTGGTCAAGTCGTGGTTCCCGCGCGACATCGGTCGCTTCACTGGCGTGTACTCGGTCGCGGTGGTCATCGGCACCGCCGTCCCGGTCGCGGTCACCGTCCCCATCGCCGAGGCGTTCGGTGGGTGGCGGGTCGGGCTGGGCGTGTGGGCGGTCCCCGCCGCCCTCGCGCTGGTGCCGTGGCTGATCCTGTGGCGGCGGAGCCCCGTCAGGGTGGTCACGCCCCGCATGACCGAGGGCCCCTCACCGGTCGCCGGCCGGATCCGCAGGGATCGCCGCGCGTGGGGGCTGATGGTCTTCTTCGGGATCCAGGGCCTCGAGGCCTACGTGGTGATGGGGTGGTTCCCGACGATCCTGCAGGATGCCGGCCTCACCCCGTCGCGGGCGGGGTTCATCGCCTCGCTGACCCTCGTGCTGTCGGTGCTGGTCGCGATGATCGTGCCCCCACTGGCCGGTCGGAACCCGGACCAGCGCCCGTGGGTCGTCGGCCTGATCGTGGCGTCGGTGAGCGCCTACATCGGGTTGATGGCCGCGCCGGGCTCCGCGCCGCTGCTGTGGGCGATCCTGCTCGGGATCGGCCTCGGCGCGTTCCCGCTGGCGCTGCTGCTCATCGGGATGCGGGCCAGCACGTCGAGGGGGACCTCCGAGCTCTCGGGGTTCGTGCAGGGCTACGGGTACCTGCTCGCGGCCACCGGCCCCTTCGGCATCGGGCTCCTCCACGACCTGACCGGGGGGTGGGAGCTGCCGCTCGGTGCGCTGCTCCTGGCGGTCGTGCCCAAGCTCATCGGCGGACTGATGGCCTGTGCCCACGGGGTCGTCGACGAGGTGGAAGCCGACCACGGCTGATCGCGAGCAGGCACGGGACCGGCGTCGGCCTCACAGCAGGTCGCGCCCCGCGGCCCACGCCGTGAGCTCGTGGCGGTTGGACAGTTGCAGCTTGCGCAGCACCGCGGAGACGTGGGTCTCGACCGTCTTGATCGAGATGA
>CAYVJT010000110.1:0-2949 GCA_964451855.1 uncultured Actinomycetota bacterium
CCCGAGCCGAGGTCAGGCTGGGCGCTCCCGCGCCGTGAGTCGCACCGAGAACCCCGCGCTGTCGGTGAGCAACGCCACCTCGGCACAGCTGCGACGGGCGAGCCACAGCCCCCGGCCGCTCGTGGCATCGGGGGCGACGAGCCCACCCCCGACGGCGAGGTCGTCGGGGCCACGGCCGGCATCGCTCACACGGACCTCGACAGCTGCGATGGTCACGTGGATCTCGACGTGTACCGGCGGCGCGCCGTGGCGGCGCGCGTTGGCCACCACCTCGCTGACGCCCAGGACGAGCCCGTCGATCTCGTGTCGACCGAGGTTCGTGCGTGCTGCCGCGTCGGCGACCGCGCGGCGCGCCGCTGCCGGGGACGGATCGGTCAGTTCCGTGACCGGCTCCCTGGTCGACACCGTCCGGGCACTCCTCCCCTCGCTCGTCCGGGCAGACTGCCGCTCCGTGTCGTACAGCACAAGCTCCGGTTACGGTGGCGCCACCCCAGGCCGGCGTCAGGTCGCGGAACGGAGGCTGCCGTGGACGTGTTCATCTCGATCGACATGGAGGGCATCGCGGGGGTCGCGACGCGTGAGCAGTGTCGCCGAGGCGCGGACGACTACGACATGGGTCGCCGGCTGATGACCGCGGAGGCGAACGCGGCGATCGAGGGCGCCATCGGCGGGGACGCGGACCACGTCGTGGTGCGCGATGCCCACGGCGACATGGCCAACCTCATCCCCGACCACCTCGATCGGCGGGCGGAGCTCATCTACGGCTCACCCAGCGCCTACTCGATGATGGAGGGCATCGACACCCGCCCCTTCGACGTCGCCCTGTTCGTCGGCTACCACGCCGGCACCGGGATCGCGTCGGCGGTGCTCGCCCACACCTACTCGGGCGCGAGCTTCTACGACGTCCGCCTGAACGGGCGCAGCGTCACCGAGGCGGAGTTGAACGCGCGGCTCGCGGGCGTGCACGGGGTCCCGATCGGCCTGGTCACCGGCGACGACAGGATCTGCGCCCTCGCGGAGGACCGCCTGGACGGCGTGCGGACCGTCGCGGTGAAACGTGGCCACGGCTTCACGGTCGGCGCGTCGTTGCACCCCGAGGCGGCGTGCGAGGCGATCCGGGAAGCATCCGCCGCGGCGGTGCGGGGCGCAGCCGAGCTCACGCCGACGACCGAGGACGGCCCCTTCCACCTCGAGGTGGACCTCACCGACCTGCGTCGCGCGGAACTGTGCGCGATGCCTCCCGGGATCGAGCGCGAGGGCCGCACGGTGCGTTGCACGACCGAGACCTACCTCGCTGCGTTCCACTGGCTGCGGACGTGGGTCCACCTCGCCGCCGCAGGGCGGTGATGAGCCCTGGCCAGGAGCAGCCGGTGCTGGACCTCGACGCTACTCGGCCGCCCGGTCATGCCCCGTGGGTGATGTCGTCGGTCAGCACCAGTTCGTAGGTGTCCCCCGAGGCGACGAACCCGACGTGATCGAGGTAACGCCGGTGGACGTCGGTGACCCCGGTGGTCACGACCCGGTCGACGCCCTGCTCCGCGAACGGCCCCCCACGATCGAAGACGTAGCGTGCCGCGCGCTGATCGCGGTGAGCCGGCGTCACGTAGTCCAGGTCGATCCGAGCGGTGCCGTCCCCGAGGTCCCGGTAGAGCACCAGGCCCACCGGCACCACGTCACGCAGCACGATGAACGCCTTGTGCTCCTCGCGGAGTCCGGTGAAGTCCGGTTGGAAGCGGGTGATGTCGTCGCGCCAGAACCGCAGGAAGCGCGGCACGTAGGCGCCAGTGATCCGCCACGGGACGACCTCGAAGTACTCATCGCGGGCTCGGTCGCGCAGGATCCGCTGGAGGTGGTAGAGGTGCACGAACACCACGGCCCCGTTGGTCACCAGGACCGGGATCGCATCGATCAGCAGGGCGTAGGCGCAGAACAGGATCGCGCCAGCGAGGCCGAGCAGGCGTAGCCGCAGCACCGAGGTCATCACCAGCCCGGCCACGATCAACGCCGAGGCCAGGTACCCGATCACTTCGAACCAGAACATCTCGATCCTTCTCCGCCACCAGCCGATCGAGCATACGGGGCGCTCCGCAGGTTCGAGGAGCCCATCCGAGGAGCCCAGCGGTCGACGTGCCCGCACCGCTCGAGATCGATGGTCCGAAGGTAGGTGGTCGCATCGCGTGCCCTGGGTGACCATCCGAGTGGCCCCGTACCGAGTGGCCCCGGACCGAATGGCCCCATACCGGTGGACGTCTGCGTCGGCAACGCGGGTTACCTTCAGTGCGTCGTGCCGCGCATCGGGCATCGACCCGCAGTACAGATGACCAGGACAGATGTCGCCGAACCGGGAAGGAGTAAGGGACGTGGACATGCCAAGCGGACACCAGCAACCTCGGGATGATGATCCGCTCTTCGTGCCCGACGAGTTCGAGGCGGAGCACCTCGAGGAAGCCCGTCGGACGATCGCGCGCAGGACCGGCCTCCGCAGCGTCCCGCGCCGGCTCGCGCCATCCGTGGTTGGTCGGCACAGCGACGCTCCGCAGCAACGGATCACGCGTCTGATCGTGAGCTTGCACGCCATCGCGGTCGTGTTCGCGATCGTGATCTCAGCGGTGACCGGCACCTGGCTCATCGGTCTGGCCATGACGGCCGTGATCGGGCTGTCGCTGTGGACCGCGACCCGCCTGGTCCGCACGATCGAACGGGTCCATGCCCACGAGCTGGAGCAGCGCCAGCAACCACAGCAACGACCCCGTTGATCCCTCAGATCCGCTGAGCTGATCCGTCGGGTTGGCCTCCCGCCACCCTCTTGACGCACCACCTCCTTCACGGAGGACCGGGAGCTTCGCGCAGGATGGAGCGACGAGCCGGTGGCAGCGGCTCAGCCTCCTTCGCCCTCCGCGCCGTCACCGCTCTCGGGGGTCTCCTCGACGTCGTGGCCGTCGTAGGACA
>CAYVJT010000110.1:3049-4436 GCA_964451855.1 uncultured Actinomycetota bacterium
CGGGAGCGGAGGGACCGCCTCCGGAAGCTGCCGCGTCTCCGGTGGGTTCCCAAGCTGATGGAACGGATACGGATACTGAAACGCCTCGCCGTCGCGGTCGTCGCGGTCGCGCTCGTCGCCATGCTGGTGGGCAACTGGCTGATCCCACTCCCACCTCGTGTGGCTGAGCCACCGGACGCCGAGCCACCCGCCATCGCTGAGATCTACGATCCGGTCACGGCGGGTGAACCGGTGCCGTCGGGGTTCCGGCAGTTGCTGGCCCGCGACGGCATCGAACCGATCTACCACCCCGTCCACGTCGACGCCGACGAGATCGACTGGGATGACGACACCCTGGTCCTCGGTGTCGCGATCGACGACGAGGCACGCGCTTACCCGATCCGCACCCTCAACCGGCGCGAGATCGTCAACGACCGCATCGCCGACACACCGCTGCTGGCGAGCTGGTGACCGCTGTGCGCCTCGGCGATGGTCCATCGCCGCGAGATCGAGGGGGAGGCGACCCTGTTCGGCAACCACGGTGCGCTCTACGGCAACGCGCTGACGATGTTCGACCACGCCACCGGCAGCGTGTGGAGCCAGATCTCGGGGGAGGCGTTGCTCGGTCCGCTCGCCGGCGACCGGTTGGAGCTGGTGCCCTCCACACTGACCGACTGGGGGACCTGGCGCCGCGAGCATCCCGACACGCTCGCCCTCGATGCCGACGGCGGCCGGAGCGGCTTCGACGTCGATGACACCCACATCGCCATCGAGTTCGACGGCGAGTCGATGGCGGTCCCGGTCGCAGAGCTGCGCGAGCATGGCGTCGCGAACGTCGAGGTCGCGGGTGTGCCTGTCGCGGTGGTCGCCGAACCGGTCCCTGGAGGCTGGTGGGCGGCCTACTCCCGCCAGCTCGACGACCGGGTGGTGACCCTCGACCTCGAGGGCGACACCTTGGTCGAGGTGGATGGTCCCGGTCGGTGGGGTGGTGTTCGAGGTCTGCCCGTCGATGGCGATGAACGTCTCGACCCGCTCGGCGCGTTGACCATCTTCCCGAGCGACTTCGAGGTGCACTTCCCCGGCGGGCAGGTGTGGACACCCTGACCTGCACCCCTCCACCTGCAGGGACGGACCCCTGTGGGTCCTCAGTGAGCGGCACGCAGTCCGATCAGACCCAGCGCCACCAGGCCGATCCCGGCGATCACGAGCCGCCACTCGTTTCGAGCACGCGCCCGCCACCACAACAGGGCGAGCAGGCCGACCAAGGAGGCAACCTGCAGGAACACGCCGAGGTCCGTGGCGGGGCGCACCAGCCGCGACCACCAGCTCGGATCCACGGGCACCTCCGGGTAGCGAGCGGGCCAGGCCACCTGCTCGAGCGTGCGATCAGGAGGACGAGATCAGGAGG
>CAYVJT010000110.1:4536-9854 GCA_964451855.1 uncultured Actinomycetota bacterium
GATCAGGAGGACGAGATCAGGAGGTCGAGATCAGGAGGTCGAGGGGGTGTCCTGCTGGTCGAGCGTGCCAGGCTCGTTCGCGGTGGAGCGTGGTGAGCTGTCCCGTCGCATGCCGAACCACGCGAGGACGGCAGCCACGGCGATGACCACGGCCAGTCCCCCTGCGACCAGGCCGGCATTGTCTCCCAGCAGGTTGGTCGCCATGGACGAGACCCGCTCGACGAACACCACCGCCCCGCTCTGCTCGAGGCCACCACTGGCCAGCGTGGTCGCCCAGAACCACACGATGTAAGCGCCGGCGGCGATCAGGATCGCGCCGGTGACGCGGTTGATGTGGCGCGACGACCGCCGCAGCCACCCGATCAGCGCGTGCTTGCCGAACGCCAGCGCCAAGGTGACGACCACGAGCAGCATCGACATCCCCAGCCCGTAGACCAGGAAGGTCAACAGTCCGGAGAGGAACCCGAGCTGGGGGATCGTGCCTGCCACGACGACGAGGAAGATCGGCAGCGTGCACGACAGCGACGCGACGGCGTAGGACAGGCCGAACACGTACACGCCACCCAGGCCCGACGAGGATCCACCCCTGCTGAGCTTCGGCAGCGAGGCAGCGAGCTCGAAGCCGAACAGCATCGCCACGCCAAGCACCGCGATGCCGACGCCAACGACCATCGCAGCCCACGGCAGCGCACCGACCACGGCCTGGATGCCGAGGGTGATCAGCACGCCAGCGACGCCGAACACGGTGAGGAACCCGGCCGAGACCACCGCGCCGACCACCAGCCCCCGCCCGGCGGTCCGGGCGGTGTGGGTCTCGCCGTCGCCCTCGAGGCCCATGAAGTAGGCGAGGTAGGCGGGCAACATCGCGAACCCGCAGGGGTTGACCGTGGCCACCAGCCCGGCAGTGAACGCCAACGCGAAGGGGATCTGCATCATGGCTCCAGGTGCTCGTCGATCAGCTCGCGCAGCTGCTGCTCGGTCGCCAGACCGCTGTGACGATGGACGATGCGTCCGTCCGCGCTCACGAAGTAGGTGGTCGGCATCGCGACGACCCCGAAGGCACGCAGCAGCTCACCGTCAGGATCCAGGGCGAGGTCGTAGGTCACGCCGGTCCGCTCCACGAGCTCGTCCGCGGAGGCACGATCGTCCTGGGTGTTGAGCCCCAGGAAACGCACCTGCCCCTGCAGTGCCTGATGGACCGTCTCGAAGTCGGGCATCTCGGCGATGCACGGTGCACACCACGACGCCCAGAAGTTGACGACCACCGGCTCACCCTGGAACTCGGGCAACGAGGTCAGCTCACCCTCGAAGGTCTCGAACTCCAGGTCGGGAACCGGCGGCCCCTCGGCGCTCTCCGCGCCTGAACACGCAGCGAGCACCACCACCATGGCACCGAGCCCGGCGAGCAGCTTGGCCAACCGTCCTGTTCGACCCACCGGGCCCTCCTTCGTCGCATCGGGGGAACCCGACACGGCCCGTGCAACTTCCCGACGGGCGGTGAACGATCGCGGTGACACGACCGACCAAGGCTCCTCGACCGCGGCTCCTCGAGCACGCCGTCATCCACCGTACCGAGGCGAGGGAACACGCCAGCCCGGACCAGGGTTCCCCAACGACACACCTTGACGAGGAGGCACGACCGAGGATCCGCGAAGCCTCCGCAGACCCCCGGGCCAGCGGGACCTCCCCGATCCCGTTCGGCCCTGCGGCCCCGGCCAGCGCCGGGACGGACTCCTCCACCGTCCCGCTGGCCGGGGCCGCGAAGACACACGGTCCCAGGCAACCGACACGCGACCGCACGAGGAGTGCGCAATGTCAGATGACGACCCAGTAGGTCGACTCGCTCACCACATCCTCGAGATCAGCCGGACCATCGCGGTCGTGGGAGCCTCGCCGAACCCCCACCGCGCGAGCCATGGGGTCATGCGCACCCTCCTCGAGCACGGCTACCGGGTGATCCCTGTGACGCCCAAGGCCACGTCCGTGCTGGGCTTGACCACGTATCCCACGCTCCGGGACATCCCTCGTGGGATCCATGTCGATGTCGTCGACCTCTTCCGCCGTTCGGAGCACGCGGCCGGACATGTGGAGGAGGCCATCTCGATCGGCGCGGACACCGTCTGGATGCAGCTCGGCGTCATCGATCACCGGGCCGCGGACAGAGCCCGCAAAGCGGGTCTGCACGTCGTCATGGACCGGTGCCCAGCGATCGAGCTGCACCGCTCCCGCCTGGACCGGTGGCCAGGGAGGTCGGCGAGTTGATGCCCGGTCGGCAGCGAAGCTCGCCGGCCGCGCCCAGCACTGACACCGTGCGGCCAGGCACCGTGAGTCAACGGTCGCCTGGAGGCACCTCGTCCGTGAACCTATCCACGAAGCAACCGAGGCGATCGAGTGCATCGACCTCGAGGTCGGGTCGCTGCCGGCGGATCGCTTCGATGACCCGATCGATCGTCGCGGCTTCGATGCCGCAGCGATCACAGTGCTCGAGATGCTCAGCGATCCGCTCACCGTCCTGCGGGCCGAGCTCACCATCGACGTAGGCCTGGAGGACGGCTCCGACCTGCCCGCAGTCCGGATCCGGAGGCGAGAGGGTGACCGCGCGCCGTGAGAACCTCATCGGCTCACCTCCGGGAAACCGGCCCGTTCCAGTTCCGCCCGGATCTTCGCCCGGGCTCGATGCAACCGGCTCATGACCGTCCCCACCGGGACCTCGAGCAGATCCGCTGCCTCCTGGTAGGTCAGCCCGTCGAGATCGACCAGCGCCACCACAGCACGGTGCTTGGCCGACAGGTTCGCCAACGCTCTCCTGACCATCGGATCGAAGTCGTCATGCAGGGCCCGCTCGGGCGTCCCCTCCTGCCGACCATCCACCCCGGTGTCGGGCAGCCGTTGCGCCACCTCGTCATCGAGCAGGTCCGGGGTCCGTTTGCGCAGACGGTTGTAGTGCGTGTTACGCAGGATCGTCAGCAGCCACGCCCGCGGATGCCGACCGTCGAAACGATCCAGGGCCCGGTAGGCACGCACCAGCGCGTCCTGGACCAGATCCTCCGCCTCGTGCGCATCCCGGGTCAGGCGGCGCGCGACCCGCAACATCACATCGAGTTCAGGGAGGACATGTTCCCGGAAGGCGGCGCGGCGCGGTTCGTCGGACACGTCGGACACGCTACTCCACATCGCTGTGCTCCTCCGTCTCCGGACCATCGCTCTCCGGACCATCGCTGTCCATGAGCGACCGAGCCCATGGGTAGTTGCCCGTCGCAACCATCGAGACCGCCACGGCATTCCGTCGCCGCTGGCTCCTTTGATCCCGGAGGATCCCGGAGTGCGGCCGGGTCGCTCGCGAACCCATCGCGGAAGGCCACGGTGTGGAAGCCCCGCGTACGGTCGGGGGTTCCCTCGCAGTGAGGCTCCGTCTTCCTTCCGGGCGCAGCCTCGAGGTCACCCCGCAGGCAACCCTGCAGACGGGCACCACCGCGACCTCGTGGCGGTGACGGTGACCGGCGGCTCCGATCCCGGATCGGAGCCGCCGCCCGGGCCAGCACACCTCGTCGATCAGGAGCGCAGATGCGGCCCCACCAGCAACTGCACCTTCATAGCTGCCCGAGCCGTGCACAGGCGGAGCAGCACCTTCAGCAGCTCGCTGCCGACCTCGCCCGACCTCGTCGACCGGCACCGCAGCGCCTCCGCCGGCGTCAGCACCGGCCCGTCTCCGGATCGCAGGAGCCACCGGCAGCGAGGTCGGAGAGGTCCCCGTAGCGTTCCTCGAGCCAGGCCGTGAGTGCCGGCTCGAGCTGCTCCCACGGGACGAACCCCTTGGTCACGATCCCCAGGAAGTCGCCGTCGCGGAAGAGCACGGTCGGGAAACCCGTCGCCCCGTAGCGCTGAGCTGCCTCGAAATCCTGTCGCGTCCGCTCGATGGTTGCATCGTCGGTCAGCAGCCGTTCGAAGCGGCCGGGGTCGACGTCGAACCCCTCGAGGAGGTCGCCGAACACGGCCAGGTCGGTGATGTCGATGCCATCGACGTAGAACGCACGGTGCAGCCGCGCGACCCACCGAAGCGTGTCGCGGGGGGCGAGCTCGCGCATCGTCACCACCGCCCGGCACGACGGCTCGGTGTCGTAGCGCCACCCCTCCCGCTCGAGCGACGCGGTGGTGAACGGCTGCCCGGTCCGCTGCGCCACCCCCTGCCAGTAGGTGGCCAGCTGCCCGCGTGCTTCGGCATCCATCAGCTGTGCTTGTGGGCCGGTCCTCAGCCCACCCATGACGACCCGCAACGGGATGCCGTACCGCGCCTCGAGCTGTTCGAGGGCAGGCGCGAAGCCCCAACACCAACTGCACATCGGGTCGCCGACGTAGACGAACTCGAGGTCGCGTCGGGGCTGTTGGTCGAGGCCGAGGTCGAGCGGGCGAGGCTGATCCATGTTCTGCTCCTGGTCGCAACCGTAGGCACGTGCCGGGGCTGAGGGTCTCACCGTCCATCATCGTCCACTGCGACGTCGGCGTGGGCCGCCCCGATCGGGACGACCCACGCGGGCAGCTGCGACGTCACTCCAGCGGAGGCGCTTCCGGGAGGTCGATCTCGGTGCCGACGAGGTGGTTGAAGTAGTTCGTGATGATGGTGCGGGTGACCTCCGCGAACGCCTCGAGGATCTCCGACTCCGACCAGCCGGCTTCGGTGGCCGTCTTCCAGGTGGTGTCCTCGACGTAGCCGGTGTTCGCAGCGATCTCGCGGGTGACGGCCAACAGCGCGGTGAGCTTGTCGTCGTCGGGCAGTGCGCCTCGCCGGATGGCGATCGTGTCGGCTCCGGCATGGCCAGCTGCCTTGGCTGTCGCCGTGTACGCGGCCTGGCAGTACTCGCAGCCGTTGACGTTGGCCACCGTGAGGTGGATCGCCGTACGCGTCTTCGCGTCGAGCGTGGATGCTTCAGCCAGCAGCTGTTCGGTGGTGGCGTACAGCTTCAGCAGGGTGGGAGCGTGGGCCATCTCGGCGTGGATGTTCATCACCTTGCCGACCTGCTTGCCGAGCGCTTCGAGGATCTCCTTGCTCTCAGCAGGGGCGTCATCGACGGTGTGGACGGGGACTCGTGGCACGGGGACTCCTATGTCGGATCGGTTGCGTGTTCAACCACGGCAACCGACGACCCCGCCGGAGACTTCCAGGATCACGATGTCCGGACGAGAACGACCGCCGCGAGGCAACCGGCCCGGTCGGATGGAATACCTCGTCGCTCTCGTCGGTTGCTGTGTGGGGCAGTGGGCCGCTCGGGAAGCGCCTTGCCCTCGTTCCGCCTTGCCCTCGTTCCGCCTTGCCCTCGTTC
>CAYVJT010000110.1:9954-12386 GCA_964451855.1 uncultured Actinomycetota bacterium
CGCCTTGCCCTCGTTCCGCCTTGCCCTCGTTCCGCCTTGCCCTCGTTCAACGACCGACAGGACCACCGCATGCCCATGGCACCGTTCCTCATGACAGCGTTGATGGCCTACCACGACGGTGTTCAGCGGAGTGGCTCTGGCAACCTCACCGTGCTGTTCGTCTTCCTGGGTGTCCTCGCCACAGCCGGCTGGCTGATCTTCTCCGAACTGCGGTGGCGCAACACGCTCCTGGTCACCGCAGCCGGGTGGGTCATCGTCCTCGCGCTCAGCTTCGCCTTCTGACCCACGACCCTCCAGCGAAGGACATCGCAGGGGTCGAAGGTGGAAGCCTCGGCGGTATCCGTGGGTTATCCACCGGTAGAGCACGGCGCTCCTCCCGACCCTTCGGGTCTGCCGGTGTTGGGCGGAGCAGCCTGCGGTGATCCACGAGGAGGAGCTCCATGGTCACGTTCGATGTCCTGGCCGCACTGGTCGCTGGCCTGGCCGGCACCGTCGCGATGACGGTGATGATGCAAGCCTCCAGCGCGATGGGGATGACCAAGATGCCGTCGATGCCGCTGATCCAGGGGACGATGGTCACCGGCGACGAGGCGAAGGCGAAGCGGATCGGGGTCGTCACCCACGTCATCGTGATGGGCACGATCGTCTTCGGGCTGGCCTACGCGGCCCTGTTCGTCGCCTTCGACGACGCAGGTGTGTTGACCGGTGTCCTGATCGGGCTCGGTCACGGGATCGTGGCTGGTATCGCGATGGTGATGATGGGCGCCATGCACCCACGCATGGACCCGCCGCCGGTCACCGGCAACGGCGAGGTGGTCACCACCACGTCCGGTGAGGTCCGACTGATCGAACCCGGCTTGTTCGCCAAGAACTACGGTGCGATGACCCCGATGGGGCTGATCATCGGCCACGTCATCTACGGCCTGGTCGTCGCACTCGTCTACGGCCTGTTGGCTTGACCGACATCGCCGTGTACTGGCGGCCGGGGTGTCTGTTCTGTGCCTCGTTGTTGCGTGGCCTCGAGCGCAGCGGGCTGGGGTTCGACCGGATCGACATCTGGAAGGATGACCCCGGCGCGGCGTTCGTCCGCAGCGTCGCAGGCGGCAGCGAGACGGTTCCGACGGTGCGTATCGGCACCGTGGCGCTGGTCAACCCATCAGCTCAGGACGTGCTCCGCACGGTTGCGGCAGAACTTCCTGGGCAGCTACCGGAGGGCTACGAGCCACCGCGGCCCGGCCCTCTCGCACGGGCCCTCACGAGGATGCTCGGCGGGTGACGGATCCGTGACGCTCGCACGAGTTCACCGTGCGATGCACGAGGCCAAACCTCGGCCTCCACCGCTCAGCGGTGTTCGGGGTTGGGAGCGTCGGACCGGCAGCCGGCGTCCCACAGGGTGCGCTGGTTGCCGTGCACGGGGAACCCACCAGCATCCTTGAGCCACCGTGCGGTGTGCAGCAGGTTCCAGGTCATGAAGGTGGTGTTGCGGTTGGTGAAGTCGTTCTCCGGTCCCCCGGATCCCTCGTCGGCGTACGACGGCCCGGGACCGGCCTCCCCCAGCCAGGCGGCGTCCGCCTGCGGCGGGATGACGTAGCCCAGATGCTGGAGTGAGTAGAGCAGGTTCATCGCGCAGTGCTTGGCGCCGTCCTCGTTGCCGGTGACGATCACCCCGCCCGCACGTCCGTAGTAGGCGTACTGGCCGTGGGCGTTGAGCTGTCCCGAGTTGCCGTAGAGCCGCTCGACGACGCGGGTGGCGACCGACGACTTCTCACCGAGCCAGATCGGGGTGAGCACCACCAGGATGTCAGCAGCGGCCACCCGTTCGAACAGGGCAGGCCAGTCGTCGCGCGCGGCGCCGTACTGGGTCATGTCGGGATACACCCCCGGCGCGAGGTGGTGGTCCACCGCCCTGATGACGTCGACCCCGACCCCGTTGGCCTCCATGATCGCGATCGAGCGATCGGCCAGCGCCTGCGTGTGTGACGGTTCGGGAGACGGCTTCAGGGTGCAGTTGATGTACAGCGCCTGGAGATCGTCGTAGCTCGCGGGTGCGTCATCGCAGAGTCGCTGGTCCGCTTGGGAGAGCTCGGTCATCGCTCGCTCCTGGTTGTGGCGTCCGAAGGTGCTCGGGTAGCTACGTGGGCCGATCTCGGTCGGTCAACTCCTCGACGACCGACACCAGCCGGGTGTAGGCGGCGAGGTCGAGGTCGGGGCGCAGCTGTCGCAGCGTCGTGATCACGCGGCGGAAGGTCTCCGACTCGATGTGGCAACGGGAGCAGCTCTCGAGGTGGGCGGCGACCAGTTCCGCCCGCGCCGGGCTCACTTCGCCGTCGAGGAACGACTGCAGGAAGCGTCGGACCTCTCGACACGCCAACCGATCACTCACAGCTCGTGGCCGATCGCCGCCGCACGTGTGTACATCCGTCGTGGCACGT
>CAYVJT010000111.1:0-12203 GCA_964451855.1 uncultured Actinomycetota bacterium
GCGATGACGTCGATCCGGGGGACACGAGCACGTGAGCGTGGCGGTAGCGGTCAGGGGGCTGACCAAGCGGTTCGGTCAGCAGGTCGCGGTCGACGACGTCAGCTTCGACGTGCCGGAGGGGCGCATCGTCGGCTTCCTGGGACCGAACGGCGCCGGGAAGTCGACCACCCTGCGCGCCATCGTCGGGTTGACGACGGCGAACGCGGGAACCGCGACGATCCACGGCAAGCGTTTCCACGAGCTCCAGGACCCTGCGCGTACCGTCGGGTCCATCGTCGATGGGGTGGGCTTCCACCCGGGCCGCCGGGGCATCGATGAGCTGCGGATCTCGGCGGCTGCTGCGGGGCTGCGCCCCGAGCGCTGCGACGAGGTGCTGGAGCTCGTGGGGCTGGCCGCCGCCCGCAGGAAACGGGTCGGCAGGTACAGCCTCGGGATGAAGCAGCGCCTCGGCCTGGCGGCCGCGATGCTCGGCGACCCCAAGGTGCTGCTGCTCGACGAGCCGGCGAACGGCCTCGATCCCGAGGGCATCCAGTGGGTGCGGGCCTTCCTGCGCTACCTCGCCGACGAGGGTCGGGCGATCCTGGTGTCGTCGCACCTGCTCGGCGAGGTCTCCCGGCTGGTCGACGACGTGCTCGTGATCAACCAGGGCCGGCTGATCGCGCAGGGCACCGTCGAGGAGCTGACCGGAGGCACCGGCGGGGTCTCGGTGAAGGTCTCGAGCCAGGACGACGCCGCGTTGACGGGGGAGCTCGAGCGTCGCGGTGCCACGGTGGCGCCCGAGGGTGACGGCCTGCGCGTCGAGGGGCTGAGCCCGGCCGACGTCGGTGCCGCCGCCCTTGCGGCCGGTGTCGCCCTGACCGAGCTGCGGTCCTCCGCCGCGGAGCTCGAGGACGTCTTCCTCGAGCTGACCTCGGGCGCGGAGATCGGATGATGGGGCTGATCGCGTCCGAGGTCCGCAAGCTGACGAGCACCGTCACCACCTGGGTGATGACGGCGATCGGCCTGGCGCTGGTGCTGCTGAGCTCCGTGCTGTTCCTGCTCCTCCCCGAAGCCGGCTTCGGGGAGTTCCGAGGCACCGACCCCGAGGTGGCGTTCTACGTCGACATGGTGGGTGGGGCCTCGGTCATCGTGCTGATCGTCGCGCTGCTGTCGATGACGACCGAGTTCCGTCACGGCACGATCGGTCGGACCCTGCAGATCACACCGGGCCGCTCGGTCGTGCTCGTCGGCAAGCTCGTCGCGGCCACCCTCTACGCCGTCGCGTTCCTCGTCGCCGGCCTCGCCCTCGTCGCGGTCCTGGTCGGGATCCGTGGGCTCACCGCCGGGTCGGGGCTGGAGGTCGGCTCCGCGACGCGCTCGGCCGCGTGGTACGGCCTGGTTGGGCTCGTGCTGACCTCGTGGCTCGGGGTCGCGCTGGGGGCCCTGATGCGCAGCCAGGTGGTCGCGCTGACGGTGACCCTGGTCTGGGTGTTCGTGGTCGAGGGGGCGTTCCTCACGCTCGCGCCGAGCGTCGGCCGTTGGCTGCCCTTCAACGCCCTGAACGCGGTGTTCACGGCGGACGGCGGGGCCACCCCCATGGGTGGAGCCAGCCCGGAGCTGCTGTCCCCGCTCCTCGGCCTGAGCGTGTTCGTCACCTACGTGGTGGTCGCGGCCGTCGGCGCGATCGTGCTGATGCGGACCCGCGACGTCTGACCCACCCTGCCGGTCACCTCGCCGCCTGGCGCCGTGCCCGTCCGCCGTACGGGTCCAGGGCGGCGACGATCGCCGAGGGATCGTCCGGGAACGCGTCCCGTCGCTCGAGGTCGGTGACGGCGGGGACGTCGAGGTCGCCGCGCTCGACCGCGTCGCACAGCCGGTGCAGCCGCTCGGCGTGCCCGTCGACGCGATCCCGTGCGTACCCGTGGGTGTTGCCGCGCGTCGCCATGAAGGGCCAGTCCGACGCCGCCAGCAACGCCAGCTCGCGGGCGATCTGAGCGCGCACCCGTGCGACACCACGGCCACCTGCCAGCGCCGTCCGTGCCCGCGCTTCCGCGTCCACGAGGGCCCGCCACATCGGGCGGGTGGCGTCGCTCACCCAGCTGGCGTGGCCCTTGGCGTAGCCCCAGGAGGACTCGGGCAACGTGAGGCGGCGGGTCGGCGGCTGCCGTTCGAGCCGTCCCGCCAGGGTGGTGGTGCGCAGCCGGTCGTCGTCAGCGACGCGGTGCAGCAGCGCGTCCAACCAGTCCACGCCCTCGAACCACCAGTGTCCGAACAGCTCGGTGTCGTAGGCGGCGACGACCAGTCCACCAGGTCGCGGGTCCAGGACCTCGCGCAGGACCCCGTGCAGGTGGTCGGCGTCGCGGTGGACCTGACGCTGTGCCGCAGCCGGCTCGTAGGGCGCCTTGTCGTCCGGGTGCACGTCGTGTGCGGTGACCCGCCACGAGGGGTGGACCCCGAAGCTGCCCGTGGCGTAGGAGTCCCGGTACCAGGCGTTGCCGGGGTAGCCGGCGGTCGGCGACCACACGTGGTAGGCGACCGCGAGGTCCCGGGCGAACGCCACCACCTCGCTGTCCCCGATCAGCACACCGTCGTGGACCACCTCGTCGGGGCTGGCCGTGGCGGGGTCCGGGGGAGCGGGTCGCACCGTCCAGTCCCGCTCGGCTCCACCGGCGGCCCGTACGAGGGTCGGTGCGTCGACCAGCACGTGGTCGATCCCGTTGGCGGCGTAGTGCTCCTCGAGGCCGGGCAGGACGGGACCGGTCCGTGGCAGCGTCGGGGTCCCCTGCGCGTCCACGGACTCCGGCTCCGCGGTGGCGTCCGCCACCCGACCCCGCGGGCGGTAGCCCAACTCGGGCGGCCACAACCCGGTCGGACGGCGCCCGCTCCAGCGCTCGTGGGCGTCCAACCCGCAGGCGAGCTGCGCGTCGATGAGGGCGGTGTGCCGCTGCAACGGCAGGTAGGGGTGCGACGCCGGTCCGCCGAGCAGTTCGATCACGCCGCGGTCCGCGAGGTCGGCCCACGCCGTCAGCAGGCCACCTCGACGTTGCACCTCGTCGTGGTAGGCCAGCAGGTCGGCGAAGCGTCGCCAGTGGAAGGGCCCCAGCGCGGTCACCTCCGGACCGAGGTAGCGGTGCCAGCGCTGCTCCTCGGAGCGCCACATCTGCCCTCCGAGCCAGGTCCCGAGGTCCTGGCCGAGCCGTGGGTCGGCGACCTGGGCGGCCACCGTCGGGGTGACCCCGAGGGTCAGGACCTGCCGGTGGCCCTCCTCGGCGAGCCGCTCCAACAGCTGGGTGACGGGCAGCCACGACGTCCCCCACGCCTGGAACAGCCACTCCTCACCCACCGGCCAGACCCCGTGCCCACGCAGGTAGGGCAGGTGGGTGTGCAGCACGAGGGCGAGCTCGCCCGGCGGGCCGGCCACGTCAGCGGCTCACGTGGCGACCGGGACGTGCGCGACCGCGATCAGGTCGAGGCTGTCGTCGAGGTGGTGCTCGGTCACCTCGAAGTCCTCCGGACGGGTGCTGTGGACGGCGGCGCGCAGCCGCTCGTCCCAGCCCTCGGGCTCCACCTCCACGATCGCCGTGACGAAGCCGCGGCCGAGGCGGTGCTCCTCGGCGCGGAGCCGGCCGCCGTGGTGCACGCCCAGGATGCGGTCCACACGCAGCCCCGCGGAGGACAGCTCGGTGTGCAGTTCCTCGGCCGTGAACTCGCGGACGTGGAAGGGGTTGACCGGGACGTCGCTGTCGGGGGTGAAGGTCAGGCGGTTGGGTGTCGCGATCCACAGCTCACCGCCGCAGCGGGTGACCCGACGGAGCGAGGCGAGGTAGGCGGGGACGTCGTAGAGGTGCTCGATCACCTGGAACGACACCGTGAGGTCGACCTCCTCGTCGGCCAGCGGCAGCGAGGACAGCTCTGCCTGCGCCACCTCGATGTGGGGGCCGGTGCCGTCGGCCCTGGTACACCCCGGGTCGGGTGTGGCGTACCGGGCGGTCGCGTGGGCCACCACCTGCGGGTCGAGGTCGACGCCGACGACCCGCGAGGCACCGGCCTGCGCCAGCAGCTCGAGCCCGTAGCCCTCCCCGCAGCCGGCGTCGAGCACCACCGCGCCCGGCAACCGCCCGACACGGTCCGCCGCCGCCAGGTAGGCCACGACGTGCCGGGCGAACCAGTAGCGCTCGTCGGGGATCCCGGGCAGGGTCCGTTCCCCGGTCAGCATCAGCGACGCCGAGGTCGGTGACGACCTCGGCGTGCCTCCGTCGGGGGTGGTGGGACGCGTCATGCGCTCAGCGTAGGAGGAGGTGCGTTGGCCGAGCCAACTCACTTGTAGCGTCCGCTCAAATTCACTCCCGCGGGTGCGCACTGCCTACCCTGAGCGGCGATCCCTCGCGCCCGCCGCACGCTCGCGGGTGCTCGTCGAGCGAAGAGGTTGCTCCATGAAGGTCATCGTGCCCGTCAAGCGCGTCCCCGACACCGCTGGCGAGAAGGTCATCGACCAGCAGGCCCTGACCGTCGACCGTGATGCTGGCGAGTCCGTGCTCTGCCCGGTCAACGAGTTCGCGATCGAGGAGGCGGTCCGTCTCAAGGAGAACCAGGACGCCGAGGTGACCGTGCTGCTGGTCGGTCCGGAGTCGGCCCAGTCGGTGGTGCGCAAGGCGCTGTCCTACGGTCTCGATGCCGGGCTGCAGGTCACCGACGACGCGATCGCCGGGTCGGATGCGTTGGGGACCGCTCGGGTGATCGCCAAGGCGCTCGAGGGTGAGGAGTGGGACCTGGTGGTCTTCGGCAACCAGTCCACCGACGCGCGGACCTGTCTGGTGCCCGCCGCGGTGGCGGAGCTGCTCGGGGTCCCGTCGCTGACCTACGCGCGCCACCTCGAGGTGGATGGGGACAAGGTGACCGTCCACCGAGAGCACGAGGAGGGCTGGGACGTCGTCGAGTCGTCGCTGCCGGCCGTGGTCAGCGTGGTGGAGGCGATCAACGAGCCGCGCTACCCGTCGTTCAAGGGGATCATGGCGGCCAAGTCGAAGCCGCTGGACGTCAAGGCGCTGTCGGACCTCGGTGTCGAGCCCGAGCAGGTCGGCGCCAACGGTGCCGCCGCGACGATGTACGAGTTCGAGCCGCGGCCGCCGAAGGAGGCCGGGACGATCGTCGAGGACGATGGGTCCGGAGCCGCCGCTGCCCAGCTGGCCGACTGGCTGGTCGAGAAGAAGTTCGTCTAGCTGGCTGACCGGGCCAGCTCGACGAAGCGAGAGATGGAGTAGATGATGAGTGAGTTGCTCGTTCTGATCGACCACGCTGATGGGGCGCCGCGCAAGCTGTCGCTGCAGATGCTGTCCGCGGCCGCAGGGCTGGCCGACGACGCCGGTGCGTCGGTGTCGGCCGTGTGGCTGGGCCCGGGCGCTGCCGATGCGGCCGAGACGTTGGGTGCCCACGGGGCGACCAAGGTCTACCACTGGGACTCCGAGGACGCGCAGGGCTACGTCACCCTCCCACAGGTCGATGCGCTGCAGGCCGCGGTCGACGCCTCGGGCGCGGACACGGTGTTGTTCGCCTCGACCAACCACGTCAAGGACGTCGCCTCCCGGCTGGCGATCCGTGTCGACGCGGGGGTCATCACCGACGTCACCGGGCTGGCGGTCGAGGACGGCCGGTTCGTTGCCACCAAGGAGGTCTTCGGTGGCGACCTGATCACCCGCTCGAGGGTCGCCGAGGGCAAGCTGGCGCTGCTCGGCATCGCGTCGAACGCGTACCCGGCCGAGGAGACCGGCGGCGGGGCCCCCGAGCTGGTGGCGTTGGACGTGACCCTGTCGGACGCCGCCAAGGGCGCGACGGTGGTGTCCGTGGAGAAGCAGGGCACCTCGGACCGCCCCGACATCGGTGAGGCCGCGATCGTGGTCGCCGGTGGCCGCGGGCTCGGCAAGGAGGACGGCTTCGAGCTGATGGAGCAGCTCGCGGACGTGCTCGGTGCCGGGGTCGGCGCCTCCCGGGCCGCGACGGATGCGGGCTGGTACCCGCACCGCTACCAGATCGGCCAGACCGGCCGCACGATCTCACCGACGCTGTACCTCGGGTCGGGTATCTCGGGTGCGATCCAGCACCGGGCAGGGATGCAGACGTCGCAGAACATCGTCGCCATCAACAAGGACGCCGAGGCGCCGATCTTCCAGATCGCGGACTTCGGCGTCGTCGGCGACCTCTACGACGTCGTGCCCAAGCTGATCGAGGAACTGCAGACCCGCAAGGGCTGACGCACCCCCGGGCGTGCGCGTGGTTGGCGGCCGACCGCGTCGGCCGTACCTTGCACGTTTCACGCCCGGTGTGGGGAGCCGAACATGTGGTCGCTGCGTCCGGTGGACCGTCGTCGCCGGACCGGACGCGGGTTCCGGGCCGCGCTGGCCTCCCTGGTGCTGCCTGGGGCCGGGCAGCTGATGGTGGGTCGGCGGGTGAAGGGCTCGCTGTTGCTCGTCGTCTCCCTGGCGCTGATCGGGGGAGCCGCCTGGCTGGCGACCCGCCCGACCACGGAGCTGGCCGGCTGGGTGCTGCGGCCGACCACCTTGCTGTGGCTGCTGGGGATCAACCTCGTCATCCTGGTCTTCCGGTTCTACGCCACCTTCGACGCCTACGCGGAGGGCATCCGGCCTCCGGCGCACCCCGTACTGCCGCGCAGCGGCTGGGCCGCTACCGCCGTTGGCGCCTGCCTCGTGGTGCTCGCCGCTGTCGTGGTCGTCCCGCACGCGGCGGTCGGCTACTACACGGCGTCGACGCACGGGGTCATCAGCTCGGTGTTCGTCGCCGATGAGCGTGGCGAGCCACCGGTCGCCGTGTCCCCGGACGAGCGGCAGGAGGAGCCCGACGAGCCACCCTCCGGACCGTCGTCCGAGGACGGTGGTCTCGAGCCGCCACGCGAGGAGGCCGACCTCGGCGAGGGGCCGTCGCCTGCCCCCGAGGGGCCGTCGCCTGCCCCCGAGGAGCCCTCCCCGCCGCCGGCCAACCCCTGGAGCGAGGCCGGCAGGGTGACCGTCGCGCTGCTCGGCAGCGATGCCGGGCAGGGACGGTCCGGGGACCGCATCGACAGCCTGCTCGTCGCGACCATCGATCCGGAGACCGGCGATGCGGCGCTGTTCTCCGTGGATCGCTACCTCGCCGACTTCCCCCTGCCGAAGCGGCTCGAGGAGGTGTACGCGGAGCATTGCCCCTCCGGTGAGGGGTGGGAGTACCTCCTGGCGCTCTACCGCTGCGGCGACGAGCGAGTGCCCGAGGAGTTCGCTGCGTTGTACCCACGCGCCCACGATCCTGCCGCGGCGGCGGTCGCGGACGTGCTCGGCGAACTGCTCGGCATCGGTGTGCCCCACTACGCCATGGTCGACATGGGCGGGTTCGTCGCGATGGTCGATGCCCTCGGGGGTGTCGAGGTCGATCTGGCCTCGCCGCTCCACGTGCGGATGTCGCCACCGGAGCCGGGCGGGGAGTGGTACACGGTCGATCTCCCGGAAGGGCGGCAGGAGCTGACCGGGGAGGAGGCGCTCGCCTTCGTGCGCGTCCGGGAGCGGGACGGTGGCGACGCCGATCGGATGCGACGGCAGCGCTGCCTCGTCACCAGCGTGGTCCGGACGGCGGATGTCGGCACGATCCTGCGTGGCTTCCCCGACATCGCGTCCGCCATCGAGGACCACGTGACGACCAGCATCCCGATCGACCTGCTGCCGTACCTGATCGAGCTGCTGCCCTCCGTCGACCCCGACCGGGTGGTCGCCGTCGGCTTCGGCCCGCCCGGGTACCGGGGATGGGACCACGTCCCGGACGTCGAACGCATCCAGCAGCGGGTCAGGCAGGTCCTCGACGACCCTGACGCCGCCCTCGACGCCAGCGACGCGGCCGAGACCGGCGAGGCGGTCTGCCGCTGATGTTGCGGAGCGCTGACGCCTTGTCGCAGCGAGGGCGCCTCCGCTCAGGTCCCCGAGGCGTCGCTGCGCAACACCGCCAGCAGCACCCGGAGCACCAGCACGGTCCCAGCGAACAGCGCGATCCAGCCCAGCACCTCGAGCAACCTGAGGTCGGTCCCTGCGAACATCGGCCCCGCGGTGGTGCCGAGCATGATGATCGCCAGCAGCGACACACCGAGCGCGAGCGCGGTCAGCACGGCCCGGTTGACCAGTCGCTCGACGACCCGCACGTCGGCAGGCTCGCTGAACAGACGCACCCGTGTCGAGATCCCGCCGTGCTCGACCATGGTGGCGATGCGGTCGAGGTGGCGCGGAGCACGTCGCAGGAGCGGCTCCAGCGCAGCCCACTCGTGCTGGACGAACTCGCGCGCCGACCCCGGTGCCATCCGCTCCCGTAGCTCCGTGCCCCCGAGCTCGGCGACCTGATCGATCAACGGGTAGCCGGGGGAGAGCTGCTCCAGGGTCCCGGCCAGGGTTGCCAGGGCACGGAACATCGAGGATGCCTGCGGAGGGAGGCGGATCCCCAGCCGTGTTGTGAGCCGCAGCAGCTCGGTGATCGCCTCGGCAGGGGGCAGCCCTGGGCCGAGGTGGGCGGCCATGAAGCGCGCCAGCGCCCGTTCGATCTCGTCGGGCTCCCGTTCCGGACCGACCGCGCCGACCGCGACCAACGACTCGTAGAGGAGCGAGGGCTCCTGCAGCTCGATCGCGACGAGCATCTGCAGCATCGAGGAGCGTTCGAAGGCGTCGAGCTTGCCGGTCGCACCGAAGTCGATGAGCCCGAGCCGGCCGTCGTCCAGCAGCATCACGTTGCCTGGGTGCGGGTCGGCGTGGAAGCGCTCGCCCTGGAGCATCGCGCGGACCTGAGAGGCGCACAGCTCGTCAGCGAAGCCGCGCGGGTCCTCGAGGGGCAGGTCGCGATCGAGCGAGGACAGGGGACGGCCCTTGAGCAGCTCCATCACGAGCATCCGCTCGGTGGTGTACTCCCCGACGATCGCGGGTGCGTGGACACGCGGATGTTCGGCGACGGCCGCCGCCACCTCGGAGGCTCGGCGTGCTTCCTGCTCGAGGTCCAGCTCACCGAGCAGCGCGGCTGCGAACTCCTGGGCCAGCGCGGTCACCTCGTAGGCCCGTCCCCACGGCGTGCGTCGCTCGGCCAGACGTGCGAGCCACAGCACGATCGCCAGGTCACGCTCGACCAGGTCCTCCAGGCCGGGACGCCGGAGCTTGACGACCACCTCCCGGCCATCGGGGAGTCGCGCGGTGTGCACCTGCGCGATCGACGCCGATCCGAGCGGCTCCGGGTCGAGCTCGGCGAAGGCCTCCTCCACGGGGACCGCCAGCTCGCCTGCGATCGCCATCCGGACCTCGTCGAAGGGCAGGGGACGGGCGGAGGCGTGGAGGCGGCCGAACTCGGCGAGGGCGTCGGGCGGGAGCAGGTCCGGCCGGGTCGCGAGCAGCTGCCCGAGCTTGACGAACATCCCGCCCGCGTCCTCCAGGGCGCTGCGGGCCCGCCGTGCGAGCTCCGCGGAGCTGCGGACATCGACGTCGCCGCGCCGCAGCCCCAGGGCGGGCGCCAGTCCGTGCCGAGAGACGATCCGTGCCACCTGGGCCATGCGGCCGAGGATCCGCAGCCGCCGGGTCACGGCCCGCCACGGCCGGACCGGCCGCAGCTCGCGACGCCGCGGTGGGCGCGAGGAGATGAGCTCGAGCCCGACGACCGCGACCATCGTGGCGATGACCTGGAAGGGCAGCGCGAGGGCGAACAGCTCCTCGCTACGTACGTCCAGCTGCGTCGGATCGGCCAGGTCGGCGGTGTCGATGAGGATGAACCCGGCGACGAGCGCCCCGAGCAGGGTCCCGAAGACCACGGCGAGGAAGGTGCGAGGCCAGGTCAGCTCCCGGGCCGACAGCAGCCCGCGCACGACCCAGGCGAACAGCACCATGAAGGCCAGGTTGGCCAGTAGTCCCATCGCAACCCCCTGGGTCGGTGCTACCTCGGCGTTGCCGGGAGTGGGCGACGGCCGAGCTCGGGCCCGCTCCTCCAGAACAGGACGCCGGCGATCACCGTGGCAGCCATCGCGGTGACGACCTCGAATCCAGCACCCAGGACGTCGGGGGCGAGCCCTTGGACGACCGCGCTGTACCAGCCGTTGAGCGCACCGTGCAGCAGGACCACGAGCAACAGGTTGCCGCCCGAGGCGTTGTACGCCCAGGCGAACACGATCGACAGGGCGACGGCGCCGAGCGTGAACCACAGCACCGACCCCTCTGCCTGGGTCGTGCCGGCGAGGAGGAACAGCGGGGCGTGCCACACGGCCCAGACGAGCCCGACCACGACCGCTGCGGCCGCCGGAGCGATCGTGGCCTGCAGCCGTGGCTGCAGGTAGCCCCGCCAGCCGATCTCCTCCAGCCCGCCGAAGAGCACCCCGCCGACGAGCATGATCGGGACCAGGACGAGGAAGCCGGTGCCGCCGGTGGCCAGGGAGGCGCGTCCGGTTCCGACGACGCTGAGGACGGCGAGAAGACCGACCGGAAGTGGTGCGAGCAAGAGCCACGTCCACCGACCCATGCGCCACCGCAGCAGCCGCCGGAGCAACGCGCGAACGCCCGCCTTCCCGTAGGTGATCCGGGCCATCACGATGGCGGCGAGGGCGGGACCCAGCCCGCCGAGAGCCCACAGCACGAACGAGAGGGGGCCGGCGGTGGGGTCGGCGGTGGTCACCAGCAGGAGGGTCAGTGGCACCCAGGACAGGGCCAACGCCAACAGGACGAAACCCGTCGCTGCGCGTACGACCGGCTGCCGATCCGTTGGGGCAGCCTCGTCGAGCGCAGGACGTGGTCGGGCTGGGTCCGTTGGATCCATCGGAGACCTCGTCGCTACCTCGACACAACCCGCTGGCAGGGGCTGATGCCACAGCACACCGACCCGAGCCGGGGGGCCGAACGCCCCCTGCCGAGCCGTGTTCCGGGCGCCCGGGTCGATGTAGGTTGCGCCCGGAGCACGCGACCTCCCGGAGGGTGACGATGCCCGGCCCCGCGATCGAGGTCGCGCGCTTCGTGGCTCGCGAGAACCGGTTCGTCGTCCGCGCACGTCGCGCGGGGGAGCGCCAGGCCCCGGGGGAGGAGGTCCGTGCCTACCTGCCCAACACGGCGCGGCTCAGCGACCTGCTCGTCCCGGAGGCGAGGCTGATCCTCGCGCGCAACGACGATCCGCACCGACGCACCCGCTGGACGGTGACCCGGGTGTGGGACGGCACCTGGGTCGCACTGGAGGCGGCTGCGGCCAGCGGCCTGGTGGCCGACCATCTGGGGGCCGGTGGAACGCTTCCCGGCTGGCCGCCCATCAGCGCCGTGCGTCGCGAGGTGGCGCGGGCCGGACATCGCTTCGATCTCGAGGTCGACCTGGCCGACGGGGACGTCGGGGTCGTCGAGGTGAAGTCGCTGAGTCGGTCCCGCGCAGGTGTCGCACCGCTGTCCAGCACCCCGTCCCAGCGCGGTGTCGCCCACCTCGATGCGCTGTCGCGGATGGCGGGCGAGGGCCAGCCGGCCGCGGTGGCGTTCGTGGTGCAGCGAGCGGATGTCGACGTGCTCGACCTGGATGCGCCGGCGGAGCCCTCCTGGACCGACGCGGTGCGTCGTGCCCGCGGCAGGGGCGTGCAGGTGGTCGCCTTCGCCTGCGAGGTCGACGAGGAGGGACTCCGGCTCGATCGATCGCTGCCGGTACGGCCGGAGGTGCCGCTCGAACGTGGGGTCAGGTCGACCTCGTCGTGACCAGGACCGCGCCGGGAGCCGCTACTCCTTGACGTAGTGGGTGCCGTTGGCCGCCGGCGGACGGAGCCGTCCGACGAGCCCCGCCACGACCAGGATCGTGACCACGAACGGGGCGGTCAGCATCAGCGTCGACGGGATCGGTACGGGCAGCCGTTGCACCGAGGTCGCAAGTCCCGACGCGAACCCGAACAGCAGAGCGGCGGCGAACGCGCCGCCGGGGCTGTACCGCCCGACGAGCATCGCGGCCAACGCGATGAACCCGCGCCCCCCGGTCATCTCGCGCGAGAACTGGCCGGTCGCGTCCAGCGTGAACCACGCGCCGCCGATCCCCGCGAACGCACCACCGAGGATCACCGCCTTGTAGCGCGTGGCGAGGACCTTGATCCCGACGGTGTCGGCGGCCTTCGGGTGCTCGCCGACGGAGCGCAGGCGCAGGCCCCAACGTGTCTTGAACAGCGCGAAGCTGAGGACACCCACGGCGATGAACATCGCGTAGCCGATGACGGTGTG
>CAYVJT010000112.1:0-12102 GCA_964451855.1 uncultured Actinomycetota bacterium
GAAGCGACCGTCGCGGCGCGCTGCGCGCAGGTCGGGCACAGCCGGTCGCTGGCCGCCCTGCGACAGCAGCTGTCGCGGTTGGTGGTTCGCTACCACCTCGAGGATCTCGACGCGGCTGCGATCCGGCTACGAGCGCCGCGTGCCTTCACGCAGCACGTGTCACGGTTCATCTACCAGTGCACCGACCAGGACGGCGCCCCACAGTTCGACGGCATCACCTACCTGTCCCGGTTCGGGGACGACCTGGCCAACGTGGCGCTGTTCGAGCTTCCCGACGGCCACGACCTGTTCGCCGACGCCGCGAGCGCTCCGATCAGTCTCGACGATCCCGACCTGCAGGCCGCGATGGCGCACCACGGGCTGAGCTGGTTCGACGACTCCGCCAACTGACAGCGACGGCCCCTGGGCCACGCCTCGGGTCCCGTGACCCGGTCGCTCGTTCGGTCGGCTGTGGCTGTCTGGGACACCGGAGCGGACGAACCCCGTCGGCAGATGTTCGTGACTCGTCGATCGGCGTAGGCGGCCAGGCCCGATGAGAGGTCTCTGTCCGTCGCGTTCCGGACGCGCCTACTCGGCGACCATGGCTCGCACGGCGGCCTGCAGGTCCGCGAGCTGGGCGTCGGTGAGGTGGCCGGCGGGCTGGCCGAGCTCGTGGGAGGCTGCGCTGGTCAACAGGTGGACGCGGGCGCGCCAGTCGCCGACGGTGACCACCAGTGGTGGGGCGTCGGCAGCATCGTCGGGTGCGACCAGCGGGATCATCAGCCGCCAGCCGGAGGCATCGACGGCTGCGATCTGGGTCTCGACCCAGTGCAGCCCGTCGGGGCGCTGCCAGATCTGGCCGGCGGTCATCGCTCGCCGCGCCGACGCAGCTGCTGGTAGGTGGTCTCGGCCCGGTCGTGGTCGGCGGCGACGAGGCGGGCGGCGCGGCGGGTGCGGGTCTCGTCGGCTTGGCGCAGCAGCAGCCGCAGTCCGGCCTCGACCTGCTCGGAGAAGCTGGCGGGCACGAGCCGGTCGCGGGCGGCCTCCTCGAGATGGTCGAGCAGGTCGGGGTCGACCCGCACGGAGCGGTGTGTCCTGGGCATCCGAAACCCCTTGGCCTCGGCCAGCATGGCCATGCTGGAGGGCAGCATAGGCGTGCGACGAGATGTACCACGGAATTGACCACGCCGCATAGCCTCCAGCATCACCGCAGCATCAGTCCAGCATCAGTCGACCCGCAGGGTGGGCGCATTCCCGTTGAGGAGGTGCGCCCGATGCTGGATGCGACCCCGCCCCCGCTTGGGGACGTGACCCGCCGCTGGACCCAGCTGAGCGACGCCGACCGTGACCGGCACGTCGCGCGGCTGCTCGGCCACGGCTGTCGCGGCCCCGACCCGAGACATGTCGACCGGCCCAGCCTGGACGGCGGGCTTTGCTACCAGTGGCTGCTGCTCGCCGCGGCGGCCGGTGACCCGATCGCGCTGGGGTGGCTGGTGACCAGCCACCGCCCGCTGCTGGTGGCCCGCGCCCGCCCGCTGCTCGAGTCCGACCCGACCGAGTGGGGCGCGGTCTGCCTCGAGGTGCTCCACACCGTCATCACCCGCGCCGATGTGTCCGAGCCACGCTGGCTGCGGCGGCGGGTGGTGCGGCGGGTGACCCGGGCGTTGGCGGCCAACGTCGCGCGGCATCTCGAGAGGCGCAAGCACGAGCGGCTGATACCGGCGTCGCGGCTGCCGACCATCCCGGCGGACTCCGTGCCCGACCCAGTGGTGGATCCGCATCTGCTGGATCTGTCGGTGGAGCTGGATCGGGTGCTGGCGCGGTTCGATGCGGCGACCCGTGATGGGTTGGTCGCGCTGGCCGAGCACGAACCGCTCACGCGGGTTGCGGAGCGGCACGGGCTGTCGCACGCCGCGATCCGTCAGCGGGTCACTCGCGCCCGCCGCCAGCTCGCTCCCGAGCTGGCCGGCTACCGGCGGGTGGCGGCGTGATGGACACCGTCACCGCCGTGCCGGTGGCGCTGCACCTGGTGGTGCTCGCCGAGCTGGACCCGGCCTCCGGTCGGCCGGACCGTATCCATGCGGTGATCGGCTACACCGACGGCGGCACCCGCCTCCTCGCGCGGCTGGCGGTGCCGTGTCCAGCGGACTCGGATGCGGTCCGCGAGCTGCTGGCTGCGCCCGCCTCGCCGCTGGCCGACGGGCAGCTCTCGCTCCCGCTCGGCGACGGCGCGGGGCTGCCGGCGGCGTCCGCGTCGGGGCTGACGTGGCGCAGCTGGGTGCTGCCGTCCATCCCGGTCGACCTGCGGCACCTGCCACCCGTCCGGCTGGTGGACGAGCTGGCCTGTCGGCTCGAGCAGGCCGCGCCATGACCCCCGGCGCGAGCCCACCACGCCAGCCGGACCCGAACCATCTGGTCGAGGTGGCCCTGCGCTACGCGGCGCACGGCTGGCCGGTCCTGCCGCTGCATGCCCCGCTGCCGCACGGCTGTTCCTGCGGGCCGCTGGACTGCGGGTCGCCGGGCAAGCATCCGCGCACCCGCCGTGGCCTGCACGACGCGACCACCGACCCGACGACGATCCGGGGCTGGTGGGTCCGCTGGCCACACGCCAACCTCGGGGTGGCCACCGGCGACGCGTCGGGGCTGCTGGTCCTCGACATCGACCTGCCCGACGGACCGGCCAGCCTTGAGCGGCTCCAGGCCGAGCACGGGGCGCTGCCGCCCACCTGTGAGCAGCGCACCGGGTCCGGCGGCCGTCAGCTGCTGTTCCGCCGTCCCGCGGGCGATCTCGGCAACCGTGCCGGGGTGGTGGCCGGCATCGATGTCCGGGGCGACGGCGGCTACATCGTCGTGCCCCCGTCGGTCCACGCCTCCGGCGGGCGTTACCGGTGGGTGGTGCGCGCCGCGGCCGCCGACCCGCCGAGCTGGCTGCTCGCCCTGCTGCGCGACCGCGACCGCACCCGGCCCGTCGAGGCGCCAGCCGTGCCGTCCGCACGGCTGCTGCCGGTCGGGGAGCGTGAGCAGCGGTATGCCGCGACCGCGCTGCGCCGCGAGCTGGGCCGGCTCGCCGCTGCGGTCGAGGGCACCCGCAACGACACCCTCAACCGGGCTGCGTTCAACCTCGGCCAGCTCACCGGCGCCGGGTTGCTCGACCCCGAGCACGTCGCCGCCGAGCTCGAACGCATCGCAATCGACGTCGGGCTCGGTCAGGCCGAGACCCGCCGAACCATCGCCTCGGGGCTGGCCGCCGGCCACCAGCACCCCCGCACCCCACCCGCCCCCGCGCCGCCGGGCCGGTCTGTCGATGTGCCGGTGCGGCGCATCGCCGCGCGCCGCCGCTGACCTGCCCAGGAGCCAACCATGCCTGCCAACCGGATCACCGTCGAGGAGCGTCGGGCCCAGGCGGAGGAGGCCCTTGAGCGTGAGCTGCGCCGCATCGTCGACTCCGGCGAGTACGACCAGTGGTTCGCCCGCATGTCGCTGTTCCACCGCTACTCGCCGACCAACTCGCTGTGGATCATGGCGCAGCTTGCTGAGCGGCCTGACCCCGCCGGGATCGTGGCGTCATATCGGACCTGGGAGCAGCTCGGCCGCCATGTCCGCCGGGGCGAGCGTGGCATCATGGTGTTCTACCCCAAGCCGTACTGGATCGACCCGGCCACCGGTGGCCGGGTCCGGCCACCCAAGACCGACGCCGAGGCGGCCGGCCTCGACCGACGCGTTTCCTTCGGCGTGGGCTACGTCTTCGACCTTTCCGCCACCCACGGCGAGCCGCTCCCCGAGCTTGGCCGCCCTGCCCCCGAGCAGGCACCCAAGGAGCTGGCCGACCACCTCGACGGCTACTGCCGTACGCATCGCATCACGGTCGAGCACCGCCAGCTCCGACGCGGGCTGGCCGGCTACTACCAGCGCGAGCACGACCGCATCGTCCTCGACGCTTCCGCGAGTTCGGGGGAGCGGCTGGCAACCCTCGCCCACGAGCTGGCCCACCGCGAGGATCCCGAGCTGATCGCCGCGCACGTGGCGGGGGAGCGCGACTACTACGCCCACAACCGGCCCGACTGCGAGGCGGTGGCCGAGGCCGCCGCTCACACGATCTCGGCTCGGTTCAACCACGACATCACCGGCCACTCCGCGGGCTATATCGCGGGGTGGATCGGCGGCGACGTCGACCGGTTCAGACAGCTGCATGAGCGGGTCGGGCAGGTCACCCGCCAGCTCGTCCCACCCGACCGGCTCGACCGGCTGCTCGATCAGGCCAGCCTCCGCGCGATCGAGGCCACCCGCCGGCGCAGCAGCGTTGGGGGCCGGTCACGATGACCCACCGCGCGCTGACCGACGACCAGCTCGCCGACATCCTGCGGTTCGTCGCCCGCACCTGCCTCGAGGTCGAACGCGGGCTACGACCCCCGGAGCACCTCAAGCAGCTCATGGGCCGCGCCGCCGCCGACCGCTGGCCGCGGGCTGGCAGGCTCGGCCGGTTCCGTGGCGGTCCCGTCGTGGACACCGACCTCGGACCCCCGCGCTGGTCGCGCCTTGGCGACAGCCGCGTGACCGCCACCGTGGTCACCCGCACCGAAGGTGACCGCTGGGGAGCGTTGACGGTCCGGCTTGAGGCCGAGCGGGGACGTTGGCGCATCGCCGAGCTGCAGCGGCTGCTCGCCGCCTCCCACTACCGCACCACCGGTGACCGGCGGGCACCGGAGCCTCCGCCGGCCGACCGGCTGGCCTGGGTGACCGAGGAGCGGAAGCTCGCCCGTGCAGCCCTCGCCGCCACCCGTCAGCGCCTCGCCGAGCTGCGGGATGCCCCTGGTGGGCGGGCAGTCCGAGATCTCGTCCGCTACTGGCGCGGCAAGGTCGCCGAGCTCGACCGCGAACTGACCGAACTGGCCACCCGACGCGACACCCGCCACAGCGTCATCCGGCTGCTGCGCCGATGACCCGCCCGGCACCGCCCGCGAGTTATCCACAACCCGGCGGCGGCTGCAGTGTCGGATCCGGGCGCGACGAGCCATCCTGACCGAAGACCTGCGGAGGCACCACGATGTTCGAGCAGCCCGGCATCGGTCTCGACGACCTCGCCTGGATCCAACGCGACCAGTTCGTCCACTACGTCACGATCGCGGGCCTGACCAGCGACCCCCACGACTGGCCCCGGCTGCGCGACGACCTGCTGGGCGCCCTGACCGCAGCCTTCGGCCTGGACATCGATGACCCCGACAGCAACGGCACGCCCGAACCGATCCTGACCTCACGGCAGCAGCGGACGCTCGGCCTCCTCGACGACACCCGGGCCCGCCACGACCCCGCCACCGACTGGCCCGGCTTCTTCGACGCCCTGTGGGAGGGCCGCCGACGCCTGCGAGCCGACCTATGACGCCAGCCATCCCGTTCCGGCCGACCCGCCCAGCGCCCGGCTTGCCACCACGGGCGACCCTGCGACGGCGGGTGCGAACGGCGCGCACCTGCGAAGCGGGTGTCACAGATCGGCGACGGCGGTGGCAACTACCTGGGCGCGACGATGACGAGGAGGGACCCGTGAACAGCGTGCAGCTCATCGGCCGACTCACCCACGACCCCGACGCGGATCAGACGCCTGGCGGAACCGTGGTGACCACGTTCCGGCTGGCCGTCGACCGGGCCGGCCGTTCCGGCGCGGACTTCGTCACCATCAAGACCTGGGACCGGCTGGCGCGGGCAGCCGCCGACCACCTCACCCGCGGCCGGCGTGTTGCGGTGCAGGGCCGGCTGGCACACCAGGAATGGACCGGCTCGGACGGGCGACGTGCGGAGCAGCTCACCGTGGTTGCCGACCGTGTCGAGTTCCTCGACCGGCCCAACGGATCCCGCGGCGGCCAGCACGACGCCGCCCCCGACGAGCCCACAGAGCTCGACGGGGCCGCCGCCGTCGACACTGTCAGCGGGTAGGAGCGCCGTGACTATGACCAGCGGCAGACGCACGAGACCCACCGGCCACGCGACCGCGGACGTCGCGACCCTTGCCGTTCGGACAGTGCACGGACAGTGGTCGGATGTCTACTGTCAGGCGGGACGGGGAGAAGCGGCGATGCGTCGATGTTTGCCTCGACGGTTCCTGCTGCCGCTGGCCACGCTGCTGATCGCGTTGCTGGCGTTGGTGTCGTGCACGCGGTCTCCTGACGCTGACGCTGACGCGGACCCGCGACCCGCCCCACCGGCCCCGCCGGCCGACGACGGTGCCGACGACCCCGAACCGCCTGAGCCGCCCGAGACCGGCGACGAGCCTTCGGCCACGCTCGAGGAGCAGGCGATCGCCCTGTGGGAGGACTTCCACACCGAACGGCTCGCCCAACTGACCAGCGACGCCGACCCCGACCCGGTTGCGTTCGATGGGCTCGCCACCGAGCAGGGCACCGAGGCGGCCATCGACCTGATCTTCGTCGGCCGTGGCGAGCTTGCCATCGACATCACCGAGGCCGAGTTCTGGCCCCAGGTCGAGATCGCTGCCGCGGCCGACCGCGCGACCGTCGAGGACTGCATCCTCGTTGCGGAGCAGCCGGCCGGCCGGACCGACCTCGAGGCGACCGTCAAGACCCAGGTCTGGACCGGCACGCTGACCGCCACCGAGGACGGCTGGCTCGTCGACCACGTCGTGCCCGGCATCGACAACTGCGTCGCGCCCGAACTCAACCGCCAACTTCTCGACGCCTACCGGGCTTACCACGAGGCCAGGAACGTCGCGTGGGATCCCCCAACTCCGGATCATCCCGATCTTCCGCAGACCATGACTGGGACGCGCCTCGAGAACTTCCAAGCACTCCTCGCGGAACACCTTGTTGAAGGGATCATTGTTCGGGATCCGCACGACCCGCTCGAGAACGCGGTCGTGTTCGACCTCGGTGTCGGACAGGCCACAGTGTCGGACTGCCACCCGGCACACCCCGCCTACGGCGCCTACGACATCGAGACCGGCGAACGGCTCGATGAGGTGATCCCGCCGGTCGAGGACGGGCAGCTCAACCTGGTGTCGGTCGACCTGGTCCGCCAGGACGACGGCAGCTGGAAGGTCGCACAGTCGGCCGGGCTGGACGGAACCAACTGCACACCCCGAGGCACGGACTATGTCGTGGCGCCGTGACCCATGGCGGTGGCTGGTGGCCGGGGCCGTGGTCCCGGGACTGCTGTTCGCGGCGCCAGCGGTTGCCGATCACCGACCCGACCACAACTGCGGTGGTCAGGCTCGCATTGGGGAGGATGGCGGCGAGGCGGACGGAGCCTGCGAACCGCCGCCCACACCGACTACCGGTGCGCGCGTGGAGTGCGACCCCGACAGCACCGAGGTCGCCTACTACGCCGACCTGCCCCGCGACATGCCTGAAGAGCGGGCCGACCGGTGGGTGGCGATCATGATCCGGGAGGAGCTGCCGGAGGGGATGATCTGGCAGGCGGCGTTCAACTGCGCCGGGGTGCTGCTGGGCGGCCCCTACCTGCGACCCGACCCCGGCTGGGGCGACGTCGCGGCGGTGCGTGATGAGGCGAGGGTGCGGATCACCCCGCCGCTGCCGGCACCCAACGTGTCCCCGGCCGAGGCGGTGGTGGTGCTGCCGACCTGGCTGTGGGTGGACGAGCCGTCGTGGCAGCCGGCGTCGGCGACCGCGACCGACGGGTCGGTGTCGGTGCGGGTCGAGGCACGGCCGGTGTCGGTCACCTGGGATCTGGTCGAGGGCACCCGCACCTGCGACGGGCCGGGGATCCCGTGGTCGCAGGCGGCGCATGACGCCTACGAGGCCCAGCCCGAAGCCGTTCGGGGCCGCGGCAACCCGGCCTGCACGTTCACGTTCGTGCACTCCTCCACCACCCAGCCCGGCGACGTCTATGCGGCCTCGGTGACGGTCACCTGGGAGTTCGCGTGGTGGCTCAACGGCGAGCCGCGCGGCGTGTTCGGCACGGTCGAGCGCACCACCGGCTTCGACCTGCGCGTCGGGGAGATCCAGGCGCTGATCACCGACTACTGACAGGAGCCGTCATGGCCACACCCACCACGCCCCCGCCGCCGGTGGCGGACCGGGCGGCGCCGCCGATCCCGGCAGGCCGGCGGCTGCGTGTCCCGCAGCTGACCGTCGGGATCCTGCTCACCGGGCTGATGGCGCTGGCGTTCCTGCTGTGGAACGCCACGTCGGTGCAGCGCGTCCCGGTGGTCGCGCTCGCCGAGACGGTGGTGCGCGGCCAGATCCTCACCGTCGAGGACCTGCAGGTCGTGCATGTCGGCACCGACGACCAGCTCGCGGTCACCCCGGCCGGCGACGCCACCAGCTTGGTCGGCCGCGCGGCGGTGACCGACCTGCCGGCGGGCACGCTGGTGGTGGCCGAGCACCTCGCGGCCGGCGCCACCCTGGTCGAGGGCGCCGGCGTGGTCGGCCTGGCGCTCTCGCCCGGCCAGTACCCGACGCCGCGGCTGCGCATCGGGGACCTGGTCAACGTCCTCGCCGTGGGCGACCACGACGGTGGGCGACTGCTGGTTGAGGCCGCCGAGGTGGTCGGGGTCGAGATGGTCGGTACCCAGGGGCAGGTGTTCGTGTCGCTGCAGACCGGCGAGGAGCAGGCGGGCGAGGTCGCCACGACCGCAGCCACGGGGGAGGTCCGGCTGGTGCTGGTCGCCCGCGACGTCACGGACGCCGGGGGCGGACGGTGAGGGTCGTGTTCGCCGCCGCTCGTTCGTCACCCGGGGTGACGACCGCGATGCTGGCGTGCGCGTCGGTGTGGCCCGGCCGCGTGCTGGCGGTCGAGGCCGCCGAGGACGGCGGTGGCCTGGCGGCCCGGTTCGGACTGCCGCCCGAACCCGGCCTGACCACGCTCGCGGCCGCGATCCGCCACCACCCGGACCCCCACGCGCTGCAGGCCCACGTGCAGCCGCTGCCGGGCACCGACGGCCGCATCACCGCGCTGGTCGGCCCGGCGGCGGTCGAGGTCGCCCAGCCGCTGCTACGCGCCGTCGCCGGACGTCTCGCAGCCCTGCTCGACACGGCCGACGCGACCGCGCTGGTGGACACCGGCCGGCTGGGCCCGGCAGCTGCCGCCGGTCCGCTGATCGACGGGGCCGATCGGCTGCTGCTGGTGGCGCGGCCGCGGGTCGAGGAGCTGCACACTCTCGCCCAGCGGCTGCCCGGCCTGCGCGAGCTGGGTCCGGCTCCGGAGCTGCTGCTGGTCGGCGACACGCCCTACGGGCCGGACGAGATCGCCGCCACGCTCGGCTGCCCGGTCGCCGGAGTGCTGGCCTGCGACCCCACCGCGGCCGAGGCGCTGGGCGGCACCGCCGCCCGAGGGCGTCTGCGCCGCAGCCTGCTGCTGCGCACCGCCGCCAGCCTGGTCGACCAGCTCACCGACACCACCACACCCGCCGCACGGCCGGCGCCGCCAGCCCAGGACGAGCCAGCGGTGCGGTGGAGCTCGCTCGCCCCGCCCGGCTGACCAGGAGGGTGTGATGCAGATCGATGCGACGCTGATCGACCGGCTGGTCCGCCAGGTCGGCGAGCAGCTCACCGCCCGCAGCAACGGCCAGCATGAGGATGGCCGCCCAGCGCTGTCGGTGGAGGATGAGCGGGCGCTGGCCCAGGCGCTGATCGGCGAGGAGCTGGACCGGCTGGCAACCGAAGCGACCCGTGGCGGAGGCCAGCCGCTGGATCCGCCGGCCGAGCGGCAGCTGGCCGTGCAGGTCCTCGACCGCCTCTACGGCCTCGGCCCCCTGCAGCCGCTGCTCGCCATCGAAGGTGTCACCAACATCGCCATCCCGGGTGCCGATCCGGTGTGGATCGAGCATGCCGACGGCCGCCGCCAAGAACACCCGCCGGTGGTGTCCTCGCCGCAGGAGCTGGTGGACATCGTCGCCGCTGCCGCACGACGGCTCGACCGCTCCGAGAAACGGTGGGATGCCGCCCACTGGGAGCTGGACATGCAGCTGCCCAACGGCGACCGGCTCAACGCCGTGATGTACCCGCCCGCCTCCCGGCCGCGGGTCACGATCCGGCGGCACAACTTCGACCTGCACCGGCTCGACCATCTGGTCGCGCTCGGGGTCGCCGACCAGGCGCTCGCCTCCTTCCTCAAGGCGGTGATCGTGGCGCGTCTCAACCTGGTGATCGCCGGGGGCACCAACTCGGGCAAGACCACCATGCTGCGCTGCCTCATCAACGAGATCGACCCCGGCGAGCGGCTCATCACCGTCGAGGACTCCCTCGAGATCGGCCTCGAACGCTTCGCCGAGCTCCATCCCGACTACGAGACGCTGGTCGCCCGCGAGCCCAACACCGAAGGCGTCGGCGCCATCACCCTGGCCCAGCTGGTGCGCACCGCGCTGCGCATGTCGCCCGACCGGGTCATCGTTGGCGAGGTGAGGGGCGATGAGCTGCTCCCCATGCTCCTTGCGATGTCGCAGGGCTCCGACGGGTCGCTGTGCACCATCCACGCCTCCTCGTCGAAGGAGACCTTCAAACGGTTCCAGATGTACGCCGCGATGACCCCCGAGCGGCTCGACGCCGAGACCACCAACCTGCTGGTCGCCAACGCCGTCCACCTGATCGTGCACCTCGGCTGGGTGTCGGGACGGCGGGTCATCACCTCGGTCCGTGAGATCGTCGACACCGACGGGCCGCGGCTGGTGTCCAACGAGGTGTGGCAGCCCGGCCCCGACGGCCGTGCCGTCCCGGGGTTCCCGCTGCGCGACGACACCCTCGACCGGCTCACCGCGGTCGGCTTTGACCCGCAGCTGCTCGCCAACCGGGAAGGCTGGTGGGCCCCATGAGACCGCTCGCGGCGCTGCTCGCCGGCGGGATCGCCGGCCTCGGCCTGTGGCTCGCGCTCGGCGCGGTGGCCGGCTGGCAGCTGCTGCCCGACCGCGCCTGGTGGCGCGCCCGGCGCGTGCGGCTGCAGCAGGCGGCCACGACCTCCGGGGCCGGCCTGCTCGCCGCGACGGTCACGCTCGCGGTCACCCGCTGGCCGGTCGCCGCCGCCCTCGCCTTCCTCATGGCTTTGCTCGCACCCCGGCTGGCCGGCGGCGCCAAGGCCCGCCGAGAGCAGATCGCCCGCACCGAAGCGATCGCGTCCTGGGCCGAGTCGGTACGCGACACCATGGCCGCCGCCGCCGGCCTCGAGGAAGCCATCACCGCCACCGCGGTAGCGCCACCGGCCCCGATCGCCGGCGAGGTACGCAAGCTCGCCGAGCGGCTGCGCCACCAGCGCCTCACCGACGCCCTGCAAGGCTTCGGCAACGACCTGCGCCACCCCTCCGCCGACCTCGTGGTGGCGGCGCTGACGATCGCGGCGCGGATGGAGGCGGCCGACCTCACCGGCCTGCTGTCGAGGCTGGCGGTGTCGATCCGCGACGACGCCACCATGCGGGTCAAGATCGAGGTGTCGCGCTCCCGGCTGCGCACCTCGGCCAAGATCATCCTCGGCGCGGTCGGCGCCACCGTCATGCTGCTGCTGGTGCTCAACCGCGCCTACCTCGACCCTTACAACACGGCCGTCGGCCAGCTCGTGCTTGCGGTGGTCGCCGCCATCTTCGCGGGCGGGGCGTGGCTGCTGGCCCGCATGTCCGACATCGACCTGCCCGACCGGTTCGTCCCCCGGCAAGGTGGCGGGCGATGACGGTGCCGCTGCTACTCGGAGCCGCCGCCGGCATCGGCCTGTGGCTCACCTTGACCGCCATCAGGCCCGCCCCCGCCCCGCTGGCCGACGTGCTCGCCGCCCTGTCGATCCCGACCCTCCCCACCAGCGAGACCGCCGGCCGGGTGGCACGGTTCGGGCTGCGACTGGCCGCCACCCTGGGTGCCCGCACGCCGGAGCGTGACCAGCAGCTCGCCCTGGCCGGCCGCACCCCCGAGATGTGGGCGCGTGACAAGGTTGTCGGAGCGCTGGTCGGGCTCGCCGCCCCGCTCGCCATCTGGGCCGCACTGGCGGCCGTGGGGGTGCGGCTGCCGCCGGTCATGGCGGTGATCGCGCTGGCCGGCGCGGCCGCAGGGTGGGTGTGGCCCGACCTGCGGCTCCGGGAGCAGGTCACCCGACGCCGCAAGGACTTCACCTACGCGCTGTCGGCCTACCTCGACCTGGTCAACGTCATCCTCGCCGGCGGCGGCGGGATCGAGACCG
>CAYVJT010000113.1:0-3423 GCA_964451855.1 uncultured Actinomycetota bacterium
GGCTAGCGGGGTATCGGGCAGCAGCCGGCCGTTCCACGGCGACCGTCGAGGCAACCCACCTGGCGAGGCCGATGGCGGTCCGACGGACAGCCTGGGACGTCCTGCTCGCCCACCGAGGGAGTAGCGTCGTACGAGGCTTGGCGTCCTACCAGATGTGGCGGTGAGACGCGCTCCTCCCGTGGAAGGGATCTGGGTGGTGAGATCGCGTCCGATCGGTGTGTTCGACAGCGGGCTCGGTGGCCTGACCGTGCTGCAGTCCCTCCTCGACCTGCTCCCCGACGAGGACGTGATCTACGTCGGGGACACGGCCCGCTACCCCTACGGGGACCGTTCCCTGGAGGAGCTCCGGGCGTACGCGCTGGCGATCGCGTCCTACCTCGAGGACCGTGGGGCCAAGCTCATCGTCGTGGCCTGCAACTCCGCCACCGCGGCGGCGCTCGAGCTGCTCCACGAGGCGATCGGCGTCCCCGTGATCGGCGTGGTTGGCCCGGGGCTGCGTGCGGCAGCCAGCACCTCCCGCACGCGCCGGGTCGTGGTGATCGGTACGTCGGTCACCGTCGCCAGCGGGGTGTACGAGGCGACCGTGCGCGACCTCGACCTCGATCTGTCGTTGACGACGCTCGCCTGCCCGGGCTTCGTGGAGCTCGTCGAGGAGGGGTCGACGGAGGGTCCGGACGTCACCCGGGAGGTCCGAGAGCGGCTCGCGCCGTTGCTCACCTCGCGCGTCGACACGCTCGTGCTCGGCTGTACCCACTTCCCCCTGCTCGGCCGGGTGATCTCCGAGATCGTGGGTCGCAACGTCGCGCTGGTGTCGAGCGCCGACGAGACCGCGTTCGAGGTCCGCGACCTGCTGCAGCGCACCGGATGGCTCCACGAGCCCACTGGTGGTGGGACGTTGGAGCTGATGACGACCGGGGATGTCGCCCGCTTCCGCGAGCTCGGGGAACGCTTCCTCGGCGTCGAGCTGCCCCCGGTGCGGCGGGTCGGCTTCGCCGAGCTCGGCGACGAGCCCGTCACGTAGGGCCAGCCCAGGCCCCCGGCAGCCCCGCCTGCCCGCTACGCGTCGGCGCGGAAGGCCCGGCCGAGCAACCGGTCCCGGACCGGCCGGGACTCGGTGATCGCGACCACCGTGCGGGCCATGGCCAGAGCGCCGTCGCGCACGGCGCGGTCCGCGTCGGCGGTGATGCAGGCCGCGGCGAACCCCGGCTGGTGGTTGACCGCGCCACCCGACGCGATGCGCAGCATCGGGTGGATGGTCGGCATCGCCAACGACACGTTGGCCATGTCGGTGGAGCCGGAGAGGTTGGCGACCTGGTCGTAGGGATCGAAGGTGCGTCCGATCGCGATCGCCTCCTGCTCGTAGAGGGTCACGAGCTCGCTGTCGGGCAGGAACTCGGAGTACGGGAGCTGCGAGCGGTCGACGGTCACCTCGGAGCCCGTCGCGATCGCGCCGGCCTCGAAGCAGCGCTCGACCTTGGGCAGCAGCACGTGCAGGTCATCGAGCGTGGAGGCACGGACCGACCATCGGCCGGTCGTGAGCTCCGGGACGATGTTGGGCGCGTCGCCGCCGTGGGTGATGATCCCGTGGATGCGATCGGTCGGGCGGGTGTGCTGCCGGAGCAGGCCGATGGCGACCTGGGCGACGGTGAACGCGTCGGCGGCGTTGACCCCGAGCTCCGGGTAGGCCGAGGCATGGGCGGAGTGGCCGCGGTAGGTGACATCGAGGTGCTGCACGGCCAGGCAGGGGAAGGTCGAGGACTCGATCGGCGCGGGGTGCACCATCATCGCCGCGTTGAGGCCGTCGAAACCACCCCGTTCGAGCATGAGGATCTTGCCGCCGCCGCCCTCCTCGGCCGGCGTGCCGAGCACCGTCACGGTGATGCCGAGCTCGTCGGCCACCTCGGCGAGCGCCAAGCCGGCGCCCACGGCTGCCGCGGCGATGATGTTGTGGCCGCAGGCGTGACCGATCCCGGGCAACGCGTCGTACTCGGCACAGATGCCGAGGTTGAGCGGGCCCGACCCCGCGGTCGCGACGAACGCCGTCGGCAGGTCGCAGACGCCCGTCCGGACCGCGAACCCGCCGGCCTCCAGGCTGTCGGCGACACGGCGGGACGAGGTGTGTTCCTCGTAGGCGATCTCCGCGTCACCGTGGACCGCGTGCGACAGGGCGAGGAGCTCGTCGCGTCGGGCGTCGATCCGGTCTGCGAGCTCCTCACGTAGGCCCATGCCACCTCCCAGCGTTACCGTCCTACGGTAGTCGGTCCGGATCGGGTGTCGTGGAGGGTTCGCGGATGGGGGCAGCGGTGGTCCGGGTCGTGGCCTTCGACGTGATGGACACCGTGGTGCGCGACCCCTTCCGGGAGGCGTTGGAAGCCGCGACCGGCATGACCCCGTCCCGGTTCTTCCGACGGCGGGACCCGGATCTGTACCGCTCGCTCGAGCGTGGCGAGATCGACGAGACCACCTACTGGCAGCGGCTCCGCGAGGCCGGGATCGATGCCGACCCCGCGGAGTTCCACCGGGTGCGCCTCGACCGGACCACGTGGATCGACGGCATGCCCGAGCTGCTCGACGACCTCGACGGCGTGGTCGAGCGTGCCACCGCGTCGAACTACCCCGTCTGGATCGACGACCTGGCGACACGCCTGCTCGACGGCCGCTTCGAGCACGTGGTCGCCTCCTGCCACCTCGGCGTCCGCAAGCCCGACGCCGGGTTCTTCGCGGCGTTGCTGGAGCGCATCGGTCGGCGGGTGGACGAGGTGCTGTTCGTCGACGATCGCGAGGTGAACGTCGAGGCAGCCCAGGACTGCGGCTTGCGCTCGCACCTGTTCACCGACGTGGCGACGCTCCGGCGGTGGCTCATCTCGGAGGGCGTCGGGCTGGCGTGATGCCCTCCGCGTGGTCGCCGGCGGCATCACCGCCCGAGCGCGACGCGGACGGCCTCGCCCAGGGGGTGGGGCTTGTCGGGCTGGGGATCGAGCGTGGTGGCGTCGATCCGCAGCTCGCCGGTGGCCACCCACCACAGGGTCACCGCATCCGGCCACCGGTCCGGGAGCTGCTGCGCCCAGCGTCGTGCGGCCCGCCCCTCCTCGAGGTGACCGTCGCACCACCCCGCGTCGCCGAGCTCCTCCGCACACCGGCGACACACCGCGTCCGCACCCGACGGACCGCACGTCGGGAGCAACCGGGGGGCGGTGCCGCAGCGGTCGCAGTTGCCCGCATCGACCGCCTGCGGGCCGACGTCGGTGGCCGCGAGCCACGGTGCCGCGTCGAGCAGCGCGCGGCGGAGTGCGGCGCGATCCACGGTGGCCATGCGACGTGAGGTTACGGCTGCCTCGGGGATCCGGGCGGTGGCTCCTGCGGGGGCTCGCCCGGAGGTGGTGACGGTGGGCTCGGGGGCGGGCCCTGCGGCGGCTGGTCCGG
>CAYVJT010000113.1:3523-11970 GCA_964451855.1 uncultured Actinomycetota bacterium
TGGTCCGGTGGCGGGCCCTGGGGCGGCGGTGGCGCTGCTTGGACGACCGGCCCGGCCGCGGTGTTGGTGGGACGGGTGGAACGCAGCCGTGACGAGAGCCGCTGACGTGCCGTGCGCCCGGCTTCCTCGATCCGGCCGAGGTCGGGTTCGATCCTGACCGCGAAGGACGCCAGCGCCGAGGCCGCGAAGTTCACGGGGACGAAGAAGAAGACGATGGCGAAGAAGATCGCGATGAACGCCCCGAGGATGGCCGCCGAGATGTTGCGACCGCCCGTCGACATGGCGTCCACGATGCTGAAGCCGGTGACGGTGGCGAACAGGGAGGGCAGGTAGAGCGCGAAGACCAGGACCGTGGCGACCAGCCAGACCGAGAGCAGCAGGAGGACGACCGCGGCAGGGTTCTTGACCGTCAACCCGAAGGCCCGCCGCAGGACGGTCATCACGCCGGCGTCGTGGTCGGCTGCGGCGAAGGCCCCGATGAGGTAGGTGATCAGCAGCATCGCCACCCACCACGCGAAGATGAGGACCACCAGCACCATCGCCAGTACGGCGCTCACGCCCGACAGCACCATCACGTCGGCCATGACCCGCGCCAGCACGTAGAGGATCAGCAGGGGGATCGCCATGACCACGATGAGGAGCCAACCGCCGACCGCGACCAGGGCG
The DNA here is from genome assembly GCA_964451855.1 of uncultured Actinomycetota bacterium. GTDB lineage: Bacteria > Actinomycetota > Nitriliruptoria > Nitriliruptorales > Nitriliruptoraceae > CSSed11-175R1. The sequence continues at coordinate 4,190 of CAYVJT010000113.1, forward strand.
CGCCGAAGACCCGTCACGACGCTCGTCCAGGCGGTGAGCGGCACGCCGCGCTCCAGGCTGGCCGCACGGACGCTGACCGCCATCCACGCCCAGAAGTAGCCAGCGACCGCCAGCACCGCGACCAGGAAGCCGACGATCACGACCAGACCCAGGTCACCCATCGTCGGCTGCCGTGCGAACGGATCCGAGACGAAGCCACCGACCGTCACCGTCGCCGCGAGGAACCAGATGACGATCGCCGGGACGACCGTCAGGGAGATCACGGCCGCTGCGGCGAGGTAGGCGGCCGGATCCCGCAGGCCGCGCGCACCTGCGGACAGGGTCGGCAGGATCTGAGCGAAGGGGTCGGTCTGCGCCGTGTCGTCGGTGGGGCTCATCGCAGGGCTGCCTCGTCGTCGACGTCGGGGGACCAGCCAGGCGCGAGACCGCCCCCGCGTGAGCCGGCGACGAGGGGCCCGATCCCGTGGCAGTGGCTCCAACCCGTGGAAGGGGACGATAGCAACGGCCTGCCGGCGGGCGGGGTTCGGATGGGAGCTGGGACACACACGTCCTATCCTCGGCCCCGACCCTGGAGGAGATCCTGTGAGCACACACCGCATCGCGATCCTCGGCGGCGACGGCATCGGCCCGGAGGTCGTCGCCGAAGGCCTCAAGGTCCTCGACCGCCTGCAGGAGCTCGAGGGCTTCGAGACCGAGCGGGTCGACTACGACCTCGGTGGACGTCGCTACCTCGCGACCGGCGAGGTCCTCGACGACGAGACCCTCGACGCGTTGCGGGGGTTCGATGCGATCTACCTCGGCGCTGTCGGCACGCCTGATGTCCCGCCCGGCGTGATCGAGCGCGGCCTGCTGCTCAAGCTGCGGTTCGCGTTCGACCAGTACGTCAACCTGCGTCCGGTGAAGCTCTACCCGGGGGTGTCCTCGCCGATCGCTGGACTGACGCCGGATCGCTGTGACATGGTCGTGGTCCGGGAGAACACCGAGAGCGTCTACGCCGGGGCCGGGGGGACCCTCTACGCCGGTACCGCGGCCGAGGTCGCCACCCAGGAGAGCGTCAACACCCGCCACGGGGTCGAAAGGGTCCTGCGCTACGCCTTCGAGGCCGCCCAGGGGCGACGCGGCCACCTCACCCTCGTGCACAAGACCAACGTGCTCACCTACGCGGGCGAGCTGTGGATGCGTACCTTCGAGGAACTCGGCGAGGCAGTGTTCCCCGACGTCGAACGCGACTACGTCCACGTGGATGCCGCCTGCCTGTACTTCGTCACCCAGCCGGAGCGCTTCGACGTGGTCGTCACCGAGAACCTCTTCGGTGACATCATCACCGACCTCGGCGCGGCCGTGCAGGGCGGGATGGGGCTCGCGGCGTCGGGCAACCTGGACCCGACCCGTCGTGCGCCCTCGATGTTCGAGCCCGTCCACGGTTCCGCGCCGGACATCGTGGGGACCGGCAAGGCCGACCCCGTCGCCGCGGTCATGAGCCTCGGGCAGATGTTGGCCTTCCTGGGCGAAGCGTCCGCCGCGGAACGGGTCGATCGCGCCATCGCTGGGCTGCTCACGGAGCGGGACGGCGCCGGCGTCGATGGTGCCTCGGTCACGACCGGCGACGTCGGCGATCGCCTGGTCGAGCTGGTCTCGAGGTGAGTTCGGCAGCGGGTGTTGATGGATCACTCACCCTCATCGCGTCCGCCTTCACCTCGTCACAGCGGAACGACATCGTCGGGAGCGGTGAGCGGAGCCAGGCGCACTTCGAGGTGCTCGAGCTCCCGCGTCCGGAAGCGACAGAGGCGCAGGTCCAACGGCTGGTGGAGCAGTGACGCCACCTGTGCGGCCGGGCATGGCCGTTCGTGGAGGCTGAGTGGGCGCACACGGCGGGGATGACGGAGCGCGAGGAGCTGCGTCATCATGCCGCCATCGAGGAACCGACCACGTGCGCCTGCGCGATGCCGAACGCATCGAGACAGCGGCAGCGTCATCGACGAGCGTCTGCGTGCGATAGGGATGCTCCTGGAAACGCCGCCAGTCGAGCGTCCAACGTCACGCCAGTCGACACGCTCAGCCCAGATCTCGACGTCGTCAACCGGAACGATCCGTGTGGTCGTCGCCACAGCTCAGCCTCCTGTTGGCATGGCTGGTGTCGTTCGCGCGAGGTTCATCGACTGCAAGCTCATCGAACGCGACGACACCCAGGACAGACGAGGAGGACAGCCAGGAGCAGACCGACGAAGAGTGCACCACCAGATGGTCGAGCTGAGACTCGTGCTCGCAGCAACGATCGGGGGTCCCTGGCAGGCTCCCGCCTCATGCTCGGACGCAGGCTCGCGGGCGCTAGGGAAGAACGAGGTCTGGGACGGCATCCCCCTTCTCTTCCTCCGGGGCGCCGGCGCCAGTCGGCATGAGATGCGCAAACGCAACCCTTGACGATAGCTCGGTCGCGTGCCTCGATGGCGCCAAGGCCGGTGGGTGTGTGACCGGGTTCACCGACGCCACGCAGCGGTTGGGTTATGGTCGTTCCGTGCGGGCCCGCCCGCGCTGGGGATCCTCGTGAGCGCGGTCATACGCAGGGCCGCGCTCACGAGGAGGAGTACGACATGAGCGGTATGCAGTTTCACCAGATCGAAGGCGGTTCGCTGAGGTTCGAGGTACGGGGGCAGGGCGATCCTCTGCTCCTCATACACGGAGCGTGTGGTCAGATCGAGATGCTCGCGGACCTTGCTGGGGCGTTGGCGGCGACCCACCGCGTCTTGACCTACGACTGGCGCGGGCACGGCAGCTCGACCCCCAACGCCACGAATGATGTCCGGGTGCACGCAAACGATGCAGCGGTGCTGATCCGTGACATACTCCAAGAGCCGACGATCGTGGTCGGTTGGAGCTGGGGCGGCGATATCGCCATGGCGCTGGCTCTTGCGGAGCCCTCACTCGTTCGGTCGCTGGTGCTGCTCGAACCGGCATGGCACATGGGCCGGCCCAACGTGGAGGGACTCCGGCTGGTCGGGAAGGTCGGCTACCAGTATCTGCGGGGCAAGGATCGTTCGGCAGCCGAGGCCGTTGGTCGCTGGGTCTTCCAGCGGCAGAGTGGCGGTACTGCCTGGGACGAGATGCCCGAGAACATGAAGGACATCTGGTTGGGCAATACCAGGTCCCTCAAGGTGGAGCTGCTCCGGCCTTCTCGGCACAACCTGTCGATGGACTTCGTCTCGGCAAGGACGGTTGCGGGCATCGCGGCGCCGGTCACCTTCGTCCTCGGCGATGACAGCCACTCGAAGCGGCATCGAGTTCACGAGTCGCTTAGTGCGGCATTGCCGGCGATGAAGACGGTCCGGGTGCCGGGGGCGTCCCACCTGCTGCCGGTCGAGTCACCGACTGCGGTGAGGGACGCTGTCCTAGGGGCAACCGCCGACAACGCATAGCCGCCGGCGGAGCGGTGCGCGTGGTCACGGCTTGCAGGCGGGTGGTCGTGGTCCCACCGGCGTCGGTTCGATCTACCGATAGCTCTCGCCATCGGTGCGGCCGGTTATCCTCAGAGAGCGGCAAACTCCCCGTGGTAGATGAGCTGAAACTGCTCCCTCATGTCGCGTAGCCCCTGCACCTGGCTTCCTCTTCGCGTCGGGGGCCACGGTCCAGTACCGGCTGCGTGGAACCCCCGGGAGAGCGGACGCTCTGATGTGCGGCGGTGAACAGGGTTCAGCAGCGCCCGGAGTTGAGCGTGCCTGACGCGTGATGACGCCCGGAGCTTGACAGCCGCTTCGGTCTTGGGATGCCCCGGCATCGGGGGCGGTCATCGCCTACTGCCCGGCACGCGTCGCGACGACAGGGTGCGGTCACGTGTCTTGGTCCGGCGGACCGGCGGTTGTTCGCCTGCGCGGTGCGGATCGCAAGGAACCTGGCGGCAACCGCGCAGCGGGTGGTTGAGACGACGGCGTTGTGACCTGGTGCCAGACGCAGGCGAGAACGCCGGCTATCTCCCGGGTGCGGGGGTCAGCTCGTGTGGAGGTCGCGTCGCTGCAGCGCGAGCAGACCGACGACGATCAGGCCGGCCGCACCGGCCGTCAGCACGACAAGCGCCACCGCGTCGGCCTCGCCGCCGGGCAGGTCGCCGACGTGGTGGAACGGTGAGAGTCCCCGGATGGCATCGGGCAGGTCGAGGGTGTCGCCGAGGAAGCCCACTATGCCCGCGTGGAGTAGCAGGACCCAGCCCCACGGGGCGGCGGCAAGGTGGAGGCCGTGGAGTGCGACGATCAGCGCGACGAGCAGCCACAGGGCGGGCAGGTGGGCCAGGCCGGCGACCAGCAGCTCGGCAAGCCACGACACCTCGCCCTGGGTGACGGCAGCGGCGGCACCGGCGCCGGTGGCGGCGGCCAGCAGGGCGAGGGAGCCCCCACCTAGCGCCACGACCAGGTCGCCGGCTGCCCAGCGCGGGCGGCTGAGCGCGGTGGCCAGCAGCGGCTCGGCCAGGCCCTCGACCTCCTGGGTGCGCAGCTGCAGCGCGGCGGTGACCGCGAAGCCGGAGGCCAGCAGGGCGAGCAGCAGCAGCACGGTGCCGAGGAAGGCGTCGAGCAGTGCCCGATCACCGCCGGCGCCGAAGAACTCCTGCAGTTGCGGGTTGTCCGCGAGGAAGTTCTCCACCTCCCCGAGCAGCGAACCGAACACGGCACCGAAGGCCAGCAGCCCCAGGGCCCAGGCAGCCAGCTGGCTTCGCTGCAGCCGCAGCGCGAGCCCGGGCGGCTGGGCGAGCCAGCGCGAGGCGCGAGCCGGGCCCGGCCGTGGTGCCACCAGCCCGGCGCCGACGTCGCGTCGTGTGCCCAGCCAGGCGGCGAGGGCGGTCAGCGCGACCGCGGCGGCCAACGAGAGGCCCAGCGGCCACCAGCGCTCGTCGACGAACGCCTGGGTGGACTGGGCCCACCCGAGCGGCGAGGCCCAGGAGAGCGCACGGCCTTCGCCGATGTCGCCGGCGGCCCGGATCAGGAAGGCGACGGCCAGCACGGCCACGCCGATGCCGACCGCACCGCGGGCATGCTCGGTGACCTGGGCACCGACGGCAGCCACCGCGGCGAACACGATCCCGGTGGCGGCCATCGACGCCCCGAAGACCAGCGAGCCGGTGGCTGACAGCTGGTTCATGCCGGCGGTCAGCGCGAGCGCGGTGGCGGCGCCGATCACGAGGTTGGCGCCCACGGCCACGAGCAGCGCGGCGGCCGGTGCGGCCCGGGCGCCCACCACCGAGGCCCGCACGAGCTCAGCGCGACCGGTCTCCTCCTCCCGGCGGGTGTGGCGCACGACCAGCAGGATGCTCATTAGCGTGACGGCGACCAGGCCGTAGATGAGGTACTCGTTGGCGACCATCGCGCCGACGGTGTAGTCGTCGGCGCCGTAGCCGGGTCCGGAGAAGATCGTCAGCACGGGGCTGCGAACGAACTCGCCCCGGGCCTGGCGCTCGGCGGCGGTCGGGTAGACCTCGGGCACGCTCACCGCCGATACGGTGAGGAACCCGACCACGCCGACCAGCCACAGCGGCAGCCGAACACGGTCGCGGCGCAGCGCGAGGCGGGCCAGCGTCGCCGTGCCCGCGTAGGCGCCGGAACGGGGCGTCGCGCCGCGCGACGGGCCGGTGGGCGGCGTAGACAGGTCGGTTGCCGGAGCGCTCATCGGCCCCCTCCCCCGCTCGTCCCGGTGAGCTCACGGTCGTAGTGGCGCAGGAACAGCTGCTCGAGGGTGGGCGGATGACTGGTCAGGCTGCGGATGCCCAGCTCGTGCAGGCGACCGATCACCTCGTGCAGGTGCTCGCCGTCGACGTCGAAGGTCACGCGTCCTCCGGTGGCCTTCAGGTCGTGCACGCCGGACAGCTGGGCGAGCCCGTCGGCGGGGCGCTCGGTGTCGGCGACCACGGTGGTGCGGGTCAGGTGACGCAGCTCGTCGAGCGTGCCGGCCTCCACGATGCGCCCGTCGCGGATGATCGAGACGGTAGAGCACAGCCGCTCGACCTGCGCGAGGATGTGACTGGAGAGCAACACCGTCGCGCCGGCGTCGCGCGCCTCGCCGATCACCTCGGCGAAGACCGCCTCCATGAGCGGGTCGAGCCCGGCCGTGGGCTCGTCGAGGATCAGCAGCTTGACGTCGCTGGCCAGCGCCGCCACGATCGCGACCTTCTGCCGGTTGCCCTTCGAGTAGGTCCGCGCTCGCTTGGTCGGGTCGAGGTCGAAGCGTTCGCACAGCTGCTCCCGACGGCGCTCGTCAAGGCCGTCGCGCAGCCGGGCGAAGACGTCGATGGCCTGTCCGCCGGTCAGGTCGGGCCACAGCTCCACGTCGCCGGGCACGTAGGCCAGCCGGCGGTGCAGCGCCACCGCATCCGCCCACGCGTCCGCGCCCAGGACCCGGACCCGGCCCGCATCCGCGCGCAGCAGCCCCAGCAGCACCCGGATCGTGGTCGACTTGCCCGCGCCGTTGGGGCCCAGGAACCCGTGCACCTCGCCCCGCTCGACGCGCAGGTCCACCCCGTCGAGCGCCCGGGTCCTGCCGAAGGTCTTGACCAGCCCTTCGACCTCGATCACTGCGTCCATCACCAGGCCCTTCCGGTTCATGCCGTGTCCGGACCACCAGATTACGAGATAGTTTACTATTGCGCAAGTAGACTACCTTCACAACAGTAAACTACTGCCGCAGTAGGCTGCGGTTGACGGGCGGAGGCACAAGGAGGTGGCAGGTGGCCGGACCCGACGAGGGCCCCGCGCCCCGGCGCGACGGACGCAGCACCGACACCCGGGAGCGCATCCACGAGGTGGCCCTCGAGCTGTTCATCCGACAGGGCTTCTCGCGCACGACCCTGCAGGACATCGCCGACCAGCTCGGACTCACGCGAGCGGCGCTCTACTACCACCATCCCTCCAAGGACCACCTCATCGCCAGCCTGGTGCAGCCAGCGAAGGACGACATCGACGATTTCCTCGAGCGCGCTACGCCCTCGACGCCGACGCGCGAGCTGCTCGAGGGCTTCTTCGACCTCAACTACCGCCACCGCCACATCTTCCTCGCCCTGGTCCGTGACCCCACCGGGCTCGGCAGCGTGGACGCTGAGGGCTGGATCACCCACCTCGCCCTGCGGGCCCAGCAGCTGCTCGCGGGCAACGAGCCCACCCACCAGCAGCGCATGCGCGCCGTCGTCGCTATCAACGGCCTCAGCCGATGCGCCACCGTGCTCACCGACATCCCCCACGACGAACTGCGCGAACAGTCCGTCGACCTAGCCCTCGAGATCGTCCAAGGGCACCGGTGACCAACAACTCCAGCGGAGCACCTCTGCAGCTAGCTAGCGCGCCCCTCATACAGCCCCCTCGCATCAGCGGCGGTCAAACCACACCGCGACACGAGGAACCGTGAAGTCCACACCACCCGCACCCAGGCGTTGTGGCTCCACGAACCCACCTCGACACAGGAGAGATTCGGCGGGAGGACGGCCCGTCAAGTCCCAGCAGCACGAGTCGAGCCAGCACAGATCACCCGTTCGCCGACGTCCCAAGTGTGGAGATAGCCGGGCCCGTGGGCCGGTGGGCAGCACGGGCGTGTTGCACTGGTGGGGCATGGAGATGTCCGGTGCGTTCGGCCCTGTCTCCCTGCGAGGCGCTGCCCCCCGTCCAGACCGGGAGGCGCGATGTGCCCGGTCCCCTGCGAGGTTCGCCGGATGCCCCTTGCCGGCAGCTTCCGACCTGGCGGATCGGCTACGGGGGTGCCGCGGCGAGGTGGAAGGCGCGGTAGCGGAACAGGGGGCGGAAGCCATGTGCCTC
>CAYVJT010000114.1:0-11941 GCA_964451855.1 uncultured Actinomycetota bacterium
CAGCTGACCGAACGCCAGCAGCAGGTCACCGTGGAGCGGGCAGCGACGCTGGCGGTCGCCGTCGCGAGCGCCGAGGTGGCGCTACGGTTCCTCGTGCGCGCGAACCGAGACCTGGTTGGCCTGGACGATGCCGTCGAGGTACTGGCCCTTGGCGACCACGACGCGTCCCGTCTCGAGGGTGAGCGGGCGGGTCTCGGTGTAGGCGTAGGTGACGACGACCGTGGCGGAGCCGCCGTCGGTCACCTCGAGTGACAGGTGATCCTGCTCGCTGGTGATGGTCTCGACGATGCCTTCGACCTGCACGCGCCGGCCATCGAGATCCGCGCCGAGTTGGCCAGGTGTGACGAACGGCACCGACGCCTGCAGCGTGCCGACCAGCACGCTGGTCATCGCGGCGACCGACACGGTCGCCGCGACGATGTAGCGGACACGACGCCTCACCGTCCGTCCACCTCCGCCGGCGTTGCGACGCGCGGGCCGTCGAGGTCGGTCCCCACGGGCCGCTGCGCGGCAGCTTGCTCCGCGCGCCGGAGCTGCTGTTCCCACCGCATCGCGAGCCCGAGCGGGATCAGCCAGACGACGACGAAGGTCACCGTGAGCACGTACTCCAGACCGGTCATCGCACGACCTCCAGGTTGGTCTCCGCAGCCTCGTCGGCCGCGTGCAGCCTCTGCCGCAGTGCGACGAGGTAGATGTAGATGGCCGAGGTGCCGACCAGGGCGAGGGCGAACGCGGGGTAGTGGATCGTGACGCTGTCGCCGCCCATCGTGGTGCCGTGGAAGGGGCTCTGCCACAACCTGGTCGACGCGACGGTGATCGGCACCGATACCGAGGCCATCACACAGAACACGGCACCCCGCCGCAGATCGCCGATGTCCTGCGCGTGCTGGTGGTAGAGGAGGTAGCCGGCGTAGATGAGCCACACGAGCAGGGCGGTCACCAGCCGGATGTCGCTCCACTCCCACCACGAGTTCCAGATGAACCGCCCCCAGACCATCCCGGTGGCCAGGGTCAGGGTGAGGAACACGAACGAGACACGCACCGCCGCCTGGGCGAGCCAGCTACGGCTCAGCACCTGCCGGTGGAGGAACGCTGCGCTCGCGATGGCCGCGATCACGAGCCCGGCGAACCCGACCCAGGCCACGCTCACGTGGGCGTAGAACAGCAGGTTGACGGGGTGGTCGACCCCGTAGAACTCGCGGGACGCCTGTGTCACGACCAGGAACGAGGCGACGAGGGCCGTCCCGAACCCCAGGAGTCCGATCGAACGTAGGCGCATGGCTCATCCCTCCACAGCATGGTCGAAGACGACGGTGCCGGCGGCGAGCATCCCGACCGCGTACGCGACGAGCACGCGCACCCAGCCTCCGTCCAGCTCGCCGACCTCGAGCAGGATCACCACGGACTCGATCCCGGCCAGCAGCACCGGGACGGCCAACGGCAGGAACAGCAGCGGCAGGAGCGTCTCGCCGAGCCGCGAGTGGCGCGCCAGCACCGTCAGGATCGTGCCGACGGCCGCCAGGCCGACGACCGCGAGGGTCACGACGATCAGCAGGCGCGGCAGCACATGCAGCAGGGCCGGGGCGGCGAAGAGGACCGCCACCGTGAGGGTCGCCGCGCCAGCCAGCCCGAGCAGGACCAGGGTCGTGCTGACGACCCTGCCGAGGTAGATCCCGGCGGGGTCGGCACCCGCCAGGAGGAGCCCCCGCAGCGCGTCGTCACGGGCGTCTTCGTCGAAGCTCCGCACGAGCCCGTGCAGGCCGGTGAACGCGACCAGCACCCACAGCACCCCGCTGACCGCGTGGGGACTCCCCGCGAGGGGCTCGAAGGCCATGCCGAGCACGGTGGCGAGCAGCACGGCCAGCATCAGCACGGAGGTGGCCATCGCCCGGCTCCGGGCCTCGACGACCAGGTCCTTGCGCACGATCTCCCAGGCGGTGCGCAGCATCCCGGCAGGTTGCGTTCGCTCCTGGTGGCCGGCCCGATGCGGGCCCCCTACGGGGGCGGGCGGCGGGTGGCTCGGCGCGGTCGATCGCATCGCGGTGATCCTGCCCGCGTCGATCTCCACGATCCGGTCGGCAGCGGCGGTGGCACGTGCGAGGTCGTGGGTCGAGAACAGGATCGTGCGCGATCCCCGGAGTGTCTCGAGCGTCCGCATCAACCGCTGGCTCGAGGCCGGGTCCAACCCCGCGAAGGGTTCGTCGAGCAGCAGCACCGGTGGGTCGTGCAATAGTGCACGGGCCAGCGCGAGCCGCTTGCGGGTCCCATGGGAGCGACCGGCCGTCGGCCGATCGGCCATCTCGGCGAGTCCCATCTGATCGATCACGTCCTCGACCCGGGTCCTCGACAGGCCGCGCAGGCGAGCGTGGAGTTCGAGGTTCTCGCGGCCGGTCAGGTGGTCGTACAACATGGTGGTGTGGGTGAGTGCGCCGAGCAGCGCGGACCGCTCCTCCGCGTCCGCGGCGGTCGTTCCGGCGACCGTCACGGTCCCGGAGCTCGGCGGGGTCAGGCCAGCGATCGTCGCCAGCAGCGTGGACTTGCCGGCCCCGTTGGCTCCGATCACCGCCACCGTCGTGCCGCCGGGGATGTGGAGCGAGACGTCATCGAGCGCCCGGACGGCGCCGAAGGTCTTCGAGATCCGCTCGAGCCGCACCGCCGGGGGTGGCGGTGTGCACACCGAAGTTGGCATCGGCCCGCTCGCCGGGTCAGACGTCGCGGGCGGCGGCGCGTCGAGGTGGAGAGGCGACAGGTCGGTCACTGGTGCGCCTTCGACGCGGTCGCGAGGCCCTGGTCCGGTCTCGCGGCGTGGCTCGGGGCACCCTGACGGTGGCGGAGGTGGCCACCGGCGAACAGGGCCATGCCCACCAACAGCAGCAGGACTCCGGCCCACGCCAGGTTGATCAGCGGGATCGTGCGGACGGTGACGGGGACGCCGGCGACGGTCTGCTCGGCGGCCCCGTGGTAGATCACCTGGGTGTCTGCGAGCGCCGTGCGATGGATCAGCACCCGTGGATGCCGGCCGTCGTCGCGTTCGGGGTAGGTCGACAGCGCCACGAGCCCGGCCGCGACCCGGCCACGTGCCGTGTGCACCTCCACGGCCACGGTCTCTCGCTGCTCGACCACGGTGCCGACGGCATCGGTCGTCTCCGACCGCTCGAGGGCGACGAGGTGCACCTCCAGGCCGTCGTCAGCGACGCCGACCTGCGTGCCGGGATCCACGTGGACGGTCACCGTGGACGACAGGACGGTCGCGAAGACCACACCGGCGATCGCGAACACCACCCCGAGGTGGACCATGGCACCGCCGGTCTCCACGACGCGTCGTCGTCCGGATCGTGCGGTGGCGCAACTCGACCACCAGCGTTCGGCGACCGCCAGCACCGCGTACACGGCGGGTGGCAGCAGTGTCAGCAGGCTCGCGCGCCCGAGGAACGCTTCGATCGAGCCGACCGTGCTCCGGCGCTCGGCACCGATCAGCTCCAGCTCGGGGACGGGCGCGATGAACGCGACCACCACCGTCAGCGCCACGAAGACGCTCAACGTCAGCACGGCCTCACGGCGCCATCCACCGGAACGCTGCAGCCCGAACCCCAGCAGGAGCAGCAGGGCGATCGCGACGAGGTAGCCCCACAGCGTGAAGAACCCGGTGTCGAGCTCCGCCGCGCGACCGAGCGGACCGGCCAGGATGGGGTAGGTCAGCCCCCAGCTGATCAGGCCCGCTGCGCTGACCAGCAGCCACGCCGCCCAGAACAGCCACGGGCGTCGCGGCGGCGACGTGGGGAGCTTGCGGGTGGCAGCGACGGTGAGGGCAGCCAGCCCGAGACCACTGATCGCCAGTGCGATCCCAAGGAAGCGGCCCGTGCTGCCACTGGCGAACGCGTGCACGCTGGGGTGCAGCCCCGAACGGGTGACGAACGAGGCGAACACGACGCCGACGAACGCCAGTCCCCCGAGGAGGGGCGCGTGGACGAGCTGTCGGCGCCCCGACCCGGCTTCGCCACGCGCGTGCAGTGCGGCGGTCAGCACCAGCCACACCGACAGGGTGGCGGCCTCGACCGGATCCCACGACCAGAACCAGCCGAAGCTCATCTCCTCGTAGGCCCACACCAGCCCTGTCAGCAACGACCCGGTCAGCAGGACCCATGCCCAGCGTGTGATCCGTACCGCATCAGGACGCCATCGGCGCGCATCGCCGGGCCGGCCCTGGGCCACCCGCAGCAGTTCGAGGATGGCGAAGCCGAACGTGAGACCGACGAAGGCGTACGCGGCGAAGGTCAACAGGGTGTGTGGCGGCATCCACGGGTTCGCCAGGACCGGGTTCAACCCCCGCCCGTCCAGCGGCGCCGAGGTAGCGCCGAGGTCCGGGAACGCGGCCGCGAAGGATCGGAACGGCGCGGAGGCAACGGTCAGGATGAGCACACCGAGGGTCACACCCGTGGCACACAGGTGCACGATCGCGACGTCGGCACGACGCTGCGGGGCGGCACGCTGCCATCGCCACGCGCACCAAGCCGCGGCGGCAGCGGCAGCCAGCGACCACACCAGGAAGGAGCCTTCCTGGCCGGCGAGCAGCGCGCTGAGCCGTCGCAGGAGCGGCTCGTAACTCGCGCTGTGCTGCCACACGTACCGCACCGAGGTGTCGCTGACCGCGAGCAGGACCGCGAGGTGCGCCATCGCGGCGGCGGTCAGGACGAGCACGGCCCAACTGGCGGCGCGTCCGACCCGCGCCGGCCGGGTTCGCTCACACACCGTTCGGCTCGGGTGTCCGGCGGAGGACGAGCGAACTCGCTCACCTCGGACCGTCCACGCCGTGGCGAGCAGCGCCACCGCCGCGCTGGCGGTCGCGGCGAGCAGCACCGCGTGGCCGATGTTCATGGACCTCGCGCCCGGTCAGGTCTCATGGTGGCCCTCACGCTCCATCGGGATCCGCAGCGCGTCGTACACGGCCCAGGCGATCGCCAGCCAGACCGCCAGGAGGAGCGGCAGGAACCAGGCGGCGGTGACGCCGCGTGGCAGCAGGGGATCGGGAGCGGCGGTCAGGAACGGGCTGGCAACGGCGATGCCCTCATCGACGGTGATCTGCAGGGTGTCGCTCGCACCGGCGAGCGTCTCCGAGCCCGGGTACTGGGCGGTGAGCTGCCCCGGCCCGGGGACGCCCGGCAGGTAGCTCAGCGTGGCGATGCCCCGGTGGTCGGTGCGGGCCTCGCCCACGAGTGCGGTGTCGGCGTAGTCGAAGAAGTGGATCCGCTCGACCACCGTGATCGTCTGCCCCACCAGCGGGTCACCGTCCTGGCCGCTCAGCGCCACGACGACCTCGTGCGGCTCACCCGTTCGAGCTACCTCGTCCGCCTCGAGCGTCAGGGTCGTCGGGTCGAGTCCCGCAGGCTCGGGCTCCGCCGCAACCGGACCGGCCACGGCGAGCACTCCGGCGATGCCGACGAGCACGATCACGCGCCTCATGCTCCCACCTCCTGACCGCTGGTCTCGGCCACCTCTGCCTCGTCCTCGTCGTGCTCGACCTCCCACATCGAGACGACGGGGAACAGGCGCTGGAAGATCAGGAAGATCAGCACGAGCCCGCCGAGCGCGGCTCCCGTGACCGCCCACTCCACCCACGTCGGGCTGTAGGTGGCGAGGCTGCCGGGGGTCATGCCGGTCTCGAGCGGAGGCACGACGATGATCCAGCGCTTCAGCCACATCCCGACCACGACCAGCACGGACGCGGTGGTGATCCCACCGACGTTCCTGGTCCACGGCAGCACGACGAGCGCAGCCGGGACGAGCATCCCGAGGACGATGGCGAACCAGAACGCCCAGGCGTGCGCCCCCGAGAGGATCGCGGCCAGGGGTGCCTGGTAGTCCGCCTGGACCGTGTAACCGATCGTCCAGTACTCGCTGAAGGTGAAGTACATGTAGACCAGGTTGAGGGTGAGCAGGATGTAGCCCAGCCGGACGAAGTGGCCCTCGGTGAAGAACACGTGCAGGCTGAACGCCCGTCGGTAGGCCGCCATGATGATCACGATCACCGCGGTGCCGCTGAACACCGCACCGACGACGAAGTAGGGCGCGAAGATCGTGCTGTTCCACACGGGCCGTGGCGTGACCCCGAAGATCCAGGCGACCGCCGAGTGGGCGAGGATGGCCACCGGGATGATCGTGATCGCCAGGATCCCCATCGACCGCTCGAGGCGCTTCCACTGGCGGGTGTTGCCCTCCCACGAGGCGGCCATCGCGCGGTAGATGCGGTAGCGCAGGCCCCGACCGGTCGGGTGGGTGTCCCGACAGCGGGCGAGGTCGGGGATCATCGGGATGAGCAGGAAGATCAGTGCTGCGAACAGGTAGGTGCTGAGCACGACCATGTCCCACACGAGGGGCGACTGGCCGCGTGCCGAGGTGGCCATCTGCCAGGGTGCGACGAAGGGACGGCCAAGGTCGGCGGGGATCATCACCGCGGCGATCAGCAGCGAGGAGACGGTCACCACCTCGGCGACGCGGGTGATCGGTCGACGCCAGCCAGCATGCACGAGGCGTAGCACCGCCGACAGCAGGGTCCCCGCGTAGCTGATGCCGACGAAGAAGATGAAGTTGACGATGTAGACGCCCCACGGCACCGAGGAGCTCAGGCCCGTGACCCCCAGGCCCTGGCGCAGCTGGACGATCCAGGCGAACACCCCGAACAGCACCAGAGCTGCCATCGCGATCACCAGTGCCCAGTAGACGCGTCCCGGACGCTCGCCCAAGGGGCGCATCGCGACCTGTTCGACGGCGGAGACCATGGGTCAGACCCCCCTTCCGTGGGGGAGGTAGAAGACCTTGGGTTCGGTCCCCTTCTCCTCCTTGTAGCGGGTGGCGCCGCCGGTCTCGAGCAGCTCGGAGAGGCGCTGCACCTGCTCACCGTCGGTCACCACATCGGTGGTCTTCTCCCCGAACCACAGGGCGTTCTGCGGACACTGCTGCACGCAGCGGGGAAGGCGTGACTGCTGGAGGTAGTCGGCGCAGAAGACGCACTTGCCGACCGTGCCCCGACGCGCGGGCATCGTCAGCTCGGGGGTGTAGTCCGCCTCGCTGAGGTGGGCTGGGGTCTCGGGCTCGTTCCACCAGAAGTAGCGGGCGTCGTAGGGGCAGGCGACCATGCACATCCGGCAGCCGATGCACTTGCGGTTGTCCACCAGCACGATGCCGCTGTCGTTGGTGTAGGTGGCGCCGACAGGACACACGGTGGTGCACGGCGAGTTGTCACACTGCATGCACGGTCGCGGCCGGAAGAAGGTGCCCTGTGGGCCCTGCTCCTCCCACACGTCGATCCAGTGCTGATCGTCGTCTGGGAGGTTGTGGGCGCTCTTGCACGCGACCATGCACTGCTTGCAGCCGTCGCACTTGGCGAGGTCGATCACCATCACCCAACGCTCGGCCGTCGGGAGCCCGGCGGCGCTGCCGTCCGCCACCGCAGCCTCGGCATCGGTCATGGCGTGCGCCACCGCCGTCCCCCCGAGCTTGGCGACGCCGGCCACCGCCATGGCCCCGGCCAGGCCGCGGAAGAACGCCCGACGGGTGAGCACGGTGGCGGGATGGAGCCCGTCGGCGTCGAACGCACCCTCGGGCTCCGGGTCGTCCTCGCTGTACTCGACGCCGAGGAACCGCGCCAGGTCGGTCGAGCTGGTCGCGTTCATGGGGAGCCCTCCGGCTCGGTGACCACCGGTCGGCGTCGCCGGGCGAGCAGGATGGCGCCGCCGATCGTCCCGACCGCGACGAGGAGGAAGACGAACACCGCGTTGGTGGGGTCGAACACGATCCCCGCCAGGCTGGTCGTCTCCTCGACGTGCACGTCGACCCCGGCCAGCCCAGGTTCGATCGCGCGGTTGGCGGCGGCCAGGCCCACCTCGTCGTCGTGGCAGCCCAGCACCGACATCGAGTCGTCACGGACCTCGGCCGCACCGGGATGCTCGTCGCTGGTGAGCCACTGCCAGTTGGTCTGGCCGGGGTAGATCGCGGTCAGCGTGGTCGCTTCGATCGCGTCCCAGTCGGGACGATCACCGGCGAAGCGCTGCGCGGTCACGTCGGCGGGCATGTCCATGCCGATCGTGAACGGCAGGGTGACGAAGTGCCAGCGGCTGCCGGTCGACAGTCGGTGGACAGCGACCGCGGCGTCGTAGGTCCGACCGACCTGCAGGATCTTGTCGGCGGTCGGCTCACCGGTGTCCAGCGGTCGCGACAGCTCGACCTGCCACCGCCACCCGTCACCGTCCCGGATCAGGTCGCTGTCCGCCGCGAACGCGCCGCGGCTGCCCTCCGGGGTCTGCAGCAGGCGTCGTGGGATGACGTCACCGTCCTGCCAGTCCCGGTCCGGGTCGAAGGGGACCGCGTTGACCTCCTCGGCGAGGAAGAAGTCCTCATCCCAGTCGTAGCCGTGGGCCTGGACCGTGTCCCAGTCCAGCGCCGGCGCGCCCACGAGGTCAGGGTCGTACATGAACGCCGGGACGTCAGCGTCGCCATCCCAGTTCGTGCGGTACGGACCCGTGCCCGGCGAGGAGTTGCGGTGCTCGAAGACGAACTGGTTGTCGCTGTAGCCGATGGGTTCCGAGCGGTGCGACCGCCAGTGCCACAGGTCCAGGAACACCCCCGACTCGCGACGCGCTTCGTAGGCCTCGACGTTGTCGAGGCTCATCGCCCCCCAGCCGTTGGTGCGCCACCACTCCGGGCCGGCATCCCGCGACTGCGGGATGTACTTGCGCTGGTCGTCGTTGCCGTAGACCTCGCCGAGTACGGGGTGTGCCTCGACATCCTCACCGGCGACCGAGTCGTACATGAACGGGTCACGCAGGTCGTCGTGACAGGTCAGCCACCCACCCTGGTTGGCGAACCCCTTCACGCTGCCGTCGTCCAGGAGCATCGTGACGCGGTCCTCGTATGCGCCATGGGGCTCCGGGCCGACGGGTGAGCGTCCTGCCCGCAGCCACTCGCCGTCCTGGTAGACGAGGTAGTCGTGGTAGAAGGACGGCAGGGGGGTCGGGAAGTCGTAGCGGACGTAGATGTCCTCGCCGTCGTGTGCCGCCTGGATCTCGATGTCGAAGGCGACCTCCTCGGGGGTCACGATCCCGTTCGCCGGGTCATAGATCCCTGCATCACCGACGAACGCCTCGACGAACGCCTCACCGAGCGGAGCGTCCTCAGCCAGAGCCGTCGCGGTGGGCGAGTCCGTCAAGGGTGCGTAGTGCTCGGAGGCGATCGCGGTGGCCGCGACACCGAGGAGGACCACGAGCAGCCCTGCGAACGTCAAGCGGACGAGGAGTCCTGCGTGCCTCGGATGCCCCACGGACTGCTCCGCCGGTACCTCCGCTGGATCTCGTTGCACATCATCCACGACGACGCCTCCCGGTGGTCTCGCCCGATGGCCATGCTCGCAGCACGCCAGCCGCGTACGTCAGCAGCCGAGGTCCCGAGCCCGCTGCCGGGATGGCCATGACGAGGCGGCTCGACGGTGCGTCATCGCGCACCTCTGAGCGGGGAACTCCGTGCGGATGTCCCGGCCCGATGGGGCCATCCGGCCCTACCACAGCGGGGTCCAAGGCCGGTCTGCGCGGAGAGGTCGGGCACGCGACACTGAGCTATGCAACCCATACGTGTCGTGCTGTTCGATGACCACACCCTCTTCCGCGAGGGGACACGAGAGCTGCTCGAACGCGACGGCGTTGTGGAGGTCGTCGGCGCAGCGGGAGACGGCCGTGATGCGCTCGCGCTGATCGACACTGCGCTTCCCGATGTGGCCCTCGTCGACATCGAGATGCCGGAGGTCGGGGGCCTCGAGGTGACCAGACGGATCAAGCAACACCATCCCGAGGTCGGCGTCATCGTCCTCACCGTCCATGACGAGGGGCCGCTGGCCTTCGCGATGCTGGACGCAGGCGCGGACGGATACCTGCTCAAGGACGTCGATGCGCACGAGCTGATGAACGCCGTGCAGCGTGTCCACGCCGGGGAGTCGGTGCTCCATCCCGCGGTCACCCGCCAGGTCCTGGACCGGGTGCGCGCCGGCGGAAACGCAGCCGAGTCCGGCCCGACACTCTCGGACGAGGAACGGGAGACGCTGGTGTTCGCTGCGCGGGGGATGACCAACCGGGAGATCGCAGAGCAGCAGCAGGTCAGTCCCCGGACCGTCCAACAGCGGTTGACCCACGCCTTCGAACTGCTCGGTGTCACCTCGCGCACCGAGGCTGCGATCCGCGCGCTCCAGGACGGCGTGTTCACCCTCGAGGACCTGTGACGTTGACCTCGGCACCCGCACCAGCCCACCCCGTCGCGCGGTCGGTCGGGCAGGTGACGTGGCCGCCGAGACGTTGGCTGGCCGAGCTCCGGGACCGGCTCAGCGAGCGGAGCTTCTGGGTGATCCAGGCGGGCATCCTGCTCGTCACCGCCGCGCACTGGGTAGCGGAGCTCGCCATCGAGCACCGGCACGGCGGCCTGCTCGGCTCGCTGGTGTTCGTCCCGGTGATCCTCTACGTCGTCCCGGTCGCCTACGCCGCGCTGCGCTACGGCTTCGAGGGGGGCGTGCTGACGGGCGTGTGGGCGGCGGTGCTGGCCGTGCCGAACATGGTCCTGATCCACGGCGACGACTTCGAGTGGGTCGGTGAGCTGCTGCTGATCACGCTCATCGTCGGCCTCGGCGCGGTCGTGGCCCTCCCCGTCGAGCGCGAGCGGCACCACCGCGCCAGGGCCGAACAGGCGAGCACCACGGCCGCCGCGGCCAGCCAACGGCTGGCGTTGCTGAGCGAGATCGCCGCCCTGTCCGTGCACACCGAACAGCTGCCCCGCGAGCTCGGTCGTGTGCTCCACCACCTGATCGAGATCCTCGATCTGTCCGCTGCCGCGGTGGTGGTTCGCACCACCGGGACAGCCGAGGTCCGTATCGAGCTCGGGTGCGGTCAGACGCACCGCCTCCACCACCTCCTGCAGCGGATCCCCCACGGCAGCGAGCGCCGACCTGGACTGCTACACCTGGACGACGGCGCAGCCACGCTGCCGCTGAGCAACGATGCCGAGGAGGAACGCACCCTGCTCGTCACCGGGACGCAGGTACCCGCGTTGACCCCACGCGACGAGGAGCTGCTCGAGACCATCGCCATCCAGGTCGCCGCAGCCTTCGAGACGGTCCGGTTGCAGCATCAGCAACAGCAACGGTGGCGGCTGTACCTGCGGCACACCACACGCGCCCAGGAGGACGAACGGCGACGCCTCGCCCGCGACCTGCACGACGTGGCCGTCCACGAGCTGCTGTTGCAGCGGCGACGCGTCCGCGAGGCCACGGAGGAGCCCACCGTCCCCCGCGAGGTGGCCGCATCGTTGGCTGAGGTCCACCACGGTCTGGGCACGCTCACGGAGCAGCTCCGGCGCTTCAGTGGGGCCCTGCGTCCCAGCGTTCTCACCCACCTCGGGCTCACCGCTGCGCTGCAGTGGCTCGCGACCGAGGTCAGCCAACGGGCCCAGCTCCGGGTCGAGGTCAAGGTCGAGGGGACCGCACGCCGCCTCACCAACGACGACGAACTCGCGCTCTTCCGTGTCGCCGAGGAGGCGCTGCGCAACGCCGAACGTCACGCCCAGGCCTCGACGGTCGTGATCCAGCTGGAGTTCGGCCACGCGGCGGTGTCGCTAGAGGTCATCGACGACGGGATCGGCTTCACCGTTCCAGGGGCCCTGGAGGACCTCGCCCAGCACAGCAGGCTGGGACTGCTCGGCATGCGTGAGCGGGCAGAGCTCTCCGGCGGCCACCTGCGGATCGCCTCCGAACCCTCGGGGGGAACCCGGATCAGCATGCACCTGCCCGACACCGACCTCGCCAGCCCCGACCTCGGACATGTCCGGACACATCTGGGCGGAGGACGGGACGTCTGGCCCTAGCGCTGCGCGTGTTGGGCGCTGACGGTTGCGGGAGCCAGACGGGAGCATG
>CAYVJT010000115.1:0-11863 GCA_964451855.1 uncultured Actinomycetota bacterium
ACCTGCTCCGCCAGCTCGGCGCGTTCGAAGACGACCGGCGCGGCGGCTGGCCAGGCACGGTCACCCCCGACGGGATCGCCCTGGCCCGGGCCGCGCTCGCCGACGAACAGGCGTGACCCTCCCATGCCCGAGCGTTGATCTCGAGGCGGGGTCAGCCGAACACGCGCAGGCACAGGGCAGCGAGCTCTGCGCGATCCATCGGGTCGCGGTAGGCCGCGGTCGTACCCGCACCGCTCGTCAGTCGGAACGCGCCGCGAATGATCTCGCTGGCGTGACGCAAGGCGACGGGTCCGGTGAAGTCGTCGGGCCCCAGTCCGGTCACGTCCGCGGCGTACAGCAGCCTGGCCAGGTCCAAGGCGTCACTGTCGACCCGGCGATCGTTCCAGGCGTGTGCCTTGATGGCGATGGCGGCCCGCAGCGACGGCAGGCGTACCTCGATCGGGCCGTGCGCGGCGCCGTCGGAGAGTGTCGCCGCGACCGTCACGACCGTTGGAGGCTGGGCGAGGGCATGGGTGAGTCCACCAGCTTCGGTTGCGACCAGCGGACCGACCACGACGTTGTGACGCCTTCGCGAGGTGTAGCTCGGGACCAGCAGGTCGATGATCGCCCCGTCAGCCGACCGCTCGAACCGATCTCCCCGGATCTGCTCGTAGCCCCGTTCGGTGAGGGCCGTGACGAGAGCGGTGAGCTCGTCGAGGTGGGTGATCGAACGGGGTACGCCGGCGTCCGCGTCGGCGGTCTCGCGTTCGGGCACCTGCCCTCGCACGCCGGCGAGGTGCAGGTGCAGGGTGACCATCTGCCCGCCGATGATCCGGTGGTCGAGGTTCGCCTCAGCGGCGGCAGAAGCGAGGTCGGCGAGCGCGACCAGCGAGAGGTCGTTCGCGCGGGACAGCGAGGTGACCTCGATCACGGTCATCAGGCGGGTTCAACGGCGCGGCGTAGCGTGCGCTCGAGCAGCCGGTCGATCTGCTTGTGCGCATCGACCCCGCCGACCCGGGCGATGTCCCAGGCGATCTGCAGCGTGTCCGCGAGTGCGACACGGGTGCCCCCTAGGTTGGCGTGAGGCGGGGCGGGGTCTGGGTTCCACACGGTCGGGTCCTCGGGGACCACCACTTCGATGGTGGCCACGTCGGGCTCGGGGGTGCGCACCATCTGAGCGACGCTGAGGTCGATGAGCTGTCGGACGTACAGCGTCGCGTGTGTCGGGCGAGCGAAGGGCGCGAGGTGGTCGGCGGCGAGGTTGCTGGATAGCGCCGGTTCGGCGTCTGCTTCGTTGGCGGCCGCAGCGGCCGCGGCGACGGCTTCTTGGAGGGGGAGGAGGGTGTACCAGCGGGTGGTGATGCCACCGGGGCCGGGGTACCGGTTGATCCAGAAGTCGATGAGAGCGTTCCGCTGCATCGGGGAGAGACATCTGTTGCTGTCGAGTAGGTCTTGGCCGGCGAGGGTGGCCAGGATCTGCGAGACGCGCGGCTGTGAGACGTGCGCCTCGGCCGCGAGGGTCGTCTGGGTGGGTGGCGTGTCATGCTGGAGGAGTCGCCGAAGCACCTGGAACGCGCTGCGGCCTCGCCAGGGGAGCGCAAGGCGTGGCGTCGTGGCTGCTGAAGCGGCTGGTTCGCGGGCGGCGGGGGCCATCTCACCAAGAGCAAGCGTCTTCCCGCCGAGGTGCAGGAGGCCGTCGCGCTGGGTGATGTAGGAGATCCCTGCGTCGGAGAGCATCTGCCTGGTGGTGTGGCTGAGCTCACTGGCGAGGAGCAGCAGCGGGCGGTCACTGCTGCGAGCCTGCGCGATCACGGCCGCGAGTTCGCGGGGCCGAGGGCTGCGGGCGTAGCGCTTGACCTCGACGGCCCACGGGCCATCGGGCGTGATGAGGATCAGGTCAGCCGTGCCGCCCGAGGCCAGACGGCCATCGAGCTCGATGCCCGCCTCGAGGAGAAGGTCTTCCCAGAACATGACGAAGACTATAACACAAGCCAGTCTAGTCTGTCATGTATTATAGTACCTGGCGGGCTCGATGTAGAGACTGGACACGCGAGGAAGTTCGACGATTTCTTGAGTGCGGATCCCGCTGGGTTGGTGGGCCTTCGCAGGGTGAGCGGTGTGGCTCACGCGGGTGGCCAGCGTTGGGCGCCGTGAAGGATCCGCAGGACCAGCACGACGCTCTGCTCGATCCGGTACACGACGACGTATGGCGTTCCGACGACCGCCAGCTCCCGCGTCCCGACGACACGGGCTGGGCGTCCGATCGCGGGATGATCGGCCAGCCGTTCCACAGCGGCATGGACGGCATCGCCCACGTTGATCGCTGCCCACGGGTCACGCTCGGCGATCCACTCGAGCTGCGCGGTCAGGTTGTGGGCGGCCTCGGGGAGCCACTCGACCTTCACGCGGGACGGCCGGTCGCCCGCCCCTCCAATGCCGCGCGTTGCTGCTGCCAGCTGGAGCGCACCGCGTCGTGTGCCAGACGTGGCGTGGATGGGTCGTCGGCTTCGCCGAGTGCGTGCTCGACCTCGCCGCGGAACCAGCGGTCGTGCTCTCGGAGCTCACGGTCGCGGTGCACCGCGTCCTTCATGAGCACGCGGAGCAGTTGGGCCGCGGTTCGCTCCTGGTTGGCTGCCACCTCGGCGAAGGCGGCCTTGAGCTCGTCATCGACACGGAACGTGAAGGTGCTCTCGGCCATCCCCAGGACTCCATGTGTTACCCGTTGAGTACCGATGGTAACACGACGCCTTGCGGCATCGTGAGATGAAAGGCTCGTGCCGGAAGCAAAGCCCGGGATCGCCCTGAGCCTGGGCATCGGTGCCTCGGATCGGCACCTCTGTCGGGCCGCACACCGACGGCCAGGAGAGTGGCCAGGGGAGTCGGGCTAGACTCCGAGCAATCTGGGGAGGACCGGTCAAGACGAGGCGAGAGACGCGAGCACGCTCGGTGGCTCGCGCTGCTGCGCGGTCTGTCGAGGAGCCGATCCGCTCGGAGCTGTTCGGTATCGAGCGGCTCGAGCGCCACGCTGAGTCACTGGCAGCCGCCGATCGCGTCTCGACCGGGCCGTCTCGTGGCGTCGATCTGCTGCGGCGACTCACCGACAACGCAGATCAGCTCGCCGCTGCCTACCACGGTGTCGTCCAGGCGGTGGAGGCCAAGCAGGACATCACCCCTGCGGAAGCGTGGTTCCTCGACAACTATCACGTCGTCGACGCGCAGTTGCGCGATGTACGTGACCACCTGCCGCGAGGGTACTACCGGCTCCTGCCCAAGATCACCGAAGGCCACCTGGAGGGGTTCCCCCGTGTGTACGGGATCGTGTGGGCTCACGTCGCCCACACCGACAGCCGCCTCGAGACCGACAGCCTCCGGCGCTACATCCGCGCCTACCAGAGTGTGGAGCCGCTCACGCTCGGCGAACTGTGGGCCATCCCGATCCACCTGCGCCTCGTGCTCGTGGAGAACCTACGGCGGCTCGCCGAGGACGCTGTCGCCGCCCGCGAGGCGCGTTTGGAGGCCGACGAGCTCGCCGATCTCGTCCTGGCGAGCGACGAGCGCGCCGCGGTCGGCGAGGCGAAGCTCCACCGCCTCGACGGGACCCGGCTCGCGGACGGCTTCATCGTTCGTTTCGTCGAGCGCCTACGCGATCGTGATCCGTCCACGACGCCAGCGCTGAGGTGGCTCGAGGGGAAGGTCGCAGCTCAGGGCACCACGTCTGCCGACGTCGTCTCCCGACAGCACCAGGCTCAGGCGGCTACCAACGCGACGGTGCGCCACATCATCACCTCGATGCGGTGGATCTCCTCGATCGACTGGTTCGCGTTCGTCGAGAGCGTCTCGCTGCTCGACGACGCGTTGGGGGAGACCTACGGCTTCCAGGCCCTGGACTTCGCGACACGCGACGAGTACCGACGTCAGGTCGAGCTGCTCGCTCGCCGGGCACCTGCGTCGGAGCTCGAGGTCGCGCAAGAGGCGGCGCGCCTGGCCGCCGAGGGCGGCACGGGGCGATCGACGGGGACCGACCCGCGCGTGCCCGGGATCCCTCTCGGGGCCGAGTCCGATCCGGGCTACTACCTGCTCGGTCAGGGACGGGGAACGCTCGAGTCGCGTATCGGGTACCGACCGCGGCTGAGCCTGCGGCTCTACCGGATGTACCGCCGCTACGCGATCACGGGCTACCTGACCGGGATCGTGCTGCTCACGACGACCTTGGTACTGGGCCTCAGCCTCATCCTCCTACGACAGGGGGCAGGGTGGTCGACGGTGGTGGTCCTCGCCCTGCTCGGGATGGCGCCGGCAACCGAGATCGCGATCTCGGTGATCCACAGGCTCGTCGCGGCATTGATGCCCCCGCGCCGGATACCCAAGCTCGAACTCGCCGAAGGCATCCCTGCCTCCTTGCGCACGCTCGTCGCCGTGCCGACCCTGCTCACCAGCGTCGAGGACGTCCAGGCGCAGCTCGAGCGCCTCGAGGTGCACTTCCTCGCCAACCACGAGGGCGCCCTTCACTTCGCGCTGCTCAGTGACTTTCCGGACGCGTCCAGCGAGCAGATGCCAGGCGATGCCGAGGTCCTGGCGGAGCTCGAGCAGGGCGTGCGCAGGCTGAACGAGGCGTATCCAGCTCCGCCTGGAGGCGGTGAGCGGTTCCTGGTGCTGCATCGACGCAGACTCTGGAACCCGTCCGAGGGCAGCTGGATGGGGTGGGAGCGCAAGCGCGGGAAGCTGCACGAGCTCAACCGCCTGCTGCGAGGCTCCACCGAGACGAGCTTCCTGCCTGTCGGCGAGGTGCCGCCGACGGTGCCGCATGATGTCCGCTACGTGATCACCCTCGACGCGGACACCCGGGTCCCCAAGGGGGCGGCGTACCGGTTGGTCGGCGCCATGGCGCATCCGATGAACCACCCGGTCTACGACCCGTCCCGCGGTCGGGTGATCCAGGGCTACGGGATCCTGCAGCCGCGCGTCACCCCGTCGCTGCCGACGGGGCCCGCGAGCACCACCTACCAGCGGATCACCACCGGAGGGGGCGGCGTCGACCCGTACGCGGCAGCGATCTCCGACGTCTACCAGGACCTGCTCGGGGAGGGGTCCTTCACGGGCAAGGGGATCTACGACGTCGACACGTTCGAGCAGGCACTCGACGGCAAGGTCGGCGAGGACGTGCTGTTGAGCCACGACCTGTTCGAGGGCGCGTTCGCGCGGTCCGGCCTCGCCACGGACATCGAGTTGTTCGAGGAGTTCCCGACCAACTACGAGGTGGACGCCCGCCGCCGACACCGCTGGGTCCGGGGGGACTGGCAGCTGCTGCCGTGGATCCTGGGTCACGCCAGGGACGGCTCAGGCGATCAGGCGACCTACCGGTTGTCGACGCCGAGCCGCTGGAAGATGATCGACAACCTGCGACGGTCGCTGGTTGCGCCGTCCTCGTTCGCCTTGACGCTGGCCGCGGTGGCGGTCGAGGCGCCGGCAGCGATGTGGTGGCTGACCGTCGTGGTCGGGTCGGTGGCGGTGCCGGCCTTCATCCCGGTCCTCGATGGTCTGCGTCCGGGGCGCCGCATCGGGATGCGCAGCCACCTGCGAGCCGTCGTTCGCGACGTGGAGACGGCGCTGATGCAGGTGCTCGTCTGGCTCGTGACCCTCGCGCACCAGGCTCGCCTGATGGCCGACGCGATACTGCGGACCCTCGGCCGTCTGTACCTCACCCGCAGGAGACTGCTGGAGTGGACGTCGGCCGCCCACGCGGGCTATGGCAGCGACCTCCGCCCGCGCTCGTTCTACCGTTCCATGCGATGGGGCGTGATACTCGCCGCGGTTGGCGTCGCGCTCGCTGTCGCGTTCGATCCGTCGTCGTGGCCACTGCTCGCCGCGATCGGATCGGTCTGGTTGGCGTCACCGCTGTTCGTGCAGTGGATCTCCACGCCGCCCCGCGCTCCTCGCAGACATCCGCTGTCCTCCGAGGAGCGTGAGCAGTTCCGGTTGATCGCTCGACGGACATGGCGGTTCTTCGAGACGTTCGTGTCCGACGAGCAGAACGCGCTGCCGCCCGACAACTTCCAACACGACGACAAGGGGGTGATCGCCCGCCGGACCTCGCCAACCAACATCGGCTTGTCGCTGTTGTCGACCACGGCCGCCTACGACTTCGGTTGGATCGGCATCGTCGATCTGGCCGATCGGCTGGAGCGGACCCTGGACACCGTGGACCGCCTGCAGACGTTCCGTGGGCACCTCCTGAACTGGTACGACACGGGCGACCTGCATCCCCTCGAGCCGCTCTACGTCTCGACCGTCGACAGTGGCAACCTGGCCGGTCATCTGCTCGCTGCCGCGCAGGCCTGCCGTGAAGCCACGGAGACGCCCGTCCTCGGCCAGCGAGTGCTCGACGGCGTCCGCGATGCGACGCTGCTGACACTCGATGCCGCCGACCATCCGATGCGTGCGGTCCGCTCCGACACGGTCAGCGCTGAGCATCTCCGAGAGGCCGCCGGGGCCGTGATGTCGCTCGTCGATGAGCCGCTGCCGTCAGAACAGGGGTGGGGTGCTCGGCTCGATGCTCTGGCCGCGTCGGGAGACGATCTGGTGGACGTGGCGCGTGCGCTGCACGCCGATGGCGGGCCGGGCCAGTTCGAGGATGGTCTCGTGTGGGCGACGGCGGTCCGCGCCTGCGTCGCGGCCCACCGGCGCGATATCGCCGCAGGAGCGACCGTGTCGGACGGACCCGGTCGCAGCGACATCGTCCACCGGATGCACGCGCTCGCACTGCGTGCCGAGGGCCTGGTGGACGCGATGGACTTCCGTTTCCTCTTCGACGAGTCGCGGAAGCTTCTGTCGATCGGCTACCGGCTGGCCGACGCCACGTTGGATCCGAGCTGCTACGACCTTCTCGCCTCCGAGTCGCGCCTCGCCAGCTTCGTGGCCATCGCCAAGGGGGACGTCCCCCCGCAACACTGGTTCGTCCTCGGGCGGACACTCACACCGGTCGGACGCGGTGCAGCTCTCGTGTCGTGGTCGGGGTCGATGTTCGAGTACCTCATGCCGATGCTGGTGATGCGGCAGCCGCCTCAGGGGCTCCTCGACGGGACGTGCGTCAACGTCGTGCAGCGACAGATCGCGTACGGGGCCGAACGCGGCGTGCCGTGGGGCATCTCGGAGTCTGCGCACAACATCCGGGACGTCGAGCTGACCTACCAGTACTCCGATTTCGGCGTCCCCGGTCTGGGTCTGCGCCGCGGGCTCGGGGCTGACGTCGTCGTCGCGCCCTACGCGACGGCACTGGCGGCGATGGTCGACCCACAGGCGGCACTGGCGAACCTCCGTCGGCTCCGTCAGGTGGGTGCGTTGGGTGACTTCGGCTACTACGAGTCCGTGGACTACACGCCGACGAGCGTGCCGACCGGTGAGCGACACGCCGTCGTTCGTACCTACATGGCACACCACCAGGGCATGTCGTTGGTGTCGCTGGGCAACGTGGTCCACGAGGGTGCGACCCAGCGACGGTTCCATGCCCATCCGCTCGTCCGTGCCACGGAGTTGCTGCTCCAGGAACGCACTCCTCGGTCGGTCACGCTGGCGCGCCCGCGTGCGGAGGACGTGTTGGAAGCTCCGCAGGTCCGTGACCTGGTGGCACCCACGCTGCGGCGCTTCGAGTCTCCTCACGACGTCACGCCGCGCAGCCACCTGCTCTCCAACGGCCGCTATTCGGTGATGATCACCGCGGCCGGGTCAGGTTTCAGCCGATGGCGGGACCTCGCCGTCACGCGGTGGCGAGAGGACCCGACGCGAGATTGCTGGGGCAGTTTCGTGTTCCTGCGGGACGCCGCGACGAGCGAGGTGTGGTCCGCCGGCTTCCAGCCCGCGGCTGCAGGGTTCGACGAGTACGAGGTCGTCTACACCGAGGACCGGGCCCGGATCGTCCAAGGGGACCGGTCGCTGAAGATCGCCCTCGATGTGATCGTCTCGCCTCAGGACGACGCCGAGCTCCGGCGGTTGTCGGTGACGAACCGGGGGTCCCACCAGCGCGAGATCGACATCACCTCCTATGCCGAGGTCGTCTTGGCGACCCAGGCCGCCGACGAGGCGCATCCGGCGTTCTCCAACCTGTTCGTGCAGACCGAGTGGGTAGCCGAGATCGACACGTTGCTCGCGTCGCGGAGGCCCCGGGGTTCCGACGAGGCACCGGTGTGGTTGGCACATCTGCTCACGGTCGAAGGCGAGTCCGGGTATCCCCAGGAGTACGAAACGGACCGGGCTCGGTTCCTCGGTCGAGGGCGCGGCATCCGTACGCCCTTGTCGGTGATCGACGGGGGTCCGTTGTCGAACACCGTCGGGACCGTCCTCGACCCGATCGTCAGCATCCGCCAGCGCGTGTCGATCCCGGCGGGACGCACGGTCAGCGTCGTGGTGACCACCCTGGTCGCCGCCTCGCGGGATGAGGCGATCGAGGTCGCGGAGAAGTACCGGGAACCATCGGCGTTCGATCGCGAGAGCTCGTTGGCGTGGACCCACGCCCAGGTCCAGCTTCACCATCTTCGCGTCAACCAGGACGAAGCACATCTCTACCAGCGGCTCGCCAACCGGCTCATCTACGCAGATCCGTCCTTGCGGGCGGCGCCGGACATCCTGGCTGCGAACCGGCTCGGCCAGCGTGGGCTGTGGCGCCACGGCATCTCCGGTGACCTGCCGATCGCGCTCGTCCACATCGAACGAGAGGAGGAACTCGACGTCGTTCGTCAGCTCTTGCACGCTCACGAGTACTGGCGGCTGAAGGGGCTCGGTGCCGACCTCGTCGTCATCAACGCGACCGGGGCCTCGTACGCGCCGGGACTCCAGCAGGTGCTCGAGGGCATGGTGCGTGCCACGCGACTGGTAGGTGGTGCGACGCCCGGCGAGGTCTATGTGCTGCGTGACGAGTTGCTGTCGGACACCGAACGTGGACTCCTGCGTGCGGCAGCGCGTGTCGAGGTGCGAGCCACCGCCGGAACGCTCGCCGAGCACGTGATCCGTTCCCAGAGGATCCGTGCGGGTCCGGTCGCTGCGGCGCAACGTCCCACCCGTCCGAGCACCGCCATCGCCACACCGCCCCGGCTGGACCTCGAGCAGTTCAACGGCCTCGGTGGCTTCGCGTCCGACGGCAAGGAGTACGTGGTCGTCCTCGGTCCTGGTCAGTGGACCCCGTCGCCCTGGATCAACGTCGTGGCGAACCCCGAGTTCGGGTTCCAGGTCTCCGCGTTGGGAGGAGGATTCACGTGGTCGGAGAACAGCCGCGAGAACAAGCTCACCCCGTGGTCGAACGATCCCGTCAGCGACCCTCCCGGTGAGGTGTTCTACGTGCGCGACGAGGACTCCGGCCTCGTGTGGGGTCCGACCGCTGTTCCGATCCGCGATGAGGACTCGTCGTACGTCATCCGTCACGGGCAGGGCTACACCTCGTTCGAGCATGCCTCCCACGGGATCGACCTCCGCCTCGTGCAGTTCGTCCCACCCTCGGATCGGGTCAAGATCTCCCGACTGCGCGTGCAGAACCGCAGCAAGCGGACGCGACGGCTGTCGGTCACGGCGTACGTGGAGTGGGTACTCGGCGTCTCCCGGACGACGTCGGCGGCGCACGTGGTCACCGAGCACGACAGCCACTCGAACGCCATCTTCGCCCGCAACGCCTGGAACGGGGAGTTCGCCGGCCGCGTCGCGTTCGCGGACCTCGGTGGCCGTCAGACGTCGTGGACGACCGATCGGCTCGAGTTCCTGGGACGGAACGCCAGCCTCGACCATCCCGTGTCTCAGGAACGGGGAACGGTCCTTTCCGGACGCACCGGCGCCGGATCGGATCCTTGCGCCGCCCTGTGCACGTCGCTGCAACTCGAGCCGGGCGAGACCGTCGAGGTCCGGTTCCTGCTCGGCGAGGCGGAGACCGCCGAGGAGGCGAGGCAGCTGATCGAGCGGTACCGGTCGACCGACCTCGTCGCCCTGCTGCAGGACGTCCGCGAGATGTGGGATGACGTGCTCGGCACGATCCAGGTGCGAACACCGGAGCGATCGATGGATCTGCTGCTGAACCGGTGGCTCGGCTACCAGACCCTGTCCTGCCGCATCTGGGCACGATCGGCCTTCTACCAATCGGGTGGCGCCTACGGTTTCCGTGACCAGTTGCAGGACGTGGCAGCGATCGCCCACGCCCGCCCCGACCTCGCGCGTGAACATCTGTTGCGGGCCGCTGCCCGCCAGTTCCCGGAAGGCGATGTCCAGCACTGGTGGCACCCGCCGACCGGACGTGGTGTCCGGACCCGGATCTCTGACGACCGCGTGTGGCTCGCGTACGCCGTCACGCAGTACCTGCGGACGACCGGCGACGTCGCCGTGCTGGACGAGCGCGTCCCCTGGCTGGATGGGCCACCGTTGGGCGACGAGGAGCAGGAGACCTACTTCGAGCCGACGCGGTCGCAGGAGACCTCGTCGCTGTACGAACACTGCGCGCGGGCGCTGGACCGGAGCCTCGCTCTCGGAAGCCACGGCCTGCCGCTCATCGGTGCCGGGGACTGGAACGACGGCATGAACCGCGTCGGTCGGGAAGGCCGTGGCGAGAGCGTCTGGTTGGCGTGGTTCCTCGTCACGAACCTGCGCGACTTCGCCCCCCTCGCCGAGTCGCGCGGCGACGTCCAACGAGCCGCAACGTGGCGGCGGATCGCAGAGGAGGTCCGAGCCGCGGTAGAGGAGACGGCGTGGGACGGAGAGTGGTACGTGCGGGCCTTCTTCGACGACGGTACGCCGCTCGGCTCGTCCTCCAACGACGAGTGCCAGATCGATGCCATCCCACAGTCGTGGGCCGTGATCTCCGGCGCCGCCGACGAGCTACGAGGCCGGTCGGCGATGTCGTCCGCGTTGCTCCGGCTGAAACGTCCCGACGACCACCTCATGCTGCTGTTCGCCCCACCCTTCGACCGAACGGATCTCGATCCGGGCTACATCAAGGGCTACGCGCCCGGGCTGCGGGAGAACGGGGGTCAGTACACGCATGCCGCAACGTGGTCGATCGTGGCTGCGGCCATGCTCGGCGACGGGGACGAGGCCGTCGACCTGTTCAACCTGCTCAGCCCCATCCAGCACGCCAGCAGCCGCGCGAACCTCAACCGCTACAAGGGCGAGCCGTACGCCGTGGCTGCCGATGTCTACTCGCAGCCGCCCCACGCCGGACGGGCGGGTTGGACGTGGTACACGGGGGCCGCGGGATGGATGTACCGGGCTGGCATCGAGTGGATCCTCGGCCTGCGAAGAGTGGGGGAGGCGCTGCGCATCGATCCGTGCATCCCGCGCGCCTGGCCGGGGTTCGAGATCACGTATCGTCACCGGGGAAGCGTGTACCGGATCACCGTCGACAATCCCGAAGGCGTGTGCCGGGGTGTCAGCACCCTCCTCCTCGACGGGGCGCCGCTGGAGCCCGACGGCCTCGTCCCGTTGGTCTCGGATGGCCACGACCACGCGATCCAGGTCGAACTGGGATAACGGGCCCCCGCCGCCCGTACTCGCCTGCGACCCGGTCGTCGGGCAGGGGCGCCGGCCGGGGCTGGGGGCGCGACCGTGCTCGCGCAACGTGGTGGAGACCGGTACCGGTGGCGCCTGCCACCAGCTGCCGTCGGCGCGGACCATCTCGGGTCCTCGGCAGCGATAGCGAGGTGGCGTGCCGAGCGGACCCCCGCGGCCACCGCCCACAGCGCCGCCGCGTCGGCGTCGGATGGCGCCGCCCAGCACCATGCCGCGAGCTCGCGTAGCTGGGCGTCACGGCTCACCCCGGAACGGCGTGCCTCGGTGACCTGCCGCAGGAGCGCAGCGAGATCCGCGATCGCCGAGGTCGTGCGCGCGTCGAGCCGGTCGATCGTGGCAGGCCGCCCGT
>CAYVJT010000116.1:0-10318 GCA_964451855.1 uncultured Actinomycetota bacterium
GCGGTCTTCATGACCTGGCCCATCTCCTTGGGGGTCTGCGCGCCGGTCTCGGCGATCGCCCGATCGACGATGGCAGCGAGTTCCTCGTCGGAGAGCTGCTCGGGCAGGTAGGCCTCGTAGATCTGCGCCTCGGCGGTCTCCGAGGCAGCAGACTCGGCGCGGCCAGCCTCCTGGTAGGCGGTGGCCGCCTCGCGGCGTCGCTTGACCTCCGAGGCGAGCACCTTCTGGACCACCTCGTCGTCGAGGCGGCCCTGGGGGCTGAGGCCATCGGCGGTGGCTCGGTTCTTGAGCGCGGCGACGAGCATCCGCAGGGCCGAGGTCTTGGCCTTGTCGCGCGCCTTCATGGCGGTGCGCAGGTCGGCCTCGATCTGATCGTGCAGGCTCACGGTCGGTCCTCAGGCTCGTTCGGTGCCCACCGGGGATCGGTCGGTGCCCACCAGGCTAGTGCCGGCCGATCGGCCCAGACGCCGCCCAGGCGGTCAGCGACGGAGGCTGCGCGACCGGGGGACGTGGAGCTCGGGATGCGAGCCTGCGGGCGGGAGCCGTGGGCGAGGGGTCCGATACTGCGACGGCGCCCCCTTCTCACGAAGGAGACGCCGTCGGGTCGGGCGGTCGGGAGTACGTCAGCTCGTGGGCTCAGCGACCTCGTCGGTCACCTCTTCGACGGTCTTCTTGGTCGACGTCGCCGCGGCCTTCGCCTTGGCCTTCGCGGTCTCCGCCTGCGGCTTGCTGGCTTCGCGCGCCTTCTCAGCGGTCTTGCTGGCAGCGGTCACCGCACCCTTGGCCTGGGAGCGAGCGACGTCGAGCTGCTTCTTCCCCGCATCGATCGCGACGTCCGCGGTCTTGGTCGCCGAGGTGACGGCGGCCTTGGCCTGCGACCGGCTCGTCGCCGTGCGCTCGAGCAGCGTGGAGATGCGCTCGTCCTGCTTGACCTGGGCGATCAGCTTGCGGCCCTCGGCCGCCTTGCCGTCGAACGCCTTCTCGAAGGTGGTGACCAGCCGGCCGCCATCCTTGGTGACCCGCTCGCGGAGCTCGGCAAGCTGCGACTCGAGCTTGGTCGGAGCCTCGGTGCGCAGGTCCTTGATCCGCTTCGGGGTGTCCTTCGCGGTGGTCTCGACCTGGCGCCACAGGCCCTCGGCGCGCACCGGCAGGTCCTTGGCCAGCTCGACGACGTCACCGAGCACGCCCGTGACGGCGTAGCCGGCATCTTCGAGCACGACGATCGGCTCGCGCTCGCGCAGGGGAGGACGCTTCGGGCTCGACGGCTTGGAGGCCGTGGTGGCCTTCTTGGTCGCTGCCTTCTTGGTGCTCTTCTTGGCCGGGGTCTTCTTCGCCGTCGACGCGGATGCCGCGGCGGTCTTCTTGGTCGTTGCGGCCTTCTTCGTGGTGGCCATCTGCGTGCCTTTCGGTCAGCTCGGGAGCTCGGGGTCGCGGGGAGTGCGGGGGGACGGGCCGAGGAGCCATCGATCGGGAAGGGGGACGGAGCGGGAGCCGAACGTCACTCACGGGAGCCACGCGGGGTCTCCATCCCCCCACCGAACCGAGGGCACCTCGATCCGCTGCTTGCAAGCATACGGCCTGGGTGCGTACTATTGCAAGCGCTAGCTGCAGTTAGCGTGCCAGCTGAGCGCTTGATGCACGGACCGCGCGTTACAGCTCGGCGTGGCGGACGTGCACGTCGATCTCTGCTGCGAGGACCGTGCGGACCGGTCCCATCCGCAGGTCGAAGACGCGCTCGGAGAGGGGCTTGAGCTGCTGCCACCACTGCGGCTCGGACTCGCGCAGGTCGGCCGGGACGAGCACGTCCACCGTCGGGCCGATCGGACGGTGTTCGGCCGCGACGCCGACCAAGCGGTAGCCCCGAGACATCAGCTCCTCGACCGGCACGGGCAACAGGTCGGCACGTCCGACGGTCACCGTCAGCGTGCGCGAGCCGGGCACGACGGGCAGCTCGCTGATCCAGGTCCGGTCCGGAGCCCGCAGCCGCACGATGACCGCCCCATCGGTCGGGAGCGTCTGCGTCGCGGTCACGGCTACCTCGGGGCGGCGATGCTGGCACGGCGGGGGGCGCCATCCTCGCAGGCGGCGACCCTCCAGTCACGCACCCTGCTCGGACGGGGGTCGGGAGGTCCTGCAGACCCTGGGCAGCACGCGCGCGAAGCTCCGCGCTTCTCGCCCCTACGCTGCAGCCTCGATGTCGTCGCCGACCGGAGCTGTGCGCCTGTGTCCACGCTCGCTGTCCTCGGTGCCAGCGGTTTCACCGGCCGGCTCGTCGTCGCCGAGGCGCTGCGACAGGGCCATCGACCCGTGCTCATCGGTCGGGACCCGGACCGCATCCGTGGGGTGCTGGCAGCCGACGACACCGGCGAGGGCGTCGAGGTGTCCGGGAGCCTCACGCCAGACGTGCGAGCCGCCGAGGACCTCGCCCCCGACACCACCGACGCCCCCGACACCACCGACGGCCCCGACATCCCCGGCACCCCCGCGCTCCGTGCCGCCGACCTGACCGACATCCGCACGGCCGACGTGACCGACCCGGCGTCGCTGGAGCGCGCCCTCGAGGGGGTCGACGTGCTGCTCACCACCGTCGGACCCTTCGACGTGCTCGGACGTGGGGTCCTCGACGCCGCGCTGGCCACGGGGACCCACTACGTCGACGTGACCGGGGAGCAGCCCTTCGTCCACTGGGCGGTGACCGAACGCGACGTCCCCGCCCGCGAGGCCGGTGTCGTCGCCGTCTCCGCGGCCGGCTTCGAGTTCCTCACCGGGGACCTGCTCGCGGCGCTGGCGGCGGGAGCGGTGGCCTGGCCCTCCGAGGTGCACGTGGCGTACACGATCCCGCGGACCGGACGGTTCGTGCGACGCTCCTCCGCCGGGACTCGCAGGACGTTCGCGTCGATGCTCGGCCACCGTGGGCTGGCGCTCGTGGACGAGGAGCTCGTCGAGGAGCTCCCGCTGGAGGCGCGGCGGCTCGCCTGGTTCCCGCGGCCCGTCGGTCCCCGTCACGCCGCTGGTATCCCCGGAGGCGAGCCGTTGACGGTGCCTCGTCACGTCCCAGGGGTGCGCACCGTCCGGACCTACGTGGCCATGCCGACGTGGCAGGCGGAGCTCGGGCAGATGGGCGCGAACCTGACCCGGTGGGCGCCAGCCCGGCGCAGCGTGCAGCGGCTGCTCCAGGGCGGTCCGGTCGGCCCATCCCTCGCGGTCCGGGCGAGCACCCGGTGGGGGTGCGTCGCCGAGGCCGAAGGTCAGGACGGTGTCGCCCGCGCGTGGGCCTACGGCCACGACGTGTACGGCCTCACGGCGGTCAGCGCGGTCGCCGTCGCCGAAGCCATCCTCGCGAACGACCCGCCCGCCGGCGTGCAGTCTCCTGCGGTCGTGTCGCCACCTGGGGACCTGCTCGATGAGATCGCCGCGCGCTGCGATCTGCGCTGGTCGGTGGCACGTCCCGAAGGCGACACGACGGACTGAGCTCCACAGCGGACGAGGTCGCTGTCCGCCGGCCACCTACTCCGCTACGTTCGAGGGCAACGACGAGGAGGGAGCTCATGGCCAGTCCAACCGGTGTCCTCGGAGCGGTGACCGAGCGTCCGCGCGAGTTGATCGACGACCTCGACCTGCGCAAGCGTTCCAAGCAGGCGGCCAAGCACACCCGCAGGCTCACCGCGGAGGCGATGGACCTCGCCGAGGATGTGCGTGAGCGGGTCGGTGACCCCCGCGAGCGCGTCGTCGAGGTGCGTGATGCGGCCACCGAGGCCTCCGAGGCCGTGCGGGACCGTGCCGAGGACCTCGAGCCGGTGCTCCGCAAGCTCGTGATCGACCTGCTCACGGCCTTCCGCGGTCTCATCGGGGTACTGATGGCCGTCCCGCGCCTGATCGTGCGCGGCCTCGGGATGGCCGGGGAACTGCTCGACCGTGCCGAGGTGGCTCGCGAGAAGGGCCACGAGTACTCGGAACGCGCCCTTGACGTGGCGCACAACCTGCCGCTGTCACGTCGGATGCGCTGGCGTCGACGGGTCGGTACCACGCTGCTGCTCGGCGTCGCCTTCGCGATCGGGTTCGCGGTCGGCTGGGTCCTCGCGCAACGCGCCATGGAGGAGGTCATCGACGAGGCTCCCGCTCCGCTGCAGCCCGTCGGCGAGCCGCTCCACGACGTCACCGACGGTGGGGAGACGCCGGAGTCGAGGGCCGGGGCGTGACCGACCGGCTGCTCGCCACCGACGAGCAGCTCACGGGCGAGGTCGTCGGCGTGCGCTACGCCGACGACGCGTCCGGGTTCGGCGTCATCGAGCTCGAGCGCGAGGACGGGGAGGGTGGCGCCCGCTGCGCGGGGCCCCTCGCCAACGTGGTCGAGGGACAGACCATCACGGTGTCCGGGCGATGGACCACCCATCCCCGTTACGGCGAGACCTTCGAGGCCCTGCTCTACGAGCAGACGGTGCCGACCACGGTCGCCGGCCTGCGCAGCTTCCTCAGCTCCGAGCGTTTCTCCGAGGTGCCCGAGCGCAGCATCCAGCGGGTGTTGACCACCTTCGGCAGCGGTGCCGGCCGGGTGATCGAGCACGAGCCCGAGCGGCTCGCCGAGGCGGCCGGGATCCCCGATGACCACGCGGAGGAGCTGCACCGTGCGTGGCGCGAGGGCCTCGTCCTCGCGGAGCTGGTCCGCCTCGTCGAACCCTGCGGCTGGCCGATGGATGTCGCTCGCGCGGCACATGCCCGGTTCGGCGCCGACACCGTCGAGGTGGCACGCGCCAACCCCTACGCGCTGCTCGAGGCCGAGCGGGTCCGGTTCGCGCACGCCGACCGGCTCGCCAGCCACCTCGAGATCGAGGCCACCGATCCTCGGCGCCTGTCCGCTGGTGCCCGGGCGGCGGTGGCCACCGCCCGGCGGTCCGAGGGGCACCAGCACCTGCCCCGCGCTGCGTGCGTCGACGCCACGGCGCAGCTGCTGGGGGTCGACCGGATCGTCGCCGAGGACGGTGTGGCGACCGCGATCGCGGAGGGTGCGCTCGCCGAGGAGACCGTCGCGGATGAGCCGGTGGTCTCCACCCCTGAGGCGCTGCGGGTCGAGCAGGACCTCGCCGAGGGGGTGGCGCGGCTGCTGGCGGTCGAACGCACCCGGCTGCGGCCCTTCGCCGACCGGATCGAGCCGTCGCCCGACCTGACCGCGGGGCAGGCCCGCGCGGTCAGGGCGGTCTTCGAGCATCCGGTCACCGTGCTCACCGGCGGCCCGGGCACCGGCAAGACCCGCACCGTCGAGGAGGTGGTGCTCGCCGTCGAGGAGGCCGGGCTGGAGTTCGCCCTGTGCGCGCCTACCGGTCGTGCCGCGAAGCGCCTGGAGGAACTGGTCGACCGCCCCGCGATGACGGTGCACCGGCTGCTGGAGGCCCGGCCGACCGGTGACGGCGGCTTCAGCTTCCGCTACGGGCGGTTCGAGCAGGTGCCCTTCGACCTCGTCGTGGTCGACGAGGTGTCGATGTGCGACACGCGGCTCGCGGAACGCATGGTCTCCGCCGTCGAGGAGGGCGCGCACCTGCTGCTGGTCGGGGACCCGGACCAGCTGCCGTCGGTGGGGCCCGGCGACGTCCTCCGCGACCTCGTCCGGTGCGGTGCGGTCCCCGTCACCGAGCTGACCGAGGTCCACCGGCAGGCGGCCGACAGCCGCATCGTCGGGCTCGCCCGGGAGCTGCTGGCCGGAGAGATCGGCGAGCTGCGCGGGATCGACGGCGACGTCTTCCTCGCGGAGGAGGGTGCACGCAACGCCATCGCCCCACGCGTCGTGCAGGCGGTCGCCACCCGCGCGCCGGAGTACTTCGGGGTCGCTGTCGATGACGTGCAGGTCCTGGCCCCGATGTACCGCGGTCCCGCCGGGGTGGACGCGCTCAACGCTGCGCTCAAGGCCGAGCTCAACCCGGCGGAGGGGCGCCCGGCGATCGCGGGCTTCCACATCGGGGACCGGGTGATGCAGACCCGCAACGATGCGGAGCTCGATGTCGCCAACGGCGATGTCGGCCAGGTCGTCGACCTGTCCACCACGGATGGCACGATCCGGATCGCCTTCCCCCGCGGCGAGGTGACCTACGACCGCAAGCAGGCACGCGACCTGACCTCGGCCTGGGCGGTCACGGTGCACAAGAGCCAGGGCGGCGAGTGGCCCGTGGTCGTGCTCGTCTGCGACCGCTCGCACCACGTCATGCTGTGGCGCAACCTCGTCTACACCGCGGTGACCCGGGCGCAGCGGGCGCTGATCATCGTGGGGCAGTCCGCCGCCCTGCGCACCGCCGCCCGGCACGACCGTCCGTCCGACCGTCGCACGGGGCTGGCCTGGCGGCTCCGCCAGCTGCGTCCCGTCCACGTCGCCCAGCCACGGGAGGCCGCGGCATCCGATGTCGACGCCGAGGTATCCGCATCGTGACGTCGCGCGTCGAGCTCTACGACCGGCTGCCGTTGCTCGGGACCGATCGGTGGTGGCTCGACCAGGCCAGGTCCGCGCCGGGTGGTCGGGTGCTGGAGCTCGGTGCCGGCACGGGTCGTCTGACCCGGGCCTTCGCCGCGGCCGCAAGCCACGTCACCGCCGTCGAACGTGATCCGGACATGACGGCACGGCTGCGTCAGCGCACGGCTGGGGACAACGGCAACGTCGAGGTGGTGTGTGCCGACGTCGCGGACCCGGAGGCGGTCGGTGGTGGGCCGGACCACGGGCTGGTCGCGCTCCCGTCGTCGCTCTTGAACGAGGCCGCCGATCTGGACGCGAGACGGGGTGTGCTGGCGACGGCACGTCGCTGCTGCCGGCCCGACGGGCACGTCGCGCTGCAGTTGCTCGGTCCCTGGTGGCTCGCGGGGCTGCCGGCCCAGGCCGTAGGCCAGCTGCACCCGATCGACGGCGGCGCCCCGATCGAGGTCACGATCGAGAGCGTCGGGTTCGAGCCGGGCGCCGGTCGCCGGCAGGCGCGGTTGACCTACCGGTTCGCGGACGGGGCGGTGCTGGTCGACGACCTGGACGCCAGCGTGATCACCCCCGGCGAGCTCGACCTGCTGCTCGCGGAGGCGGGACTCGAGCCCATCGGACGGTGGGGTCCGCTGCCACCCACACCGGTCGATGCGACCGATCCGGTGTGGCACCTGCTCGCGCGACCGTGTCCAACGGGTTGAGAGCTCGCTTCGGTTGGCGGCCTGGGCGCTGCGTGCCTACCCGGCTGCGTACCTACACGTCGGTATCGCGCAGCATCGGCGCCTCGGAGACGTCGGGTCGTGCGGCCTCGTCGGGGAGCATCGCCCACGCCTGGCCGAAGCGTCCGAGCGAGGCGAACAGTCCACCGCCGTCGTTCTGGATGACCTGCCCGTTGAGCCAGCGTGCTTCCGGCAGGCAGGTCAGCGCGACGACCTCGGAGGCGTCGTCCGGGCTCGCCGCCTCCCGCAGCGGATGGGTGCGCTGCTCCGCGGCGACAAGCTTGTCGTGGTAGGGGCCGGCCATGGTGCGGATCGAGTCGGTGTCCACGAAGCCGGGCAGCACCCCGACCGCGGTGACCCCGAGGGGCCCGAGCTCGCACGCCAGGTAGCGGACGAGGGTCTCCATCCCCGCCTTGGCGGCGGCCAGCAGACCGTGGCCGGGGATGTAGCCGACCGTGTCTGCGCCGCTGATGGCCACGATCCGTCCACCGCGCGGCTCCAGCAGCGGGAAGGCGAGCTGTGCCATCAGCAGGAAGTGGCGGATCGTGATCGTGAAGGTCTTGTCGATCTGGTGCAGCTTGAGGTCCAGCAGCGGCTTGAACGCGGTCGCGGCCGCGTTCGCGATCACCACGTCGAGGTGGTCGCCGCGCTCGGTGAGTCCCGCGAAGAGCGCGCGGACGCTGTCCTCGTCGAGCAGGTCGAGCGCTTCGGCCCTGGCTCCGGGTGTGGCTGCCGCGCAGTCGGCGACGACCTGCGCTGCTGCCTCGCCGTTGCTGCGGTAGGTGACGATGACCTCGGCGCCCATGCGTGCCAGGCGTCTGGCGGTGGCTGCGCCCAGGCCGCGTGAGGCACCGGTGATCAGGACCCGGCGTCCCGCGAGGGGGCGCCAGGCGTCGGTGCTGTCCTCGTCTGCTGGTGTCGCTGCTGAGGTCATCCTGCTGCTCCGGCCGGCTCCTGCGCAGGCTGCCACACCGCAGCAGCGGAGACGGTGTCGACACCGCTCGACCACCGTTGGACCCCGGTGGGTGGGAGCGATGCCGGCCAGAGGGACGGGCGCGTGCGGTCAGCGCCTCGCCGTGTGTTGGGCAGCGACGGTGAGGATCAGTCGCTCCCACTCGGGGAGGAGCGTGATCAACGTGCGGGGGCTGACCTCCATCGCGAGCAGCCGCGCGACGACGTCCGCTCGGCGCTCGCGGATGTCCACGGTCACGTGCCCATCGTCGGGGATGGGGACCTGCACCTCGTAGGGGGCTGCGTCACGGACGACCTGCTCTCGGCCTGCTGCGCCCTGTCCGTTGAGGGAGTGCCCTCGGCCGCGCTGATCCACCTACCCACCTCCCTCGCCTCGGCCGTGTTGCCGAGGGGTTGTAGGACGTATCGGCACGCCGGACGAGGCTCTTGATGTCCCCAAGGACACCGATCGCGCCGTCGTGCTGTCGGTCGGCTCGGTGGACGATCGGTTCTCCACCGAGGACGCCGCGCCCCCGTGCCCCTGCCGTGCGACTACGCCGTGGACCAGGCCTCGGCGAGGGGCCAGAGGGTCGCCTCGGCCTGCTCGCGACCGAGCGCGAGCGGATGGATCACCGGGGTGGTGACCCCGGCCTCGCAGTAGGCGGCGACCTTGGCGGCCACCTGCGACACGGTGCCGAGGCAGAACACCTCGTCGACGAGTTCGTCGCTGATCGCGGCGGCCATCGCGCGGCGGTCACCCTTGGCTGCCAGCACCCCGTCGGCGGCCTCCTCGTAGCCCAGCCAGCGGTAGAAGCGGTTGTAGGCCCGCGCCAGGATGTAGGGGGCGAACGTGGCCTTGACGAGCTCGCGTGCCGCGGGGACGTCGTCGGTGACGGCGCAGAACAACCGGGCCACCACCTGGTAGTCGTCGGGCAGCGTCCCGCCGGCGCCGCGCGCGACCTCGTCGAGCACCATCGGGACGTGGTGGGGTGCCAGCTGGTTGAGGCAGACCCCGTCGACCTGCATCTCGCCGACGGCGCGGCAGGCCTTCGGGTTCAACGCGCCCACAACGAGCGGGACCCGCCCACCGGGCGGCGTGGCGTGCGCCCGGTAGCCGCCGATGGAGATGACCTCGCCCTGGAGCTCGGTGCGCTCGCCGGCGAGCACCGGCTTGAGGGCGGCCACCGTCTCGCGCACCGCGGTCAGGGGACGGTCGAAGGGCTGGCCGGCCCAGCGTTCGACGATCAGCTCCGAGGAGGCGCCGATGCCGAGGGTGAAACGTCCCTGGCTGAGCTCCGCGAGCGAGATCGCGCTCATGGCGAGCACGAGTGCCGTGCGGGTCTGGGCCGGGACGACGGCGACGCCGAGGTCGAGGTCGGTGGCCACCGCCAACGCTCCGAGCGTGGTGAACGCATCGGGTCCCTGCACCTCCGAGCCCCACACGGCCGTGTAGCCCCGCTCGGCGGCGGTTCGGGCCAGATCGACCCCTTCACGAGGGTCCACCCCCGCGATCGGCAGGCTCAACGCCAGCGGTGGTGGTTGCGACACCACGAACTCCTCCTCCAGGATGTGAGCGGCACCCTACCCAGGCGTGTGATCGTGTCGGCGGGCGCTTGGGTCGGCGCTCGGGCGAGCGACCGACAGGCTGGGGTGGGCGACCGACAGGCTCGGCTGGGCACGTGCTCGGCGTCGCCGGCACGGCACGCGGCACCGTGGTGGTACGGCCAACGTGGTGGTACGACGGAGGGCCCCGCACGGTGCATCCGGAGTTCTCGTCCGTCGACCCGGGCCTGCCGGGCCGATCCTACGCATCCGTACGGGGCCGGTCGTCCACCGGTCGGCTCGACGCCTGCGGGCGGAGCCGGGTCGCATGCCCGGGTGGGCGACCTGTGCACCGAGGGCCGGACCGAGCGTCCGGATCGGTGCGACCTTCGATGGTACGCCGGTCCGGGTGCCGCGTCGAGCGTCGGTGCGCGGGGCGGAACCACCCGGTCGCGTGGTGGACATCCCGACGCGTGTGCGCTGCCGCTCGGAGGTTTGCGAGGAGGACCGGGGCCCCCTACCATTTCTCCAACGACCTGGTTGAGGAATTCGCGCAACCGCCGTACGCGCACGTTCCGTGCGAGAACGTTTCGTACCGACACGTCACGACCAGCGACCCCGAGGAACCGACCCCGAGGAACCGACCCCGAGGAAC